>CAZOTO010000150.1:0-6785 GCA_964582775.1 uncultured Myxococcales bacterium
TGTACGAGGTGCTGCGCACGTTGTACAACGTGAAGGCGGATCCCGCCCAGATCGGCCGCGATTGGCTCGACTCGTGGGGTTCGGCGATGGATCGCGCCCTCGTCGCCCGCAGCCGTGCCCATCCCCGGCACTTTTACGATCTGCTCTACGACGATCTCGTCGGGGACCCGATCGGGGCGACGCGAAGGATCCACGAGTACTTCGGCATCGAGTTCGATCATGCGTCGGGGGAGCGATGCCGGCAGTGGATCGACGGGAATCCGTCCGAGAAGCACGGCGCGCACCGCTATTCGTGCGAGCACTATGCGCTCGATCCCCACGAAATTCGCGAGCGCTTCGCCGAGTACATGAAGCAGTACGGTCTGTGATTCCGGAAGGGATGAGACAAGCACGATGAAGCTCACGGGAAACACGATCCTGATCACGGGCGGAGGAACGGGCATCGGTCTCGCGCTGGCAAAGAGCTTTCTCGAGCGCGACAACCGGGTGATCGTCTGCGGCCGCCGGCAGGACAAGCTCGACGCGGCCTGTGCGAGCACCCCGGGGCTGCGCGCGTATCGCTGCGACGTGAGCGATCCCGGAGAGCGGCAAGCGCTGCTCGAGGCGATCGAGCGCGACGGCGATCGCGTGAACGTCCTCTTCAACAACGCCGCGGTGATGCGCACCTACGACCTCGCGGATCCCGAGCATCTCGATCTCGACAAGATCCACGACGACATCCGGGTGAACTTCCTCGCGCCGATTGCGCTCACGAAGCTCTTCTTGCCGATGCTGCGCCACCAGCCCGATCCGGTGATCGTGAACGTATCGTCCCCCGGGGGCATCGTCCCCCTGTCGAACGTTCCCGTCTACTCGGCCTGCAAGGCGGCGCTGCACTCGTTCACGCGATCCCTGCGCTTCCAGCTCGGCGACGCAGTGGAGGTGATCGAGCTCTTCCCGCCCGCCGTGGACACCGAGATCATGGACAAGGTCGAGATCGACAAGATCTCCGCGGAAGCGTGCGTGGAGGAGTCGATGCGACGGCTCGAGCGGGGCGGACGCGAGATCTGGGTCGGCAATGGGCGGGTGATCCCGTGGCTGCACCGCATTGCTCCGCACTGGACGGACGTGCTGGCGAATCGGGGACTCACGGTGGCGCGCGACGCGCGCCCGTAGCACGGCAGAGGAGGCAACGATGGGAATCGAGGAGCTCGAGGCGCGGATTCGGCGGATCGAGGACATCGAGGCGATCCGCAAGCTCAAGGCGACCTACTGCGATCTGGTGGACGCCGGCCTCGGCGATCCCGTGAACCTGGATGCGTTGCTCTCGCACTTCACCCGGGACGCGAAGCTCGACTTCGGCATGGGCGAGGCCTCGCGGCACGAGGGGGTCGATGGCGCGCGCCTGTTCTTCGGCAAGCTCGTCGGACCCAGCATCACCTTCTGCATGCACATGCTGCACAACTCGTTCATCGAAGTGGACGGCGACCGCGCGAAGGGACGCTGGTACTTCGAGGTGCCTGCCGTGGACGCGGCGTCCGGAAAGGCCCAGTGGATGGCCGGCCGCTACCTCGAGGAGTACGCCCGTGTCGGCGGCGAATGGAGGTTCGCTTCGATGGCCGTGCAGTGGAGCTTCGTGGCTCCCTACGATGCGGGATGGGCCGAGGTGGCCCACGCCCTGCCGCGGCCCGATCGCGGCCGCTAGCTCCGGCCCGATCGAGCCTCCGATGCGACCCGAAGGAACGAGCGAGGAGGCGCGAAGCCTGGTCCGTACCGGCCGGCTCCGTTAATATTGATTGCATTCGCACCCACGCCGGGGCCGATCGTCCCCGCTGCGGAAAGGGGACACCGCCAATGCCTCTGCAGGGAATCCGCGTCCTGGACCTGTCGCGCCACGCGCCGGGCCCGTACTGCACCATGTTGTTCGCGGATCTCGGCGCCGACGTCGTGATGGTCGAGGCCCCGCCGGGAGCCGCCCGTCAGATCGACGAAGAGATGGGGATCGCCGACCGGACCAAGGTCTTCGTGCCGATGAACCGCAACAAGCGCTCCATCGGGCTCGATCTCAAGAGCGAAGCCGGGCGCGAAGCCTGCCTTCGGCTCGCGCAGAAGGCCGACATCGTCGTCGAGAGCTTCCGCCCCGGGGTGGCCACCCGCTTGGGCGTGGACTACGAGGCCATGCGCCGGTGCAACCCGGGCGTGATCTACTGCTCGGTGACGGGCTACGGACAGACCGGTCCCTACGCGCAGCTTCCCGGGCACGATCTCAACTACATCAGCGTGGCCGGCACGCTCGGCATGATCGGCTGGCCCGACCAGCCGCCCGCGATCCCCATCAATGTGATCGCAGATTTCGCGGGCGGAGGGCTCTATGCGGCGTTCTCGATCCTGGCGGCGCTGCAGTCGCGAAACCGCACGGGCGAGGGTCAGTACATCGACATGGCGATGTGCGATGGGGTGATGTCGCTCGCATGTCTCGCGGCGAGCGACTACTACGCGAGCGGAGAACCCCCGCGACCGGGGCGCTATTTCCTGAACGGCGCCTATCCCTGTTACAACGTCTATCAGGCGTCGGACGGCAAGTGGCTCAGCATCGGCTGCATGGAGCCGTGGTTCTGGAAGAACCTGTGCGAGATGCTCGGCTGCGAGCAGTACACCGAGCACCAGTTCGACGAGCCGTACTTCCCGGAGATCTTCGCCTTCCTGCGGCGAAAGATCCGCGAGAAGACGCGCGACGAGTGGTTCGCCGAGATGGCCGCGCGCGAGGTCTGCGCCACTCCGGTGTATGGCATCGACGAGGCGCTCGAGGATCCCCACAATCGCGCGCGCGAGATGGTAGCCACGATCGAGCACCCGCAGTACGGGAAGATCACGCAGATCGGTGTCGCACCGAAGTTCTCGGCGACACCGGGTCGGGTGCGCACGCTGGCGCCGAAGCGGGGCGAGAACACCGAGGAGGTCCTGCGCGAGGCGGGCTTCACCGAGGAAGAGATCGCGAAGATCCGTGCGCCCCGCTGAGTGCGGCTTGCGTTCCGGCGGCGTCGGGCGGCGCGTTGACACTCCATCCGACAGCCTTCACTTTCCCCACGAACCCACGACGTCCGAGGTGAACCAAGCATGACCGGTCAGGAAGAGCTCGACTACATCCCCGAATACCTCTCCGACGAGGCCAAGCAGCGGCTGCAGGAGCTGACCCAGGAGTCCGAGGCCGAGGAGACCCCCCTCGAGGTGGACGAGTACCTGATCCGCCACTGGTGCGAGACGCTCGAGGACGGCAATCCCCTGTATCTGGACGAGGCCTACGCGAAGGAGCGTGGCTTCCGCAGCGTCGTCGCGCCTCCTGGATCGTTCATGACGACGTTCTCGATGCCTCTTCGTTGGCCGTGGCCTCCGGGGGGCCGTCAGCCCGCGCCGCACATCCACTACAGCATCAAGGAGGCCCTCAACCTTCCGGTGGGCATCATCACCGCCATCGAGATCGAGTTCGGCGAGCCCCTGCAGGTCGGCGATCGCCTGAGCGTGAGCCAGCGGCTCGTCTCGGTCTCTCCGTGGAAGCAGACGCGGCTCGGCGAGGGCCATTTCTGGACCATGGACCGCATCTACCGCAACCAACGCAAGGAGCTCGTCGCGCGCGAGCGCATGAGCGCCTTCGGCTACGGCCGGCAGGAAGGGGCTGCGCCGGTCGCCGCAGTGAGTGGCGGTGGATGGAGCCCCGCCATCGAGGAGGTCATCCAGGGCGATCGGACCGGCTATCAGCCGCCGAAGTTCACGGATCGCCTCTGGGACGACGTGCAAGAGGGCGAGGAGCTACCCCAGATCGTCATGCCGATCACCGTCACGCGATGCGTGTACCTGGCATCTGCGACGCGTGATTTCTCGCCGCAGCACTCGAACCGCGACTACTGTGTCGAGCGCTCCAAGACGAAGGACGTCTTCGTCAACACGCCGTTCAACCTCGGCATGGTGACGCGGCTCGTCACGGACTGGGCAGGGCCCCGCGCCACCGTGCGCCGCGCGAGCGTGGCGATGAAGCAGAACGTCTGTGCGGGCGACGACATGATCGTCACCGGGAAGGTGATAAAGAAGTATGTCGAGGACGGCGACCACCGCGTCGACATCGACATCATGATCTCGACGCAGGAGAAGCCGACGACTCCGTGCAGCGCCACGGTTTCGCTGCCCACGCGCGGATGACCCTCTCCGATCGGATCCGTCGCGTCCTCTCCTTCGATCCCTCCGCCGAGGCGATCGAGTTCGAGGGACGGTGGTACCGCTGGGGTGAGCTCGCGGCGGCGGTGGCTGGCGTCGAGGATGCGCTCGTCCGGGCTGCGATTCCCCGCGACGCCGCCGTCGCGGTCCTGCTGCGCAACGATCCCGCGATCGTCGGCGTCATGCTCGCCGTTCTCTCCACGCAGCGCTGCGTGGTCACGATCAATCCGCATCAGGGTGCCGAGAAGGTCGCGTCGGATCTACGGGGCCTGCGTACGGTGGCGGTGATTGCGCGGCCCGAGGACTGGAGCAAGCCCGAGATCGCCGCCGTCGCGCGCGAGATCGGCGCGCTCGCGGTCGAGGTCTCGCTCGAGGGCGAGAGCGCGTGCCGCGCGGTCGGCGAATCCGCACCGGGCGGCGGTCCGCATCACGATCCGCTTCCGGGTGTCGCCGTCGAGATGCTCACCAGCGGAACGACGGGTCCTCCCAAGCGCGTGCACCTCACGTATCGCGGCATCGAGCAGTCGCTGCTCGGCGCTGCGCACTACTCGTCCGACCGAGGCGACGACGAGCCGGTGTTGAAGAAGGGCGTGGTGCTCGTCGCGGCGCCGCTCGTGCACGTGAGCGGAATGTGGCGCGTGCTGCAGGCCATCGTCGAGGGCCGGCGCATCGCGCTTCTCGATCGTTTCGACGTCGAGAAATGGCGCGCCGCGATCGTGCGGCATCGGCCCAAGGTGGCGAGCCTCGTCCCCACGGCGCTGCGCATGGTCCTCGACGCGGATCTTCCCCGCGAGGATCTGTCGAGCCTGCGCGCGGTGACGTCGGGAACCGCGCCGCTTCCGCCCGAGACGGCCATCGCCTTCGAGGACAAGTACGGCATTCCCGTGCTCACGCTCTACGGCGCGACCGAGTTCGCGGGCGGTGTCGCGGGCTGGACGCTCGAGGACCACCGCCAGTGGGCGAAGAGCAAGCGCGGCAGCGTGGGGCGCGCGCATCCCGGCTGCGAGCTTCGCGTGGTGGATCCCGGCAGCGGCGAGGTGCTCCCCGCGGGGGCGACCGGCCTGCTCGAGGTGCGCACGAAGCAGATGGGCGAGGGGGCGGACTGGGTGCGCACGACGGATCTCGCCGTGCTCGACGAGGACGGCTTCCTGTGGATCAAGGGCCGCGTCGACGATGCGATCATCCGCGGCGGCTTCAAGATCGCGCCCGCCGAGGTGGTCGAGGTGCTCGAGCGGCATCCGTCCGTGCACGAGGCCTCCGTCGTCGGCATTCCCGATGCGCGGCTCGGTGCGATCCCGGTGGCGGCGATCGAGCTCGCGCCCGACGCCCCGAAGGTCGATGCCGAGGAGCTGCGCGCCTTCGCCGCGAAGCACCTCGCGAAGTATCAGGTGCCCGCGCGCATCCTCGTCGTCGATGCGCTGCCGCGCACTCCGTCGCTCAAGGTGAGCCAGCCGCAGGTCCGCGCGCTCTTCGAGGGCGAGGGCTCCGCGAAGCCCGCGAAGGCCTGATCGGTCAGCGCCCCTCGTAGCGCGGTGGCCGCTTCTCGGAGAACGCCGTGAGCCCCTCCTTGAAGTCGCGGCTTCGCGCCGAGATCTCGAGCGCGAACGCCTCGTTCGACAGCGCATCCGACACGTCGATGTCGAGCGAGCGGTGCACGAGCCACTTCGTGAGGCCGAGCGCGACCGTGGCTGCTTGCGCCAGCCGGGCGACGAGCTCCTCCGTCGCGTCCTCGAGCTCCGCGTCGTCGACCGCGCGATGGATCATGCCCCAGCGCTCCGCCTCCTCGCCGCTCACCTCGCGGCCGAGCAGCAGCATCTCCTTGGCGCGGGCGATCCCGATCAGGCGGTGCAGCAGATAGGTCGCACCGCTGTCCGGCGTGAACCCGCGGGGAACGAAGGGCTCCACGAAGCGAGCGGTCTTCGTCGCGACGGTGAAGTCCGAAGCCAGCGCAAGATGGCAGCCCAGGCCGCTCGCCCAGCCGCGGATCGAGCTCACGATCGGGAGCTGCACGCCGAGCATCGCCTCGATCAGGCGATTCGCCCCCCGCGGCATGCGCCGCTGCATGTCGCCCACGCGCGGCTTCGCTCCCCCGGTGTCGTTCACGTTCGCCAGGTCCATCCCCGAGCAGAAGTGCTCGCCCACCGACGAGAGCACGATCACCCGGATCTCGGGGTTGTCGGGGGCGTTCTCGATGTGCGAGATCAGCTCCGCGAGCATCTCGCGCGTGAGCGAGTTGCGCCGCTTGGGCCGGTCGATGCACAGCCGCAGCACGGCCCCGTCCACCCGAGCCACGATCCCCTGTTCCGCTCCGCTCATCGCCTTCCTCCGAGAAAGAGCCCGTACAGTATGTAGCGCGCGGAGCGCGGGCTTCATCCCGGCACCCCCTCACTCCCGATCGATCTCGAGGACGAGCTGCCGCAGCAGCTCGCCGATCTTTCCGAGGCTCTCCGCCGAGACGGCGTCGAGTCGGTCCTTGGGGGTGTCCCAGAGCGAGCCCGGCGGATCCCCCGAGCCGAAGCGGTAGTCCACGAGTGCGAGCGCCTCGCGAACGCCGCGCTCATAGAAGGGCCCATGGTCGCTCTCGATGCGATAGCTCA
>CAZOTO010000151.1:0-6767 GCA_964582775.1 uncultured Myxococcales bacterium
AGGAGCTGATCAGGAAGGGCTCGACGCCCATGTCGATCAGCCGGGTCACCGCTTCGGAGGATTCGTTGGTGTGCAGGGTCGAGAAGACCAGGTGACCCGTGAGGCTCGCCTGGATCGCGATCTCGGCGGTCTCGAGATCGCGGATCTCTCCGACCAGGATCACGTTCGGATCCTGACGCAGGATCGAGCGCAGTCCGGCGGCGAAGGTGAGGCCGATCGACGGCTTGATCTCGATCTGGCCGATTCCCGGCAGGCGGATCTCGACCGGATCCTCGATCGTGATGATGTTCTTGTCGGGCGAATTGATCTCCGCGAGGGCCGCGTAGAGCGTGTTCGTCTTGCCCGATCCCGTGGGGCCGGTGACCAGGACGATCCCGTTGCTGCGATGGATGATGCGCGTGAGCGTCTCGCGTGCCGCGGGGGTGAGGCCGATGCGCTCCAGGCTCAGCAGCTCCTGGGTGCGCGGGAGCAGGCGCAGGACGCAGCGCTCGCCGAACTGTGTCGGAAGAGTGGACAGGCGCACGTCGTAATCGCGTCCAGCGATCTTCAGCGAGATGCGTCCGTCCTGGGGCAGGCGCTTCTCGGCGATGTCGAGCTTGCCCATGATCTTGATGCGCGACACCACGGCCTGCTGCAGGCGTCGAGGAATGGGGCGCATGGGCTCGCGCAGCATGTCGTCGATGCGGAAGCGGATCTGGACGTCCTTCTCCTGGGGCTCGATGTGGATGTCGCTGGCGCGCTCCTTCACGGCCTGTTGGAGCAGCGAGTTCACCAAGCGGATGATCGGTGCGCTGTCCTCGGAGGAGTCGAGGAGATCCTCGGGTTCGTGCATGAGCTCCGAGGCGACCTCGTCGAGCTCTCCCGTCGAGAGCTCGTCCGCGAGATCCTCGGCGCTGCTCGCGCGATCGTACACGTGGTTGATGCAATTGAGGATGGTGCGCCGCGGCACGAGGATCGGGGCGCAGCGCAGGCCGGGGAAGAGCAGGCGCAGATCGTCGAGCGGATCGGTGAGCAGAGGGTCGGCGATCGCGACCTCGAGCCGATCGCCGTCGCGGCGCAGGGGCAGGAGGTGATGACTCTTGGCGAACGAGATCGGGAGCTTCGTGGCGAGCTCGGGATCGACCTCTTCGGGGGAGAGGTTCTCGCGCACCGGAAGCCCGTAGTGCTCTCCGAGCGCCTGGATCATCTCGTGCTCGGGGAGGAGGTCGAGCTCGAGCAGCAGCTCCGTGATGCGTCGCCCCGACTCTTCCTGGCGGCGCAGCGCCTGCGCCAGCGCATCCTCCGCGAGGGATGTGCGCCCGATGAGCGCGGAGGCGATCTGAAGAGGTTGGGGCACCGTTCCCATCTCCGCGCTACGGGTTCACCACGACGGTGGACTCGAGCCCATGCTCCGAGCGCAGCTCGCGCGCGACGCTTCGGGCTTGCTCGATGCTCGTGAAGGGACCGAGCTCCACGTAATGCGACAGCACGCCGTTCTCGGTGCGGGAGAGGACCGTCCCGTCGAAGCCAGCATCGATCAGCTTCTCGAGGGCGGAAACCGCGAGGCCCGCCTCGGTGAACCTCGGAAGGTGCACCGTGTACATCCCCGTCGTCTCCTTCGCCTCGAGACGCTCGATCTCCTGCAGCCGGCGTTGCTCGCGCTCCTCGTGCTCCGTTCGCATCTCCGGGAGCTTCGAAACCGGATACGACCGTGCGTGACGGTCGATCTCCCGGCGTACCGGATTCGAGTCGACGGGGAGATCGACGCCCGCATCGATGGCGGCGCGGCGCTGCTCCTTCTCGCGCTCCGACAGCTCCAGGGTGTCGCGGGCAGCGTCGCGGAACCGCTCCCGCCGCTCCATCGTGAGCTCGTTCAGCCGCTCGGGATCCCGCACGATGTGCGGAGTGAGCACGATGAAGAGATTCACCTTGCGGATGTCTTCCGTCGTGCGCTTGAAGGCCCAGCCCAGAATGGGGATATCGCCGAGGAAGGGGACCTTCTTCTCGTCGCTCGATTGCACCTCGGAGAGAATGCCGCCGATCATCACCGTCTCGCCGTCGCGTACGTAGACGACATTCTCGACCTGCCGATTCGTCGTGGTCGGCCCGAGCTCGTCACTCGAGGATTGCAGCTCGCTGATCTGCTGGAAGACGTCGAGGCGGACGGTGTCGCCCTCGCTGATCTGAGGCTTCACGCGCAGGGTCACGCCGACGTTCTCGCGTGCGATGTTCTGCGAGGTCTGGAAGGTTCCAGTGCCCGATTCGGTCTGGAGCCGCGTCGTGGGAACGGGGATCTCCTGGCCGACGATGATCTCGGCCTCCTCGTTGTCGGCCGTGAGGATCACGGGTGCGGAGATCACGTTCGTATCCTTGTCGCTCCGCGTGGCCGTGAGCAGACCCTGGATCACCGGCACCTGGATCGGGGATCCGGTGGGGCCGGTGATCGTGATGCTCTTTCCGATCACGGCCGTGGTGAACGTCTCGACCGTCTGCCCGATGACGTTGGTCGGGTTCCCGCTCGCAGGTGGAGCCGGGAACACGCCGCTCGGATCGCTCCCGACGGAGATCGCCGATCCGCGGGTGTTCAGCTTGTTCTGGTACAGCAGATCGAGCCCGAAGGCCTCGCCGTCCGTGACGTCGACCTCCATGATGAGCGCCTCGACCATGACCTGCGTGCGCCGCGTGTCGAGGGCGGCGATCACCTCCGAGAGTGCCGAGAACGCCTCGGAGCTCGACTGGATGATGAGCGAGTTCGTGGGCGTGTCTGCGGTGATGCGGACATCCGATCCGAGCTGGGCCATGGCCGCAGCCGCGCCTGCGGCAGCCCCGGGCACTCCGGGGGCGCGTGCAGGCGACGCCGCTCCCTGTGCGAGGTTTGCGAGCGTCTGCGCCATCTGCTCTGCATCGGCGTTCTTCAGGCGATAGACGTGGATGCGCCCGGTGCCGGTCCGTTGGTAATCGAGCAGGGCGATCACCTTCTCGACCTGTTGGATCATCGCCTGGCTCGCGATCACGATGAGCGAGTTCGTCCGCTCGTCGGTGAGGAATCGCGGCTCTCCCGAGGATCCGGACCCCGGCTGGACCCCGGGAACCGGCTGCTGTGGCGCTGCGCGTCGCACGGCCGCGCGGATGCCTGCCGGCAGCCCGGCCGTCGTCGACCCGCTCTCCGAGAAGATCCCCTGGAGCTGCTCGGAGAGCGTGGCCGCGTCCGCATGCTGGATCGGGATGACCTTCACCTGCTCGCGATGGGTCTCGACGTCGATCTCGGACACGAGGGTCACGATGCGCCGGATGTTGGCGGCCGTATCCGTGAGGATCAACGTGTTCGTCGGAGGATAGGCGATCAGGTTCGCCTCTTGTGAGATCAGGGGCCGAAGCGTGTTCGCGATCGCGTCCGCCTTGACGTTTTCCAGCGGGAGCAGGCGAGTGATGTACTGGTCGCGATTCGGGACGGCGACGTCGCCGGGCACCGTGCGGATCGCCTGCTCCTTGGCCTCGCGCGAGGGAATGATCTTGATGACGCCGCCGGGGCCGGAGACCGTGGTGAAGCCCTTCACCTGCAGGATCGATTCGAAGACCTGGTACGCCTCTTCGGGAGTTACGGGAGTCGGCGAGATGACGGTCACCTTGCCCCGAACACGCTCGTCGAAGAGGAAGTTCCTTCCGGTCTGCTCAGCGATCATCTTGATCACCTGAGCCAGCTCGATGTCCTGGAAATCGATGTTGATCGTGCTGGCGGTGGGTGCCTTCTGCTGCGAGTGTGCCCCCGTGGCGATGCCGATCGCGGCGATCCAGGCACAGGCGATGATGCGGACGAACGTGTTCATTGGGCACCTGTCTAGAAGCAATGCGTGACGGCGGCACCATTCGTGCCGATGCAGGTGAGACAGATCTGCGACCCTGGTGTCGGCTGGAGCGCGGCGCTCACGCTTCCCAGGCTCGAGATCGGCAGACCGTTCATCTCGGTGCAGATCATGCCAGCGGTCATGCCCGCCTCCTCCATCGCGCTTCCCGCGGTCACCTGCTGGATCTGCAGGCCCGCGATCGATCCGTCGGGAGAGTAGGCGGGGGCGAACTGCACTTGGGACGCGAGCGAGAGGGCCCTCGCCTGGACCGTGGGCTCCGACGCGGCAGGGCCCGCCGGCGACGAGAGCGGTCTCGTGGGGGAGAGCGATCCGGGCGGAGGTGTGGCGGCCGGTGCAGAACGCCTCGGAGGGGCGGATCTGGACGCGGCCGTGCGCGCCCCTGGCGGAGATGCGCGGCGTGCGGTCGTGGCCGGTACGGGGCTCGTCTGCTCGTCGTCGATCGAGATCGCCTCGCGTCGGCCGTTGTTCTCGATCACGATGCGTCGCCGCTGGATATCGAGGACGGTCGCTCCCGATATCTTGTCGCCGATGCGCACGTGCACGCTTTCCCGGGTTCCGAGATCCTCCAGCGTGGCGAGCGACGCCGAAGGGGGGTGTGCGGCGACGGTGCCGAGCAGCCGCAGCCGCAGCTTGCTCTCCTCGAGATCCTCTTCCGTCGAGATCAGTGGTGTCGTGGGACCGCGCAACGCGCGAAACAGATTTCGCTCTCCGATGACCCGATACGCGGCGGGCGATGGCATCGAGGGCTCTGCTGCGGAGAGCGCAGGCCGCAGCGGGGTGTCACCGATGGCACCCGCCGTCCACCACGCGGCAAGGCTCACATATGCCAAGTAGAGGCAGCTCGCGCAGAGCGCGATCTGGAGCGCGCGAAGACCGTGGTGCAGTATCAAGGATGCCCCGTTCCCCGGGAGGGCAGGCCACGAGATCCCGGGAGAAATTCTTCAATGATTCCGAGCCAGTCTACGCGGGGGTGCCGGCGCTTGCAACGCAGGTCCCCGGTGCCGGTCGGCTCACGCATCGGCGGTGTGGATGGGCGCATTGATCGAAGGAGCAGGAGAATGGCCGGACGAGGAAGACGGGTACGGATCGCGTCGGGCGCGGCGTTGCTGCTGCTCGTGATCGCGATCACGGGAATCGCGAGGGTGTCGGG
The DNA here is from genome assembly GCA_964582775.1 of uncultured Myxococcales bacterium. Taxonomy (GTDB): domain Bacteria; phylum Myxococcota_A; class UBA9160; order SZUA-336; family SZUA-336; genus CAZOTO01. The sequence continues at coordinate 4,996 of CAZOTO010000151.1, forward strand.
ACCCGGCGCGATCGGCGAGCGGACGAGAAGGTTCATCCTCCTGGGGGGGGCGATGCTCGAGGTTCGCTTCCCCGTACACGGCGATTCGGTTCCCATGGGTGGGCTTCCGGTACTGGTCGCCTTTCCCTACTCCGGGAGCGTCGCGATCGAGACGTTTCGCTGCGTCCTGAACGAGCAGGACGTCACGGATCAGCTCACGGTGGGAAGGAACGGAGCGGCAGGCACTCTCGTGGGTCTCGTCGAGGGCGAGAACCGCCTGCGCATCGGGGTCTTCGGCCGCGGATGGTGGGGGGAGCGGTACTACGAGGACGCGCGAACGATCGAGATCCAGGTACGGCCGTTTCCGTCGATCGATCGGGCCGAGGTCGCTCCCCGGCAACGAGGTGAGCCGACGCACGCGAGCCTCGCGCCCGTCCGCCGCACCGACGTACGCACTGCTTGACACACCGAGCGGAGGCCTTAGCTTGCGCGGCCGTCGGCGGGCCGGTGCGTGATAGGCCGTAACTCGCTGATTCAACGAAGGTTTTTGTTAGGGGGCCAGTGCGGATGGGCAAGGTCATCGGAATCGATCTGGGTACGACGAACTCGTGTGTGGCGGTCATGGAAGGGGGCGAGCCCCGAGTCATCGCCAACGAGGAAGGCGGGCGGACCACGCCCTCGGTCGTTGCCTTCACGAAGGACGGACAGCGCCTCGTCGGCCAGATCGCTCGCCGGCAAGCGGTCCAGAATCCCGCGAACACGGTCTACTCGATCAAGCGCTTCATGGGGCGTCGCTTCGGGGAGGTGGGCAGCGAGATGAAGCTCGTCCCCTACAAGGTGGCGTCCGGAAAGAGCGATCTCGCGGTCGTCGACGTGATGGGCAAGCAGTACACGCCGCCCGAGATCTCTGCGATCATCCTGCAGAAGCTCAAGGGGGCGGCCGAGGCCTATCTCGGCGAGTCCGTGACGCAGGCGGTGATCACCGTGCCCGCGTACTTCAACGATGCCCAGCGCCAAGCGACGAAGGATGCGGGCATGATCGCGGGCCTCGAGGTGCTGCGCCTGGTGAACGAGCCCACCGCGGCGTCGCTCGCCTACTCGCTCGACAAGAAGCACGACGCGAAGATCGCGGTGTACGATCTCGGCGGTGGTACGTTCGATATCTCGATCCTCGAGGTGGGCGACAACACGGTCGAGGTGCTGTCGACCAACGGGGACACGCACCTGGGCGGTGACGACTTCGACGACCGGGTGATCCGCTACCTGATCGAGGAGTTCCGCAAGGATCAGGGCATCGATCTCTCCAAGGATCCGATGGCCGTGCAGCGTCTGAAGGAGGCCGCGGAGAAGGCGAAGATCGAGCTGTCCACGGTGACCGAGACGGAGGTGAACCTCCCGTACATCACCGCGGATCAGAGCGGCCCCAAGCACATGAACCTGAAGCTATCGCGGGCGAAGCTCGAGCAGCTCGTCGACGATCTCGTCCAGCGCACGGTCGGTCCGGTGAAGCAGGCGCTGAAGGATGCGGGCCTGTCGCCGAGCCAGGTCGACGAGGTCGTGCTCGTCGGCGGCTCCACTCGCATGCCGAAGGTGCAGCAGCTCGTGAAGGAGTTCTTCGGACGCGAGCCGCACCGCGGCGTGAATCCCGACGAGGTCGTGGCGCTCGGCGCTGCGATCCAAGCGGGCGTGCTCACGGGCGACGTGAGCGACGTTCTCCTGCTCGACGTGACGCCGCTGTCGCTCGGCATCGAGACGCTCGGCGGCGTGATGACGAAGCTCATCGAGCGCAACAC
>CAZOTO010000152.1:0-6740 GCA_964582775.1 uncultured Myxococcales bacterium
GTGCCGGTCGATGAGCCCCCCGTGCGCACCCTTGGCCGCATCATCGCGCAGCTGCTGGCGCTCGCTCTGGTTGGGATCGGAGTGGGCGTGCTCGCAGTGGATCGCGTCGCACCCGAACTTGCGACGCGACTCCGGGCCGTTCCTCTGCTTGCGAACGCTCCCTTCACGCCCGTCGGAGTGGGTGCGCTCGCCGCGGGAATCGGACTGGCGATCGCGGGCGCGGTAAGCGCTCGTCGCGCGCGCGGACGTGCGGAGAAGGCGCACGGTGGTGACGAGTCCTCGGCGATGGAGGCCCGGGTCGACGAGGTCGATCCGACGACGCTGCTCTCGCGCAAGGATCTGAAGAGGTACCGCAAGGAGGCCGAGGCGATCGAGGCGAGGGAGGGCGCCGACGCAGCAGGCCGATACCTGCTCCTGCACAACCTCCGCGACGAGGCGGCAGAGCTCTTCGAACGCCACGAGCTGTTCGATCGTGCCGCCGAGGTTCGTCACGACCAGAATCGCTTCCTCGAGGCCGCGGAGCTCAACGAAAAGGCCGGCAAGCGAGAGGCCGCAGGGGCGATCTACGCACAGATCGGTCGCTTCGAGGATGCAGCGCGCTGTTACCGCGAGGCGGGCAAGGGATCGGTCGCCGCAGAGATGTTCGATCGCGCGGGGAATCATCGCGAAGCGGGTCGCTGCTATCGCGAGATCGGCTTCTATCGACAGGCGGCGCAGGCGTATCTGCGCGTCGGAGCCGAGGCCAGTGCTGCCGAGTGCTTGGTGGCCGCCTTCACGGAAGAGGGCGGAGGCGCCGCAGCCACGAATGAGAACAAGGCGCGTGAGCTTCGCGCCATGGCGCGCAAGGCGGGCGAGATCCTCGAGAAGCTCGAGCGCTTCGAAGAAGCCGAGAGCATCTTGGTGCGGGCACGTGCGTTCGGTCCGGCTGCAAAGATCGCCTATCGCATGGGCGCCTACGATCGCGCGGCGGAGCTCTTCCTGCGCGTGTCGCGAGGAGATCTGGCCGCGAAGGCCCTCACGCGTGCGGGCGACGAGATCGGTGCGGCCCGGGTGATGGGCGAGTACCTGCGCGAGAAGGGAGAGGACGCGCAGGCGGTGGCTTTCCTGGTGACCGCAGGGGAGTACGGAGCAGCCGGTGATCTGTACCGCCGGCTCGAGCGCTACGAGGATGCGGGCGATTGCTACGAGCGCGCAGAGGACTTCCCGGCCGCGGCCGAGATGTTCCGTGCGGCCGGACGCTACGACCGGTCGGGAGAGGCCTTCGCACGCTGTGGCGAATACAAGCGCGCGGCGGAGTGCTTCGGTCAGGCGAAGGAGCCCCTGCGCCAAGCCGCCATGTTCGAGAAGGCGGGCGAGCTCTTCGCCGCGGGCCGTCTCTACGCGGATCACGGCGAGCCCGACGATGCGATTCGCCTGCTGCAGCAGATCGAGCCCGGGGAGCCGGACTTCGGCGAGGCCTGCTCGATCCTCGGCTGCCTGTTCGAGACGAAGGGCATGCACACGCTCTCGATCAAGAAGTTCGAGGAGGCGGGCGGGGCGGCTCCGCCGACGAAGTCCACGGTGCACGCCTGCTACGAGCTCGGGCGCGCACTGGAGCGCAGGGGGGATCTCGAGCGTGCGATCGAGATCTACGATCGGGTGTTGAGCTTCGACTATCACTTCAAGGATGTCGCGGCACGCGCGGACAAGGCGAAGCGCATGCTCCAGGAGCGCCGCGATCCGGTGGCCAGCGCGACGCCGGGGACGTCGTCCTCGGGAGGGCCGACGACGTCGGTGAAGCCCGGCCGCTACCAGCTCGAGCGCGAGCTGGGGCGCGGTGGCATGGGTGTGGTCTATCTGGCGCGCGACACGGTGCTCGAGCGCGAGGTGGCCTACAAGGTGTTGCCCGAAGGGCTTCGCGAAAACCCGAATGCGCTGCGGAACTTCCTGCGCGAGGCGAAGGCGGCCGCGCAGCTGAACCACCCGAACATCGTGACGATCTACGACGCGGGGGAGTCGGAGCACGGCTTCTATCTCGCGATGGAGTACGTCGACGGAACCACGCTGAAGGAAATCCTGCGCCGGCGTGGCGCCGTACCCGCTCCTGCGGTGATCTACATCCTGCGCCAGATGGCCGAGGCGCTTTCCTATGCGCACGGCAAGAAGGTCGTGCACCGCGACATCAAGACCGCGAACACGATGTGGACCCGCGACAAGCAGGTGAAGATCATGGACTTCGGACTGGCGAAGCTCATGGAGGAAGTCCGGCAGGCGACCACGCTCGTCTCGGGAACCCCCTTCTACATGTCGCCCGAGCAGACGCTCGGCCGCAACGTGGACCACCGGACCGATATCTACTCGCTCGGGGTCGCCCTCTTCGAGCTCGCGACGGGCTCCCTTCCGTTCCGCAAGGGGAACGTCCCCTATCATCACGTGCACACCCCCGCGCCCGACCCGCTCACGGTGAATCCGGATCTCCCCTCCGCGCTCGCGAAGATCGTCCTGCGCTGCCTGGAGAAGGATCCGGCTGCGCGCTACCAGACGGCGCGCGAGCTGATCGACGAGGTGGACCGCCTTACTACGGGCTCCGCGGGCTCGTGACCCTCCGTGACGATTTCGTCACGGTGTAATGTGAACGTCACTTTCCGCAGGCGTCGTAGCTTTGCGCTCCTGGCGAACCGAATCCAGGAGAGCGCCTGCGGCTTTGTTTTCTCGTTGTTTATCGAGCACTTATGATTTTCCTCTTCCTGGGTCTTCCTGGGGCCTCCCTCTCGTGGGTCTGGCACGGTGCTTGCTGTGCGACCGCTGTCGTCAGGGGGGTGACATCGTGCCGAGATCCAGGGAGATTCTCTTGCCGGGCGTAGAGCACACGCTTGCGTCGCGAATCCAGTGCACCGGGATCGGCCTCCATGGGGGCAAGCCCGTCGATCTCGTGCTCCGTCCGGCGGCGGCAGGAACCGGAATCCTGTTCGTCCGAACGGATCTGCGGGACAAGGTGAGCTTCCCGGCGCGAACCGAGTGGGTGGTCGACACGACGCTCGCGACCACGCTGGGGCGCCAGAACGCGCGTCTCGCCACCATCGAGCACCTTCTCTCGGCGCTGTACGGAATGGGCGTCGACAACTGCACGGTCGAGGTCTCGGGCCCCGAGATCCCGATCATGGACGGCAGTGCAGCCCCCTTCGTCTATCTGATCCAGCAGGCCGGCCTGGCGCCGCAGCGGCGGATGCGCCGGCGATTGGTGATCCGCAAGCCGATCGAGGTTCGAGAGGGCGATCGCTGGGTTCGCGTGATTCCCTCGCGCAGCTTCAAGGTGACGGTCGACATCGATTACCCGCATCCTGCGATCGGACGGCAGTCGCTCGAAGCGGTCCGGATCCGCCCGGAGTATTTCGCGCGGCAGATCGCGCCCGCCCGTACGTTCGGGTTCCTGCGGGACGTGCAGAAGCTGCAGTCCGTGGGGCTGGCGCTCGGCGGATCACTGCAGAACGCGATCGTCCTCGACGAGGATCGCGTGCTCAATCGCGACGGTCTTCGCTTCCCCGACGAGTTTGCGCGTCACAAGGTCCTCGATCTGGTAGGCGATCTGGCTCTGCTCGGGCTGCCGATCCAGGGGCACGTGAAGGCCTCGCGGAGCGGCCATGGTCTGCATCAGGCGCTCGTGGCGGAGATCCGTGCCAATCCGGGCTGTTGGACCGTCGAGGTTCCCGAATCGGACGAGACCGTCCCCGCGGGTGTGGGCGCCGCGTCGCGAAGCCGCCTGCCCGGTCTGCACACCGCCTGACGGAAGTCCCGGCGCTCCCGGATCCTCCTGGAGGGCGTGCTCGTCGGCTGTGCCCTATCGGCCGAGCCCCAGCCCTCGAAGAGATGCATCGGCCAGCCTGCCGAGCAGAATGCGAGCGGGTGGGCACGCCTGGATGGCCGCACCGAGCTCGATGGCCGTCGATGTCGCGGCGCGCTGGGTCTCGGGCCAGCTGCGCAGCATCGCGAGGAGCGCACTCCGTACGGGCAGGCGCTGGTCGTGCACCGCGCGCGCGGCGGCTCGGGCCAGGACATGGGCGCGCCACGTGCGCGGATCGAGATCGCCCGGGTCGTCGAGCCTCGCCTCGCGCCGCGCCCGCATCACACGCCGCCGGGCCCGCCGCAGGAGATCCCCCAGCGTGTCCTCGTCCTCCTCGAGCGGCTGGCTCCAGGCTTCGCGCAGCGACTCGTCGGGGAGGCTCCATGCCCAGCCACCCAGTCGATGCACTTCCTCCTGGATCTCGCGGGGAAGACCCTGCAGCAGGGGATCCGCGCTCTGCTCGAGCGGTGCGCCTCCGTCCACGGCGCAGAGCACCTGGATCGCGGCCTCGACGCGCGGATCCGGACACGGTCCCGCGTCGATGGCGACCGGGGCCGGCGGTCCGTCGCTGCCCTCGCCCGGCGCGAGCGCCAGTGCCGACATGACCGCATTCGCCGTACGAAGCGGCAGAACGCGCTGCCAGTGCTCGGCCATGCGCGCGATGGCGCGCCACGATCCCGCCCGCGCGGGGTGCCGCTGCAGGAGCGCCCGGTGGAGAGCGACCGACTCGCGATGCGATGCGGGGTCGAACGCGGTGATGTCCGCAAGCGCTTCTCGCGCGCTCGAGCGCAGCTCGTTGCATTCGAGCGCGCGCCGGTAGCTGCGCTGGGCGCGCTCGAGATCCTCGAGCGGTCCGGCGTAGGCGCGGCCGATCACCTCCCAGATCTCTGCTGCGGTTTCCGGCGGAGGCTTCGTCGCATCGAGGGCTCGCTCGAGCACGGCCACCGCCCGCTTCCAGCTGCCGACGAGCCCCATTCGCTGGGCGAGGAGCATCGCGGCTTCGAGATTCTGCGGACGAAGCTCGAGCGCCTCGCACGCGCGAACCGCTGCCGGCTGTGACCGGCCGAGCCGGTCGAGCGCCCGGCTCTCGATCCAGAGGAGTGCGCCGCGCGGGTCCCGGTCCTCTACCCGCGTGAGTGCCCGGGAAGTGACCTCGAGCGCCGCCTCGGGGCCCTCGTCGTCGAGCGTGAGCGTGGCGAGCTGCTCCCAAGCGGAGGCCGGCGCGCCCTCCGACGAAACGATGCGGTGGAGCCGTCGTCGGGCGTGGTCACGGCTGCCGGTGGTCCGTTCCATGGCGGCTGCACGCAGGTCGAGCCGTAGGCGGAAGTCCTCGGACACGAGCGCGCTCCAGCGGTCGATCTCCGAAACCGCCTCCTCGGTGCGGCCTTCTCGCTCGAGCAGATCGACGAGTCGTGCGCGCGATACCTCGTCGCCCGGGCGCAGATCGATGACCTCGCGGAGGACGTCGATGGCGCGTCCAGGGTCTCCGGACCCCTCGCAGGCCTGCGCCAGGCGCACGAGCCGCTCGGCACGAAGGTCCTCTGCCGCGGGCTCCAGGGCCAGCAGCTTCTCGAGACAGGGGCGGGCGCGATCGTACGCCCGGAGCCGCAGAGCGAGCTGGCCCATCGCATCGAGAGCCTCGGGATGAGATGGATCCCGTTCGAGAGCGAGCTCGAAGTAGCGCAGCGCCTCGGGGTGCCGGCGCTGCGCGCTGGCCGCTTCGCCCGCGCGCAGTGCGGTCGCCGCTAGGCGATCCTCCTCGGGCGATCCAGGCAGCAACGTGCAGGCGAGACCGAGCCAGCGCTCTGCATCCGCCCACTCGCCGCGGGAGTGTGCGATCTCGCCGGCGCCGAGCAGGGCCGCGAGCTGCGAGGAATCCCGTCGTAGCGCCTGGCGGTACAGCGCCCATGCGCGCTCCACGTCCCCGAGCCTCGTGCGCGCCATCTCGGCCGCGGTGCAGAAGGCGCTCGCTGCCTCCGAATCGTCTTGGGTCGCTGCGGCCTGTCTCGATCGATCGTCGACGGCTCGCGCGAAGTCGCCGAGGCGTTCGTAGACTCGCGCGCGAAGAGCGAGCGCCGCGGGCATCTGTGGCCGGACGTGCAGCGCATGCTGACAGGCATCGAGCGCGCCATGAGGGGAGGGTGCGTGCTCGAGCTCGAGCCGTGCGAGGTCGAGCCACGCCTCGGGTTGGGACGGGCCGGGGCTCGTCTCCAGGCTTCGGCGGCGCGCCGCGAGGGATTCGGGCCAGCGCTCCTGCGCAGCCAACGCATCGCAGTGTCGCTGGTGGTCGGCAGCATCCACCGCCGCGCCGCTCTCCAAGAGCGCGTCGAGTGCATCCGAGGCGATCGCGGCGTCGTGCAGCTCATCCCACGCGAGGTGCGCGATGTGTGCGAGCAGCGCCGGGGATTCGTCGTAGGGCGCGGCCGCGAGCTCTTCGCGCAGCATCTCGAGCGCAGCACTCCACTCTCGCGTGCGCTCGAGGAGCCGTCGTAGCTTGCGCCGCTTCGTCTCGTCGGAGAACCCCAGCGCGTGGGCTCGCAGCGCCGCGGTGCGCGCGAGCTGCGGATCCTCGGTCTGCTGCGCGATGGCCAGTCGCGCAAGCCGCAGCCAGCGGTCCGCGGCGAGCGGTCCCTCGGGATCACGGGCGAGCAGCGCACGGAGCGACGCGATCTCGTCCTGTGTGCGGCCGAGCCGGGCTCCGATCTCTGCCCGCAGCTCGTGGGCGGGCTCGAAGTCGGGATCCACATCGAGTGCGCGCTCGATTCCGCGCAGTGCCCCGTCGGCGTGGCCGAGTGCGCGCCAGCGAATCGCTGCGGCCTCCGTCGACAGCGCCGCGGCGGCGTGCGGTTCGACGGAGGCGCGCCGGTCGAGTACGTCCGCCAGGCGCGCCTCGTTTCCGGGCTGCCTCAGCAGTACCGCC
>CAZOTO010000153.1:0-6736 GCA_964582775.1 uncultured Myxococcales bacterium
CGGCGCTGCAGGCGCTCGGCGAGCTCGCGCGCGTCGAGCGCCCGCGTCCACTCCGCGATATGGGTCTCGATCGCATCGATATGCCGCTTTCGTCCCGCGAGGTCCGTCAGCTCCGGAGCCATCGCCCACGACGGCCGGTCCATCGCCTCCACCAGAGCCTGCCACTCCTCGTCGGCGTACACGGCGATCGCGATCCAGCGATCGTCTCCGGCGCATGGGAACACTCCGTGCGGCACCGCGATGTCGAGCGGATGCCGATTGCCCACCGGCGTTCCAACGCGCCCGTTCAGCACGTAGTCCATGAGGACCGGCGCCACCATGTGGATCACGCCCTCCTGCTGCGAGCAGTCGACGTGCTGGCCGCGGCCGGTGCGATCGCGGTAGCCGAGGCCGAGCAGAGCAGAGAGCGCGCCGAGCACGCCCCCCACCGGATCCGCGAAGGCGTTCTCCATGGGGATGGGGGAACCGCCCGGATAGCCCGACACGCTGTCGAGACCCGTGATGCTGCTGAGGCTCATGCCGTAGGTGCGGATCTCCGACAGCGGACCCGTGAGCCCCGCCGCGGGCATCGACACCATCACGACGTCGGGGCGTACGGAGCGCAGCACCTCGTAGCCGAGACCGAGCCGCTCCATCACGCCGGGACCGAAGTTCTCGACGACGATGTCGCACTTCGACACGAGCTGGAGCGCGAGCTCGCGGGCCTCGGCGTTCTTCAGGTCGAGCGTGACGCTTCCGTTGCCCGCCCAGCAAGCGTGATTCACCAGGCTGCGATCGGGATCGCGCACACCGCCACCGTGCGGGGGCAGCGTGCGGTTGATGTCGATGCGCGCACGCGACTCGATCTTGTAGACCTCGGCGCCGAGGAGCGCGAGCGTCTGACCCGTGATCGGGCCCGCATAGCCCCAGCCGAAGTTCGCCACGCGAATGCCGGAGAGTGGAAGCGAGGGTTCGACTCGAGCGGCACGTGCGGGTGCGGCTCTCTCGAGCTCTGCCAGAACCTCGTCGCGGTGCTCACCGAGCAGCGGCGCGGGGCGATGCGGACCCCGAGGGCAATCCGGCAACAGAATCGGTGCCCCGGGCGCGCGAACGCGACCCATGGCGCGATGCTCGATCGCGCGGAAGAAGCCGCGTGCCGCCAGGTGCGGGTGATCCGCCACCTCTGCGACGGTGAACAAGGCCGTCGTCGGGCACTTGTTCTCCTGGCAGAGGTCCATGATCTCCTGCTTCGTGTGCTCCATCGTCCACTGTTCGAGGAACGAGTACAGGAGGTCCGCGTTCTCGGCGCGAGCGAACATGTCCTGGAACATCTCGGGCCGTGCCCACTCCGGATCGCCCATGACGTTGCGCAATCCGTTCCACTGCCCGGGCTCGAGCGCCATCATCCACACGTAGCCGTCCTTGCACGGAAGGATCGTGGCCGGTGCCGCGAGCGGCATGCCGACGCCAGTGCGCTTCTCGGCAATGCCGTCCTGCGCCATGCCACCGATGTTCTGGGCGCCGACGAAGAGCGCGGCGAGAACCTCGGCGCACGACACATCGATGTGTTGACCGCCACCAGCGCGCTCACGCCCCTGCACCGTCGCGATCGCCCATGTGGCCGCGACGTAGGCTCCGAAGACATCCACGGCGAAGGCGCCGTTCTCGAGCGGCGCTCCCCCCGGCCGCCCGCAGTAGCGCATTCCCGTTCCGGACAGATGAAAGGCGTGGAGGTTCGATCCCTTCCATGATGCGTAGGGACCGGTGCGTCCGAAGGGCGTGATCGAGACCACCACCAGGTTCGGGTTTCGCGCCGCGAGGCTCTCGTAGTCGAGCCCCCACTCGCGCATGCGCTCTGCGTCGCCGCTTTCGACGAAGACGTCGGCGCGATCCAAGAGATCGCGCAGGCGCTCGCGGTCCTCGGCACGCTCGAGGTCGAGGACGAGGCTCCGCTTGCCTGCGTTGCAGGCGAAGAAGGTCCCGCTCTTCTCGGGGTCGAACGCATCGCCGGGAAACGGGCCCCAGCGCCGGGAAGGATCCCCCGCGGGCGGCTCGACCTTCACGACGTCCGCTCCGTAGTCCGCGAGGAGCCGGGAGCAGAACGGCGCCGCGACGCCGCTCGCCCACTCGACCACGCGAATCCCCGAAAGCGGCTGCTCGGACACGAATCCCCCTCACCCCCGTCGCGTGCGCTCGACGCCCGGTCGGGGTGACCACCGGAAACCTTTTATTAATTATTAGCAAAGCTGCCCGCCGGAAGGAAGCGGAAACCAGCCCGGACCCATCCCTTCGCCCGCGGGGCCCGAACAGGATACGCTGCCCGGCGCACGAGCGTGGCCGGAAACCCTCCGGCTGCGCACCGACGAGGAGCCATCGGATGCACCCCGACTATCGAGAGCTCGTGGAGCGGCGCTTCCGCACCGCGCTTCCCGAGGCGCGCGAGGACAAGCGCGCGAGCCTGCACGACGCCATCGCCCGGTTCGTGCGGACCGGTCAGTCGATCCACATGACGAGCACCCATACGCGCCCGTACGGACTCGCCCACGAGCTCATCCGCCAACACTGGGGAAAGCCCTCGGAGCTCGTGATCTCGAACATCAGCATGGGCGAGACATGGATCGCCATGTTCGCGGGCGGCTTCGTGCGTCGGGTCGTCACCACGTTCGCCGGGGATCTCTGGCCCTACCCCGCCCCCAATCCCGTCGTGAACCGCGCGTGGCTCTCGGGCCGGGTCGAGATCGAGCACTGGAGCATCCTGAGCCTCACGCTCCGCCTGCTGGCGGGCGCGCTCGGCCTGCCCTTCGTCACGACGAATTCGCTCGTGGGAGCGAGCATGGCCGAGGAGCACGAGCGCGCGGGCCGCTTCCGCACGATCGACGATCCCTTCGGCTCCGGCCGCAAGCTGGGCCTGCTTCCACCGCTGCACCCCGACGTCACCTTCGTCCACGTCCCCGCCTGCGATGTATCGGGAAACGCGATCCTCACCCCTCCGCTCGGTGAGGGACCGCTCGCCGCGTTCGCCGCGAGGAGCGCGGTGATCGTGTCGACGGATCGCATCGTCTCGACCGAGTACCTGCGCCGGCACAGCGCGCTCGTGAGGATTCCCGCCGACCTGGTGAGCGCGGTCGTGGAGCTTCCGCTCGGCGGACACCCACGGGGGCAGACGAACGTGGGATGCGAAGACCTCGACGCCTACGCCGACGACTATGCGTTCCAGTACGAGGTGCGGCAGGCCTCGCGCGGCGGCGAAGAGAAGCTGCGCGAGTTCCTCGATCACTGGATCCTCTCCTGCCGCGATCAGGAGGACTTCCTGCGCAAGCTCGGCGGGGATCGCGTGCGCAAGCTGCGCGGCAAGGCGGCGGGCAGCGCGTGGCTCGAGGAGCTCGTCGCCTCCGCGAATGGAGAGATCGGCGACAACGGCGAGCCCGGGGGGCTGTCGACCGACACGAGCGCATACGTCGGCACCGAGATCATGATCGTCGCAGCGGCGCGCAAGCAGGCCGAGATCGCGCGCCGCATGGGGCTTCGCAACGTGCTCGCAGGCATCGGCGCGGCGAACCTCTCGGCGTGGCTCGCACACGCGAAGCTGCGCGAGGAAGGCTACGGATTCGAGACGATGGCCGAGATGGGCTACTACGGCTACGAGCCGCGGCCGGGCGACCCCTACACGTTCAACTTCAAGAACACACCGACGTGCATCCAGACCACGGACATCCTGAGCATCCTCGGCATGTACGTGAGCCACGGCCAGAATCTGGGATCGCTCGGCGCCGCGCAGGTGAGCCGGTACGGCGCCATCAACTCCACCTGCATTCCCGGCAAGCTCCACCTGCTGGGCTCCGGCGGGGGCAACGACGTGGCCAGCAGCGCGGCCGCCGTCGTGGTGACGACGCAGCTCGCGCGCGGCCGCTTCCTGGAGTCGTGCGACTACGTCACCTCACCGGGAACGCACGTGCGCGCCGTCGTCACGGATCGCTGCGTGTTCGAGAAGGACGAGGGTCGTGCCGAGCTCGTGCTCACCGGCTATTTCCGCGGCGGCACGAGCGGCTTCGCCGATGCCGGGCAAGCGGTGGCGCACGTCCGCTCCCAGATCCCGTGGGATCTGCGCGTGGCCGACACCCTCGAGGCGATCGATCCCCCGACCCGCGACGAGCTCTACCTGCTGCGGCTCTTCGATCCGCACCGGCAGTTCCTGCGGTAGCGTCCGCGGCGCACCACGGACGATGACGGCAGCCGCTACGACTTCTTCGCGGGCGGCGTGTAGAGGGTGAGGCCCTTGTACAGCAGCGCGGGACGGTCGTTGCCGACGACGTGCACGGCCGTCTCGACGGTGAGGAGCGTCCCCTTGGGCTTCGCCTCCACCGCGACCAGCCGCGAGCGTGCATGCACGCGGCTGCCTGCGGGCACCGGCCCCAGGAAGCGCAGCCCGTCGCAGCCGTAGTTCGTGACGTTGCCGTGGCCCACGATCTCGAAGTCGTCGGTGGACTTGAGCACCGGGATCAGGCTGAGCGTGAAGAAGCCGTGTGCGATGGGGCCGCCGAAGGGACTCTCCTTGCGAGCGCGCTCCACGTCCACGTGGATCCACTGGCGATCCCCCGTGAGCTCCGCGAAGCGGTCGATCTTGTCCTGGTCGAGCAGGAGCTCGGGCCCCCACGCGCCGTACTCCTCGCAGATCCGGGCGCGCAGCCCCTCGATGTCGTCGAAGCGGATCGCGGCCATCGCCATTTCCTCCCTCATTCCACTCGCACCGCCAGCCTTGCTCCGGCGAGGCTCCGGACATCGATGATATTCCGTTGACGGTATACGGAGCCCCACGTAAAGTCCATTCGCCGCGCGACGTCGACGCGAACCCCAGAGACGGAGCCCATGAAATCCAGTCCGAGCTTCGCACCGGTTCGCCGCCGCTCCATCGAGGACGAGGTGTACCAGAGGCTGCGCGAGGCGATCCTCGCGGGCGAGCTCGCGGGGGGCGAGCGCTTGGTCCACGAGGATCTGGCGAACCGCTTCGGCATCAGCCGGATCCCCGTTCGCGATGCATTGAAGCGCTTGGTCGCCGATGGACTGGTGGACCTCGACGAACGGCGGATCTACCGCGTGAGCCGCTGCGGAATCGAGGACGTCGAGGAGATCTACTCGCTTCGCACGCTGCTCGAGTCCCATGCGGTGGCACTCGCGACGGCGCGCCTCGAGGACGACGACCTCGCCGCCTTGGCGCGGTTGCAGGAAGAGATGGAAGAGGCCGCCGCGACGCGAGACGCGGAGACCTTCGTCGAGCGCAATCAGGCGTTCCATCGCGGCCTGTACGAGTGCGCGGGACAGCCTCGGCTGCTGCGCATGATCGAAGGCCTGTGGCAAGGGCTGCCGCCGCTCACGCCGCTCACCATCGAGAGCCGGCTCGCGAAGTCGAACCAGGAGCATCGCGCGATCGTCGACGCGTTGCGGGCACGCGACACCGCGGGCGCGGTCGAGGCGCTGCGCGCGCACATCGCCGCGGCCGGCCATGCGTTGCGGATCTACGTTTCGAGTCGAGGGGATCGATTGCGGTGAGACGGTCCGGGCGACCCATCCCGCACGAAGGAAGCACGGCATGATCGTTTGGCTCTTCGTACCCGGGGACCAAGGTGCGCGCATCCCCAAGGCGCTCGGCACGTCCGCGGAGCGCGTGATCGTCGACTGGGAGGATGCGGTCGCTCCCGGACGGAAGGACGCGGCGCGCGCGAGCACGGAGGAGATCCTCCCGAGCCTCGACGATCGCGAGCGCGTGATCCTCCGCATCAATCCCGCGGATTCGAGCGAGCATGCGGCCGACGTCGAAGCCGCCCGGCGCATCCGCCCGGGCGCCGTCATGGTCGCGAAGACGCAGGGCCCCGAGGATCTGTCTGCGCTCGCGGGCTCGGGCATCGGCGTCGTTCCGCTCGTCGAGTCCGCGCTGGGCATCGAGCGAGCCTTCGCGATCGCCTCCGCGCCGGGCGTCACCGATCTCGCGTTCGGCACGATCGACTTCCTGGCGGACATCGGCGCGCCACACAGCCGAGAGTCCCTGCTCCATGCGCGCTCGCGTCTGGTGATCGCAGCACGCGCCGCCAAGCTGCGCTCGCTCCTGGATGGACCGATGCTGTCGATCGACGACGAGGCCGCGCTGATCGCAGAGGCGGCCCATGCGCGCGCGCTCGGCTTCGACGGCAAGCTCGCGATCCACCCGCGACAGGTCGAGCAGCTGCATCGGCACTTCCGCCCGTCGGCGACGGAGATCGCCGAGGCTCGCGAGGTCGTTCGCGTCTATCGCGAAGCCTTGCAGAATGGGAAAGGTGCCGTTCGTCTGGGAGATCGCATGATCGACGGCGCCGTCGCGAAGCAAGCCGAGCGCATCCTCGCAGCGTCGGTGACTCGCGACTGAGCCCACGGCGCCGCGCGCGCGGGAACCGGATCGCCACCCATTGCCTCGGCCGATCGGACCCATAGGCAACCATCCGAAACTATTTACATCAGTTTCAATTCGCTGCTTTTCAGCGCGCCTGAGGACTGATAGCTTCCCCGCCTCCCTCGGCTGCACGATGCGACGCCGGAGAGGGAACGAAGTCCTTGAGGAGGGGTATTTTAATGGGAATCCGTGGAGCGTTCGGAGCGCAAGCCGCGATGGTGGCGGTATGTGCATCCTTTGCATTCGGTGCAGCGGCACAGGAGCAGGCGACGGGGCCGTCGCGATCGGCGGGTCAGGCCGTCGAGGAGATCACGGTCACGGCGGAGAAGACGGAGA
>CAZOTO010000154.1:0-6729 GCA_964582775.1 uncultured Myxococcales bacterium
GAACCGCCCCGAGCTCCTGGATCACATCGCCCGGGCCCGCAACACACTACGAGCTTCCATCCTCTCTCGCGATCACCCCTGCGTGCGAAACATCGGTGTGTTGCTCCAGCGGTCGTGATCGGGGTCGATGCGATACCAGCCCGATGCGGCGAGCGTGCCGCCGTCGGCGCAGAGCGTCTGGCCGGTGACGAAGCGCGCCTGATCGGAGACCAGGAAGAGCGCGACGTCCGCCTGCTCGTCGGGATGCGCAAAGCGGCCGAGCGGCACCCAGCAGCGCACCAGCCGCTGGTCCGGGAGCCAGTCGTACATGGGCGTCTGCGGCGTGTGCGTAAGGTCCGGCGCGAGTGCGTTCACGCGGATGCCATGACCGCCCACCTCGACCGCGAGGCTGCGCGTGAAGTTCACGAGCGCCGCCTTGTACGCGGAGTAGACGGCATTGCCGGGAATGCCGCGCATGGCCTCGACGCTCGACAGGTTCAGGATGGCTCCTCGCTGCGCCCGGATCATGTGCGGCAGCACCGCGCGCGTGAAGCGCAGCACGTGCAGGAAGCCGATTCGGTACTGCACGTCGAAGTCGGCCTCGTCGGAGTCGACGAACTTCTTGTGCGGCCGGTAGTCGCCCACGTTGTTCACGAGCACGTCGATGCGCCCGAACGCGGCAAGCGTCTTGTCGACGGCGCGCGCAGCGAGCCCCGGCTCGCGCACGTCCCCGGGCACGACCAGGCAGGTGCCACCGGCGGCCTCGATGTCGCGGCGGGCGGCGCTCGCGGCCTCGGCGTCGATCTCGACCACGACGACCTTCGCACCGGCGCGCGCGAAGACGCGCGAGATCGAGCCGCCGATGCCCGCACCGCCGCCGGTGACGATCGCGACGCGATCGGCGAGCAGACGTGCATAGTCGGGGGAGGGATGGATCGGTGCGGGATACGGGTTCATGGGGGGTCTCCTCTCGCCACGCGAAGCGGCGCGTCTCACTCCTATCACAGCACGCGCTTCCCCGTGCACCGGGCGCGGCGCGGCAGAGGATCCATCGCGAGCCGATCGCGCTATCCTGCCGCGCCATGGCCGAGCGGGATCCATATGTCGTGCTGGGAGTGTCGCGAGACGCACCCGCGGACGAGATCCGCCGCGCATACAAGAAGCTCGCCCGGAAGTACCACCCCGACGTGAACGCCGGCGATCGCGCGGCGGAGGAGCGCTTCAAGGAGGTCTCCGCCGCCTACGACGTGCTCGGCGACCCGGAGAAGCGCAAGCGCTACGACCGCTTCGGCAGCGCGGAGGGCTTCGGCCACGCAGGTGGACCCGGTGGCTTCGGCGGCGCCGGCTTCGAGGATCTGTTCGGATCGATCTTCGGGGGGGGCGCGCGCGGCGGCCCCTTCGCGAATGGTCCCTTCGGGGGTGGCCCCTTCGGCGGCGGACGCGCACGGCGCGCGGCGGCGCGCGGCCGCAACGTGGAGCGCGAGATCGAGATCGACTTCCTCGACGCGGTGAACGGCGGCGAGATCCGCGTGACCGGCGAGGCGGGAGCCTCGCTCGTCGTGAAGATCCCGCCGGGCTCCGACGACGGTGCGCGCATTCGCGTGGCGGGTCAGGGTGAGCCGGGGCGCGGCGGCGGTCCGGCGGGTCACCTGATCCTGGTCCTGCGCGTGCGTCCCCATCCGTTCTTCCGTCGCGAAGGCGACGAGCTCTCGCTCGATCTGCCGGTGACGATTCCCGAGCTCGTGCGCGGCGCCGAGGTGCAGGTGCCCACGCCCGGGGGTCCGGTGACCATGCGCATCCCCTCGCACTCGCGCAGCGGACAGCGGATGCGGCTTCGCGGCCGCGGAGTTCCGCACGGCAAGAGCGGCGCGCGCGGCGACCTGTACGTGCGGCTCGTCGCCGTGCTTCCCGACGCAGACGGCGATGCGCTCGAAGACGTGGCCCGACGGCTCGAGCCGCTGTACGAAGGAATAAACGTGCGCGAGGCGCTCGATCGAGGCACGGCGCGATGAGCGAACCCGTCGCGCCCCCTACGGGCGATCGCGAGACGCGCACGCGCACCGCGGCGGGGCTCGCGGGGCTCGTCGCGCTCGCCCTCCTGCTGCGGGCCATCCGCTGGTGGCGCGCCGGAGCGATCGGCAACGATGGACCGCTCTACCTCGACATGGCGGAGCGCATGATGCGCGGCGACTGGCGAGGTGCCCTCGCGTTCGACTACCACCCGCTCTACTCCGCGCTCATCGCGCTCGCGCGTCCGCTCGCACGCGATACCGAGACCGCAGCCGCCGCGGTGTCTTGTCTGGCGGGCGGTGTCGCGGTCGTCGCGCTGTGGTTCTTCCTGCGCGATGCGTTCGATCGGCGCATCGCATGGGTGGGCGCTGCACTGCTTGCCGTGCACGGCCACGCGGTGCGCTTCACGGCCGAGGTCCAGACCGAGGGCACGTACCTCGCGCTCTTCGTCGCAGCGACGGCCGTGCTCTGGAAGGCGTACCGCACGCAGCACATCGCACCGGCGTTCGCGGCAGGCGCGCTGGCAGGTCTCGCCTACCTCACGCGCCCCGAGGGGCTCGGCGTGGCGATCGTAGGCTTCGCGCTCGCTGCGCACACGTGGATCCGCGGCGACTGGCCACTGCGTTCGGCCGTGCGCTGGTGCGCCGCACTCGGGATCGGAGTCATGCTCGCATCCGCACCCTACGTGGCGTATCTCACGCACGACACGGGCGAGCTCACCTTCACCCGCAAGAAGTCGGTCACCGGCGTCCTCGGTGTCGACGAGCTGCTCGAGGGGGCGCGCCTGGCACCCGCCGCCACGCCTTCGCCGGAACGACACGATCCCGTGTCGGCATTCGTTCCGGACGCGCCCGTTCGGGCGGCCTCGATCGCCGACGGCGCGATGCGCTACCTCGGGGGGGTGCTGCACGTGTTGGGCGACGCGGCCTCGTCCGCGCGGCCCGAGATCGTGGTCTTCCTGCTGCTCGGTCTCGTGCGCCTGCGCGGGCCGATGGGCAACCGCGGCCGGTTCCTGCTTGCCTTCGCCCTGCTGTATGGCTTCGTGCTCACGGGTCTGTACCTGCACGCCGGCTACGTGAGCCGCCGGCACTCACTACCGATCCTCGTCTTGCTGCTCGGGTACGCAGCGGCAGGTGTGCCGGTGTTCGGATCCGGGCTCGTCGCCGCCGCACGCCGGGTGATCCAGCGTCCCGGGCCCGTGTCGCCGGGGCTCGCACTCGCCGTGGGACTCGCCGTGGCGCTCTCGCTCGGCATCGGCAAATCGATCCGCCCCACGCGCGAGCGCGCGGTGGCAGAGCGCCAAGCCGCGCAGTGGCTGCGCGACGTCCGCTCCGACGGCGATCGTGTCGGAGGAACGAAGCGTCGCATCGGCTACTACGCCGACATGCCGTTCTTCCACATCCATCTGGAACGCGATGGGGACGTGCTGTTGGACGTGCTACGCAAGCACCACGTGCGCTGGGTGGTGATCGACGAAGAGGACACGCACGTCCTCCAACGGTCCGCGGAGGGCGAGCCTCGCGCGATCCGTCTGGCGCATCGTGCGCACGCCGATGGCTATACGGTGTTCGTCTACGAGCTCATCCCTTCGGAGCGGAAAGTCACGCCCTGAGCGCTCCGCGACGGACGGCACCCGCCTACGCGCCGTGCTCCAGATAGGTGTAGCCCGAGAGCCCCTGCTCGTAGCGCCGGCGTAGCTTCGCCGACTCCTCGAGGGTGATGTCGCCCTTGCGCAGCGCGTTCTCGATGGCGCGGCGCACCTTCTCGGAGAGATGGCGCCGGTCGTACTGCACGTACGCGAGCACTTCCTCGACGGTGTCTCCCTCGACCACGTGCTCGATCGAGTAGGTGCCGTCGCCGTCCACGTGGACGTGCACCGCATGCGTGTCGCCGAACAGGTTGTGCAGCTCGCCGAGGGTCTCCTGGTACGCGCCGACCAGGAACACGCCGATGTAGTACGGTCCGCCGTTGGGCGCGTGGAGCTCGAGCACGCGGCGTTCGTCGCGAAGATCGACGAAGCGATCGACTTTTCCGTCGCAATCGCAGGTGAGATCCGCGAGCGTGCCGCGGCGCATCGGCTTCTCGTTCAGGCGGTGGATCGGCATGATCGGGAAGAGCTGACCGAGCGCCCACGAATCGGGCAGCGATTGGAACACGGAGAAGTTTCCGTAGTAGGTGTCCGCAAGGTTGTACTCGAGATCGAGCAGGTCCTCGGGCACGTAGTCGAGCTCGCCCACGATCGCCTGGATCTTCGCGCAGCAGCTCCAGAACAGCTCCTCGGCGCGTGCGCGCGCCGGCAGATCGAGCACACCCAGGTTGAAGGCGCTCGTCGCCTCTTCCTTGAGCTCGAGCGCATCGTGGTAGTAGCCGAGCACGCTCTCCTCGGAGATGTTCGTGTAGACCTCCCACAGGTCGTGGATCACCTTGTGCTCGTGCTTCGCCGGCGCCTCGGGGCGGGCCTTCGCCATCGGGCCGTCGATGCCCAGCACGTCGAAGATCAGGATCGAGGCATGGGACGCCAGCGCGCGGCCCGACTCGGAGACGACGTCGGGATGCGGTACCCCGCGCTCGTCGCACGCCTGCTGCAGCGCCGCCACCACGTCGTAGGCGTACTCCTGCATCGTGTAGTTGATCGACGACGACGAACTCGTCTTCGACCCGTCGTAGTCGATGCCGAGACCGCCGCCCACGTCGACGAAGCGCATCGGCGCACCGAGCGCGTGCAGGCCGACGAACATGCGGCTCGCCTCGCGCAGGGCCTCCTTGTGCGCGCGGATCTCGGTGATCTGCGAGCCGATGTGGAAGTGGAGCATCTCGAGGCAGTCGAGCATGCCCTCGGTCTCGAGCCGGCGCGCGACCGCCATGATCTCGGCGGCCGACAGACCGAACTTCGAGCGGTCGCCGGTCGACTCCGCCCACTTGCCCGCACCACGCGAAGAGAGCCGTGCGCGCACGCCGATGTGCGGGCGGATGCCGAGCTCGCGCGCCACCTGCAGCAGCACGTCGAGCTCGTGGGGGCGATCGATCACGATGAGCGGCAGCCGGCCCAGGCGCTGCGCGAGCAGCACCATCTCGATGTAGGCGCGATCCTTGTACCCGTTGCACACGATGAGCGCGTCGGGGACGTCGAGCAGTGCCAGCGCGACGAGGAGCTCCGGCTTGCTGCCCACTTCGAGGCCCAGGCTCACGCCTTGGCCGAAGTCGATGAGCTCCTCCACCACCTGCCGCTGCTGGTTCACCTTGATGGGGTACACCGGGCGATAGCGTCCGCCGAACTCGTACTCCTTCGCGGCGGTCGCGAAGCAGCTCGCGAGCGTCTGCACGCGATGGGCGAGGATGTCGGAAAAACGCACGACGAGCGGCGTGTGCATGCCGCGGCGCCGGATGTCCTCGACGAGCTCGCGCAGGTTTACCGACGGGCCGCCCTGGCCGCGCGGATGCACGAGCACGTCCCCTCCGGTTCCCACGGAGAAGTACTCCTCGCCCCAGTAGGACGTACCGTAGAGCTCGGCGCTCTCCTCGACGGTCCAATCCGCCATGCTCGGTCCTCCGAGCGGGCGCCCCACCGGGGCGCTGATCCGCGCGCGCATACTAGCGCAATCGCAGAGACGGAAGACCCCTGGCGCGCCGAAAATCCAACCGCAAGCGTGCGGGGTGCACCTCGAATCCGACGCGGATGCGCCGGCTAGGCCGGCTCGATCGTGAGGAACTCGCCGCAGCCCGCGCAGAGGACCCGCACCGGCTGCGGATCGATCGCTCCGAGCTCGGCCGGTGGTTCCACCGACAGCGGAGCGGCGCACGACGGGCACGGCCCCTCCATCGACTGGAAGTCGAGCTCGTGCCGCCAGCGCTTGCGGCCGAACAAGAACGAGGCGCCGAGCAGCCCCGGCACCGTCACGAAGTGGAAGCCCGGGATCAGCACGCTCGCGATGCCGCCCACGAAGAGCGGCGCAGCGATCCCGACCGCCCGCTTCGCCCGCGCGGGCCGGCCATACACGACCACCCGGGCGGTGAGCATCGTCGGCTGCGCGCCATAGGATCGCGCCCGGTACGTCCGCTCGGCTTCTTCCACGGCGGCGCATCTTAGAACACGGAGCGCGATGTGTCGAAACGCCACGCGAGTCCGCGCGAACGGCCTCGCCGGCCCGGACGCGACCCGAAGCGCGGGTGCGGTAGACTGCCGCCCATGCCGACTCCAACCTATGCCATTGCCGTCGTGGGGGGTGCGACCGCCGGGGCCGAGGCCGCCGCGCTCTTCGCCGCTCACGGAATCCTCACCGTCGTTTTCGAGCAGAACGCCCGCCCCTACGGAAAGATCGAGGACGGTCTGCCCCGCTGGCACGCAGCACTACGCCAGAAGGAGTACGCGGCGATCGATCGCAAGCTCTCCTCGGAAAACGTGCACTTCGTGCCCAACACCAAGATCGGTCGCGACGTCGCCCTCGAGGAGATCACCCGCGACTGGGGCTTCCACGCGGTCGTCCTAGCGAACGGTGCCTGGCGCGATCGGCTGCTGCCGATCGAGGGCGCCGAGAGCTACGTCGGCAAGGGGCTCGTCTACCAGAACGCGTTCATCGGCTGGTTCAACCACCGGCACGAGAAGGGCTACACTGGAGAGCGTTTCCAGGCCTTGCCGGGGACGATCGTGGTGGGCGGGGGGCTCGCCTCGATCGACGTCGCCAAGGCGATCCAGCTCGAGCTCGCGCTCGAGGCGCTGCGCGCCCGCGGCATCGAAGAGGA
>CAZOTO010000155.1:0-3621 GCA_964582775.1 uncultured Myxococcales bacterium
CCCCGGCGGCACGAAGACGAACATCGCCACCGGGCTTCAGTTCCCGCCGGAGGCGGACATGGAGCTCGTGAAGCGGTACATGGGCATGCGCGGTGTGTCCGAGCCCGAGGAGCTCGCCGCCTTCATGGCCTTCGTCGCCTCCGACGAGGCCAAGTCGATCCACGGCGCCATCCTCACCATGGACACCGGCATGACCGCGGACTAGGGGAGCCGTTCCCCGTCGGGCGTGCGGATCAGATCCCGCGGCCGGTGTTCTGCCAGTACGGATCGCGCAGGCGGCGCTTGAAGATCTTTCCGGAGTCCTCGCGGGGAAGCTCCGCGCGGATCTCGATCACCTTGGGGATCTTGTAGCCGGCGAGCCGATCGCGAAGCGCCTCGCGCACGCGGTCGGCATCGAGCGCGGCACCGGGAACGGGCTGGACGTAGGCGCACAGGCTCTCGCCGAACTCCTCGTCCGGGATGCCGAAGACCGCGCAGTCGCGCACACCGGCGAGGGCCTGGATCTCGGCTTCGATCTCGGCCGGATAGATGTTCACGCCACCCGAGATCACCATGTCGCGCTTGCGATCGCACAGGTACAGGTAGCCGTCGGCGTCCAGGTAGCCCACGTCGCCGCTGGCGATGAGGCCGTCGCGCTCGATCTCGCGGCGCTTGCGCTCGTCGCCGTGGTACGTGAAGTCGCTGTAGTAGTCGAGGCGCGAGTAGATCTCGCCCGGAACGCCCGGAGGGAGCTCGTTGCCCTCGTCGTCGAGGATGCGGATGCGCGCACCGTCGATCGCGCGGCCGACGGTGCCGGGGCGCTCGAGCCACTCCTGCGCGCTGCAGCGAGCGACGACGCCCGTCTCGGTGGCGCCGTAGAACTCGTAGATCACGGGCCCCCACCACTCGATCATGCGCCGCTTCACCTCGGGTGGGCACGGCGCGGCGCCGTGCACGACGAAGCGAAGCGACGACACGTCGTAGCGACGGCGAACGTCTTCGGGAAGCTGCAAGAGCCGCACGAACATCGTCGGCACCATCGTGAGATGCGAGACGCGGTGCCGCTCGATGAGCTTCAGCAGATCTTCGGGATCGAAGCGCGGCTGCAGGATCACGTGTCCGCCGAAGCTCGCGGCGGTGAGCGCATAGCCGTTGGGCGCAGAGTGGTACATGGGCCCCACGATCACCGTCGCCACTGGACCCTCGATCCCGAGCGCCGCGCGGCTCAGCACCGTGCGCACCTGCGCGACCTGCTCCGGCGAGGGCCGCTCGCGCCGCACGCCCTTGGGCCTCCCCGTCGTTCCCGAGGTGTAGATCATCGTGCCCGGCGGCTCGAGCACGCCCACCTGCGCGGGCTCGAAGCCCGCGATCCAGCGCGACCACTCGACACACTCCGGTGTCACCTCGGCACACGACTCGTCGAGCCCGAACGCGGCGCGGATCTCGGGCGGCGTCGGCACGGCGAGGATCTTCACGTCCGGCGCAAGGCCGCGACGCACCGCAGGCAACAGATCCGTGTGTACGACGATCGCCTTCGCGCCGCAGTCGCGCACGATGTAGCCGACCTCTTCCGCAGTGAAGTGCCAGTTCACCGGCACCGGATAGGCGCCGATCATCGCCGCCGCCCAGCTCACCTCGAGGTACGGGAAGTCGTTGCGCAGGAGCAGGGCGACGGCGTCCTCCTTCCCGATGCCGATCGAACGCAGCGCGGCGGCAGCCCGTGTCGCATTCGCGCCGAGCTCGGGAAGGGTGAGCTCTCGCTCTCCGCTGGTGATGCACGCCTTCACGAGGGATCTCCCCCCTTCGGTCGCGCAGCGAGCGACGCGAAGATCCGGTGCATCACCTCGACGGCGCCCGTGGACCGCTCCGTCACGATCACATGCAGCATCGCGTCGGCGCAGGCGCCGATCAGCACGTGCGCGAGCGCATCCGCGTCGCATGGCTCGATCTCGCCGCGCTCGATGCCGCGCTCGAGCAGCGTGCGCACCACCGCCATCGATCCCGCCCGGCTGTCGTCCCCGGTCGGATCGAGCCCGGGCAGGGCGCGGCAGTCGCGCAGGAAGAAGCGCGCTTCGCGCTGGCTCTGGAGACCCGCCAGGAACGTGTCGAAGCCGCGCTCGAGGTTCGTGATCGTGTCCCCGTCCGGGTCGATCGCGCGCCGTGCGGCCGCCGCCAGGCGGTCGAGGATCTGCCGCGCGAGATCGCGTGCGAGGTCCGCCGTGTCCTCGAAATAGTAGTAGACCGCGCCCTTCGTCACGCCGGCCCGGCTCGCGATCTCGTCGATGGTGACGCAGTGGAATCCCTTGTCGCCGAAGAGCTCGAGCGCAGCGTCCAGGATCCGCTGCTGGGTCTCGACCACGCGCGGGCTGCGGCGCGCCATGGCTAGCGCAGCAGCCCCATCTCGCGGGCGAGCACGTGGCGCTGGATCTGGGTGGTGCCCTCGCCGATCGTCGCCGCGCGAACGTCGCGGTAGTATCGCGACGCCGGGCAGTCGTCCATCACGCCCATGCCGCCGAAGATCTGCACTGCGCTGTCGGATGCGCGCTTCGCGGCCTCGGTGATGAACCACTTGGCCATCGTAGCCTCCTTCATGAATGGCTGATCCGCGTCGCACAGCCGTGCGGCCTTGTCGCGGATCAACCGGCCGAGCTCCATGTCGAGGGCCATGTCGGTGAGCATGCCCTGCACGTACTGGAAGTGCGAGATCGGCCGCTTGAACGCCTGCCGCTGCTTCGCGTACTCGGTGGAGATGTCCAGACACTCCTCGCCCAGCCCGAGCGCGGTCGACGCGATCACGATCCGACCCAGGAAGAAGCCGCGCAGGATGTGGCGGAGGCCCTGGCCCTCGGCGCCGAAGCGATGGATCAATGGCACGCGGCAGTTCTCGAAGAAGATCTGGCGCGTGTCGCTCGAACGAAGGCCCATCTTCTTGAGCGGCGGACCGATCCGGTAGCCCGGTGTTCCCGTCGGAACCAGGATCGTGTCGAAGCGTCGCGTCTCGGGATCCGTGCAGCACAGCGCGAGCACGCCGAGGCAGTTGTCGAGCCCCGCGTTCGTGATGAAGATCTTGCTGCCGTTGATCACCCACTCGTTGCCCACCCGCTCCGCGCGCGTCTTGATGCGGGAGTTGTCCGAGCCGGCGTCGGGCTCGGTGATGCCGGCGCACGTCGTGGCCTCGCCACGCAGCACCGGCTCGACCCAGCTCTTCATGAAGAGCGCCCTCTGCTCCGGGGTTCCCATGTCGGCGATCGTGCTCGCGGCCGCGAGCGACACGAAGGTCGTCCACGACAGGGACAGATCGACGCGCGCGATCTCCTCGAGCGCCAGGCAGTAGGTGAGCACGTCGGCACCGGCTCCGCCCGCTTCTTCGGACATGAGCAGGCCCGTCACGCCTACCTCGGCCACGCGCCGGAACAGCGCGTCGTCGAACTTCCCGGTGGCGTCGCGTTCGGCGGCACCGGGGGCGACCTCTTTGCGCGCGAACTCGCGCACCGTCTGCCGCACCGCCTCCTGCTGCTCCGTATATCCGTAGATCTGCATGCGATTCTCCGCGTCTTCGGCGCGTGCGGGGAAGGCGCTGCGTCTTCCCACACGCGCGCGTGTCACCGATTCCGTCGTCTCATCGTCCCTGGAAGCGCGGCG
>CAZOTO010000155.1:3721-6707 GCA_964582775.1 uncultured Myxococcales bacterium
AGCGCCTCCGACGCCGGGTAGTGGTTCCCGGTGAGCAGCATCTCCATCGCCTTCGTGTACGGGATCTGCCGGCGCAGCCGCACGGTCGATCCCGCGATCGGGAACAGCCCGCGACACACTTCTGGGATGCCGAAGCGCGCGCTCTCGCCGGCGACGCGGATGTCGGTCGCCTGCAGGATCTCGGTGCCGCCCGCGAGGCACGGCCCCTCGACCGCCGCGATGAGCGGCTTCGCCACGCGATGATCGCGGAGCAGCGCCTTCCACATGATCGACGGACCCTCGAAGAAGCGGCGCTCGAAGTCGTCGCGCGGCCCCTCGCCCTCTTGGCGGCGACGCGCCACCGCGTCGAGGTCCGCCCCCGCCGAGAACACGCCGCCCGCGCCGGTGAGGATCACCGCGCGCACCTCCGGATCCGCATCGACCTCGTCCCACGCATCTGCCATGCGGCACATCATCTCGAGGTTCATCGCGTTCTTCTTCTGCGGGCGGTTCATGGTGAGGACCACCACGTGCCCGTCGCGCTCGATCCGCAGTGCCGGCTCGCTCACGTTCGCTCCTTCGCTGGGTTCCGATTCGTCTGCACGCCTCGCTCCCGTGGGATCGGCCGCCGCGTCATCCGCCGAGCGGACCGACGCCGTAGCGCCGATAGCCACGCCCGCCCACGACATCGAGCACGCCGCACGCGCGCTCGTCTCCGAGCGCGATCTCGCACACCGACTCCACCGACATCGCCCCCGCAGCCGCGGTCGCGAGGGCCTCTGCGTCGGTCTCGGACCAGCTCGGGGAACCGGCTCCCAGGAAGTGGCTGCCGATCTCGCGGCACTTCAAGCGCAGCTCCTCGCCCTTCTCCGTCTCGAGCACGATGCGGCTCAGCTGCGGGTGGCGCGGGCCTCCCATCGCGATCCACTCGTGCGCGAGGCGCACGACCGGCGTGATCTCGCCCGACTCGCTCACGACCGCACCGCCGCAGTACAGGACCTCGCCCTGCGCCGACTCGAACTGCCACGCCGTGACGTAGCGCCCCGGAAGCTGCACGGAGATCCAGTGGTAGAACGGAAGCGCAGCGAAGCGAAGCATGCCCCAGCGCCGCGCGCGCGTTCCGACGAGATCCCGGTACTCGTGCTCGCCGATGCGCAGCACGCCCCTGTAGGATCCGCCCTGGTTGAAGTAGGACTGATCCATCACGAGGGCGCCCTCGCTCTCGACGCGGATCGGCGGAAACGGACAGGCGGGGAAGCGCGCCTCGAAGTCGAGCTCCGCATGCACGCCGTTCGCCTCGTCGGAGAGCTGCAGCCGCCACGCACGCATGGGCTCGAGCACCGAGAACGAAAGCGCGCCCACGCGAAGCTCCTCGCGCCACGCGCCGAGCGGACCCGCAGCGAAGGACGAGGCGTGCACGCCGTCGTGGCGCGTGAGCAGGAAGGCGCGCACGTGCCCCGCGTTGGGAAGCGCCTCGAAGCTCGCGATCGCCGACACGCGCCCGTCGCGCGAGTGCAGGTTGAAGTAGATCGCCTCCTCCCAGTCGGGATCGCCCGACGCCACGGCGGAGAGCGGCAGCGCGTCCTGGTGGACCAGGGAGTCATCGAATCGCGAGATCATGGGGCCTCGGGGGATGCGGGCATGTGCTGCCCCAGGTGGGGAACGACGGGATCCTCGTGCACCGCGCCGCAGGCGAGCAGGCGATCGACGTCGTCGTCGCCCAGGCCCGCGAGCTCCGCCAGCACCGCGCGGTTGTGCTCGCCGCGAAACGGCGCGCGGCCGACCGAAGTGCGACTGCGCGAGAAATGCGGCGCGGTGGCGATCGTCGGCACGGGATCGGTGAACGGATAGGGCACCTCGCGCACCATCGCGCGCGAGGTCACCTGCGGGTGGTTCGCCACCTGCCACGGATCGAGCACGACACCCGCAATCACCTTCGCGTCGGCGAGCGCCTTGTGGGCGTCTTCAGCGCTCGGAAACGACTGAAGGAAGGCCTCGATCTCGTCGTGCACCTTCGCGCGATTCTGGAGCCGCGCGCCCATCGTCGCGAAGTCGGGATGGTCGATGAGCTCCGGCCGGCCCATGCAGGTGGCGAGCCGCTGCCACGGGATGTCGCCCGGGGCCTGGATCACGAGGAAGCTCTCGCCCGGGCCCTTGAACACGCCCCACGGACACGCCAGATGGTGGAAGCGACCGCCGCGCGGCACGGAGTGCTCGCCGCGCGAGGCCACGTACGTGGGCGCCGCCGCGCAGTCGCTCGCGAACACCGCATCCATGAGCGACACGTCCACGTGTTGGCCCTCGCCGGAGTGCTTCCGCTCGAACAGTGCAGCGACGATCGCCAGCGCGGCATTGGTGGCGGTGATGCTGTCGGCGATGCCGTTTCCGGCCATGTAGGGGTAGCCGTCCTCGTCCCCGCAGAGCGAGAGCATGCCGCCCATCGCCTGCCCCACCGCATCCGCGCACGGCGTGTCCGCGAGCGGCCCCTCCATGCCGAAACCGGTGATCGAGCACATGACGAGGTCCGGGCGAAGGGGACGCAGGTTCTCGTAGGCCAGGCCGAGACCGGGCATCACGTGGCGCGTGAAGTTCTCGACCACGACGTCGACGTGCGGAACGATCCTGCGCACGACGTCGATCGCCTCGGGCCGGCGCAGATCG
Organism: uncultured Myxococcales bacterium; assembly: GCA_964582775.1. Classification (GTDB taxonomy): domain Bacteria; phylum Myxococcota_A; class UBA9160; order SZUA-336; family SZUA-336; genus CAZOTO01. The sequence goes on from CAZOTO010000155.1 coordinate 6,362, forward strand.
AGACCGATGCTTCGCTTGCCCGCGTTGCAGTGCACGAACATCGTGCTCATCGAGGGCGGCATCGACCACGTCCTGCCGTGGAACGGCGGCAGGATGCGGATCCCGTCGCCAATCTCCGGGGCTTCGATCTTGATCACCTGCGCGCCCATGTCGCAAAGCAGCCGCGTGCAGTAGCCGCCGGCCACCGCAGTGGTGAAGTCGAGGATCCGGATCCCGTTCAGTGCGCCCGTCCGCGTCGGATTCATGCGGCTCTCCTCTGCGGCAGCCTATGCCACCGCGCGCTGCTCCCGCAGCTCCGCGATCTCGGACTCCGAGTAGCCGTGCTCGGCCAGGATGTCGTTCGTGT
>CAZOTO010000156.1:0-4917 GCA_964582775.1 uncultured Myxococcales bacterium
CGAGACGGGCAAGGCGATCATGGCAGCCGCGGCGCCCGACTTGAAGCGCATCACGCTCGAGCTCGGCGGCAACGACGCGGCCATCGTGCTGCCCGATGCGGACGTGGCGGCGATCGCGCCCAAGCTCTTCGAGGCGGCGTTCGTGAACAGCGGACAGGCGTGCACCGCGCTCAAGCGACTGTACGTGCACGACTCGATCCACGACGAGATGTGCGCGCGCCTCGTCGAGATCGGACGCGCGAAGAAGGTGGGCCCCGGAACCGAGTCCGATGTCGATCTCGGCCCGCTCAACAACGAGATGCAGTTCCGCCGCGTGACGGAGCTCGTCGAGGACGCGAAGCGCAACGGCGCGCGCATCCTGCTCGGCGGGGAGCCGATGAAGCGGCCGGGCTACTTCTACCCGGTGACGCTCGTGGCGGATGTCACCGACGGCATGCGCCTGGTGGACGAGGAGCAGTTCGGGCCGGTGATGCCGATCCTGCGCTTCTCGGACGTGGACGACGCGATCGAACGCGCGAACGCGTTGAAGTACGGACTCGGGGGCTCAGTGTGGACGCGCGACACGGAGCGCGGCGTGTCGCTCGCCTCGCGTCTCGAGTGCGGTACGGCCTGGGTGAACCAGCACCTGCAGGTGGGTCCGCATCTGCCGTTCGGCGGGATGAAGTGGTCGGGTCTCGGCCGCGAGAACGGCGTCTGTGGACTCGAAGCGTACACCGAGATCCAGGTGCGCAACATCGCCAAGGTCTGATCGCGTCGCCGTGACTGCGATCGACGATCTCCATCGCCTTTCCCCGACGCTCGGCGAAGTCGATCTGCACCTGTTCGGCGAGGGGCGCCATCGCCGGTTGTGGCAGGTGCTCGGCGCCCATCCACGACGGATGGGCGGACACCCAGGCGTATCGTTCGCCGTATGGGCGCCGAATGCGCGCCGCGTGAGCGTGACCGGGGACTTCTGCCACTGGGACGCGCGCGGCATCGACATGCGTCCGCTCGGCGTGTCGGGCGTGTGGGAGGTCTTCGTCCCCGGCGTGCCGGTGGGCTCGCTCTACAAGTACGCGGTCCAATCGCGATCCGGTGCGGTGTCGTTGCGCGCGGACCCTTTCGGCTTCGCCATGGAGCGGCCGCCGGCCACGGCCTCTCGCGTCGTCGGTCCGAGCGAGCACCGCTGGGGCGACGCGGAATGGCTGGAGGAGCGCTCGCGCCGCGATCCGCTGCGCGAGCCGATGCTCGTCTACGAGGTGCACCCGGGCTCGTGGGCGCGCGTGCCCGAGGAGGGACACCGCTTCCTCGGGTACCGCGAGCTCGCGTTGCGCCTGGTCGATCACGTGCAGCGTCTCGGCTTCACGCACATCGAGCTGCTCCCCGTCGCAGAGCACGCCTTCTACGCCTCGTGGGGCTACCAGGTGACGGGCTACTATGCGCCCACCTCGCGCTACGGCACGCCCGACGATCTGCGCTTCCTCGTCGATACCTTCCATCGCAATGGCATCGGGGTAATCCTGGACTGGGTTCCGGGGCACTTCCCGCGCGACGAGTTCGCGCTCGCGCGCTTCGACGGCACGGCTCTCTACGAGCACGAGGATCCCCGACTCGGCGCGCATCCCGACTGGGGCACCCTCGTGTTCAACTACGGCCGCAACGAGGTGAAGAACTTCCTGGTGGCCAACGCGCTGTACTGGCTCGAGGAGTTCCACATCGACGGGCTTCGCGTGGATGCGGTCGCCTCCATGCTCTACCTCGACTACAGCCGCAAGGACGGCGAGTGGATCCCGAACCGCTACGGCGGACGCGAGAACCTGGAGGCGATCGAGTTCCTGCGCGAGGTGAATCGCGTGGTCTCCGAGGAGGTTCCCGGCGCGATCACGATCGCCGAGGAGAGCACGGCTTGGCCGGGGGTCACGCGGTCGATCCGCTCCGGAGGTCTCGGCTTCACCTTCAAGTGGAACATGGGCTGGATGCACGACACCCTCGCGTACTTCCGCCGCGATCCCATCCATCGCAGCTATCACCAGAACGAGCTCACCTTCGCCATGTACTACCAGTACAGCGAGCACTTCCTCGACCCGCTCTCCCACGACGAGGTGGTCCACGGCAAGGGCTCGTTGCTCGCGAAGATGCCGGGTGATCGCTGGCAGAAGTTCGCGAACCTGCGTGCGCTGCTCGCCTATCAGGTCACGCGGCCAGGGAAGGCGCTCCTGTTCATGGGAACCGAGCTCGCGCCCGACCGCGAATGGTGTCACGACGAGAGCTTGGACTGGAACCTGCTCGGCGATCCGCTGCGCGCGGCGCTCGCGCGCTTCCTGCAGGATCTCGCTCGTCTCTACCGGGATTCGCCGTGCCTGTGGCGGCGCGATTGCGATCCCGACGGCTTCGAGTGGATCGATTGCTCGGATCATGCGAGCTCGGTGCTGTCCTACGTGCGCCGAGAGGGTGCGGATCATTTCGTCGTGGTCGTGAACCTCACGCCGACTCCGCACGACGGGTACCGCATCGGGGTCCCCGCGGCGGGCCGCTACGTGGAGCGGCTGTCCTCCGACGATCGACGCTACGGAGGCAGCGAGTACGAGACGAAGCCATGGGTGGACACGGAGCCGATCCCGTTGCACGGACGTCCGCAATCGATGTCGCTGCGGCTTCCACCGCTCGGCGTGCTGGTGCTCGCGCCCGCCTGAACCGCGCACGTGCGCCGGGAGCGCCTGCGAGTGGCAGACGCACTCCCGGGGACGCCGGGGATCAGCGACCCACGTGGCGGCGGAAGAACGCGTCGAACTGCCGCCCGGTGACGGACTCCACGAGCTCGCGGAAGCTCGCGGTCGTGACGGCAGAATTGCGGCCGCGCAGCTCCACGAGCACGTCGTCCAGGCTGCGTTCGTCGCCGGTAGCCGTGCGAATCTCGCGGTCGAGCAATCGCAGGAGGGTCGCCGCCCGCGCCACGGTGGAGCCGGAGATGCGCTCCTGCGTGAGGGAGCCGCGGCCGCGTTGTGCCATGCGCTCGAGGATCTGCTGGTAGCGGTCCTCGCTGATCGTGCCCGATCGGCGCAGCAGCTCGACCGAGTACAGCTCCGCGAGGCCCTCGACGACCCAATCGCCGTCGGAGCCGGCACGCATCCGCAGGGATGCGTGGACGACCTCGTGGAGGATGGGGCTCGTTCCATCCTCGAGGATGAGCGGCCGATCCGCGTGCAGATACAGCGATGCCGGACCCGAGAGGCCGCCTCGCCACATGGGATCGCCCGCACCGACGACGAGCAGACGGGGCAGGGCGCCGGGTCCGAGGATCTCGTGCAGCGAGGGCAGCGTCCACTGCAACATGGCCAGCAGATCGCCGCGCCGCAGCTTCTGTCTCGCAGGCCCAGCGATCGTCACGTGCGTCTCACCGATCTGCTCCCGCACCGTCCCGATGCGTCCGACGAGGATCCAGCCGGTGGGGCGGTCGAAGAGCCGCGCCGGGTGTTCGATCCGGTAGCGACCCTGACCCGCCTGCGGATAGGGCGTGGCCGCGGACCACCCGTTGGGCAGGCGCAGGCGCAGGCGCGTGCGCGACTGCGCTCCGGGTGTCGTCTCGGTGCGGGCGGGAGGCACGAGATCGTCCCCGCGGAAGATCGCCCAAGACGACGTGCAGCGTGCATCGTAGCTGCGCGCATCGCGCAGGTGATCGATGCCGAACCGGTAGTGCAGCGAGCCTCCCTGAGACGGTGGGCGCCAGTAAGCGAAGGTATCCGTGACCTCGACCTCTCCGTCCCCCTTGAAGTCGGAGTGCCGGTTGGGGTCGATGCGGAAGCGGATGCGCTGGACGTGCTTGGCTCCGCTGCGCACGTGGAGCGAGACGCGGGCGGCGCGCTCGGTAGGAACGATGGCGGCATCGATCTCGAACGAGTAGGTGACCGGTTCGGCAGGGGGCTCCGGTGGGGGCGCGGGTGCGGGTTCCGGCGCGGGATTCGCTTGCGTCGGAGCGGTGGAGGTCTCCTGCGCCGCAGGAGCGTGCGGGCGCACGCCGACGAGGCAAAGGGCGACGAGCGCGATGCGAAGGGCCGATCTCATGCCGCGTGTCCCTCACCGCGAAGCGAGACGACGATCTCGCGCCCGAGCGCGATGCGCTCCTCGACGCCGAGGCTGGGACGCCAGGCGCGGTCCACCGCATCGAGCCGCGGCTTCAGCCCCGAGGCGTTCGCGATCTGGATGGCGAGACCGGGCCGCGCATTGAGCTCGAGGATCAGCGCGCCCTGGTGAGCGTCGATCACGACGTCGGCACCCACGTAACCGAGCTCGGTGGCGTCGGTGGCGCGCACCGCGATCTCGAGCGCGCGGTCGAAATCCGGAATCTCGCGCCCGACGAGCTCCTCGCGCGTATCCGGATGCAGATGGGTCGGCGTCGACCGCAGTACCGCGTGCGTGATGCATCCGGTGACCAGGCTCACGCCCGCACCCACGGCGCCTTGGTGCAGATTCGCGCGCCCGCGCGAGCGCTTCGTCGGCAGCCGGGTCATCGACATCACGGGAACCCCTCGGTACACCACGATGCGCAGGTCGGGAACGCCGTCCTTGGAGATCGCGGCCATCGAAGGGTGCACGACGAGGCACTCTTCCGCAAAGGCGGCGTCCTCGTGGCCGGCCAAGGCGAACAGACCCGAGATGATGCTCGCTGCGTGGTAGAGCAGATCGGCCTCGTCGAGCCAGCTGCCGTCGGCACGGCGGAAGCGGTTGCCGTCGCGATCGCGAATCACGAGCACACCGTTGCCCATGGCCCCCCGCGCCGGCTTGATCACGAACGAGCGATGCCCCTCGAGCGCGGGCAGGAGCGTGCCGAGCTCGGAGTGCAGGCGCGCCACCGCGAGGAGCTTGGGGGTCGGAATGGACGCCGCCGCGCACAGCTCCTTCGTGAGCAGCTTGTTGTCCACGCGCGGATAGAAGCGCCGT
>CAZOTO010000156.1:4927-6644 GCA_964582775.1 uncultured Myxococcales bacterium
GATTCCGAGCACACCGGCCCTTCGCAGTTTCGACCCCTGGATCACGGCCGCCGGGCCTCCACCGCGTGCGCCACGGAGCGGAAGCGGACCAATTCCAGCACGCGATAGCCCGTGTAGGAGCCGATCCACACCAGCGATCCGACGATCACGAGGATCAGCTCGGGGAAGCCGAAGAACAGGTGTCCGAGGAATGCGGAGTGGAAGATCGGATAGCACGAGAATGCGATGACTCCGCTGTAGCCGAGCCGTTTGATGGCCTCGGGGAGCCCCTCCTCGGCGGCGGTGATGGAGAAGCGCTCGATCAACATCGTGAGGATCACGATCGGGAACAGCACGCCGGCGAACAGATCGCGCGCCTGGAAGCCGCGGCCCAGCAGCGCGAAGCCGGCCACGGCGAAGATGACCAGGCACAGCAGGATGCACAGCCGCGGAACCATGAGCAGGCGCAGCCGGTCGAGTGCGCGACGCTCGATCACGCCGATGGCGACCACACCGCCCAGCATCGCAAGTCCGGGGCCGAGTCCCGTCGTCCGCAACGCGAGCGCGAGGAGCAGCGGCATGAAGGTTCCGAAGCTTCGGATGCCCACCACGTTTCGAAAAAGCGCAATGATGAGCGTCCCCAAAGGAATGAGCAGGATCAGGCGCAGGGCGTGCTGCTCCTGGATCGGGAGCCGGTACAGCGAGAGCGACTCGAGCGCCGGGACCGGCGGCACCATGAGGGCTCCGATCTCGTGCGGCGCGAGCTGCTCGCGCAGCGCACGAAAGCGATAGCCCATGGCCTGCACGCCGCGACCCTCGACGAGCAGATCGTCCCCCGTCGAGACCAGCACATATCCGTCCGGGCGACGCAGGAAGAACCCCTCGGTTGCCGACAGCGGACGCCAGGCTCCGGCAACCCACGCCTGCGCCCAGAGCACCTCGCTGGCCGTTCCGGGTCGCAGGTGCAGACCCGTGGCGACGCGCGCCGGGATCTGCGAAGCGCGGAGCAGGGTCACGAGGAGCCGCGTCTTTCCGAGCGCGCTCCCTTCGCGCTGCGTGAGCGTGAGCAGCGCATCGTCGCTGCCGCGCGGCGCCGTGATGATCTCGTCCGAGACGAAGGCGAAGATGGCGCGCAGGCGTCCCGGAAGATCGACCTTCGGCCCCGCGTGGATCATCTCGATCGCGCTCTGGATCTCGGGGGTCGTGGACGGATAGTGCGAATCGGGCCCCCCGAAACGCTTGGCGACGTCGGCCGGTGGGACCTCCTGGTCCGCGATGTGCTCGGGCGGCTCCACCGGGGAGAGCTGCACGCGGAATCCGTGCGTCAGGTGGTGGATGCGGCGCAAGGTGCCGCTCCACAGGCCGATGCGGTTGCCCTGCTCGTTGCGGATCGTGAACAGGAGTCCGTCCGAGATCAGCATCTCGTCGAAGATCGCCTGGCCCGGGTGCGAGATCGGCAGGGCCGAGCGGATGCTTCCTCGCCGCCCCGCTCCCCGCACGTCGATCTCGAGCTCCACCCGCCACAGATCTTCGGCGCCTTCGGGCACCACGGGCAGATCGAGGAGGAAGGCCTTCCATCCGAAGATCGCGAGTCCGAGCAGGATGAAGATCGAGCCCGCGTACGCGCCGGTCCGATTCATCGGCTCTGCCTCGTGCGTCCCTGCGCAGCGGTGCGTTTCGAAGCCCGTGGGCTCGTGGTCACGTGATCCTCTGGTTCTGCGGTGCGCGCCCGTCGGGG
>CAZOTO010000157.1:0-6613 GCA_964582775.1 uncultured Myxococcales bacterium
CCTGCGGCAGATCCTGCTCAATCTGCTGTCGAACGCGGTGAAGTTCACGGAGCACGGCGGCGTGGAGCTCGTGGCCGGTCTGGCGACGCCAGAGGGTGCGAAGCGGCCGCTGCTTCGCGTGCACGTGGTGGACACCGGGATCGGCATCTCGCCCTCGCACCTCTCCCGCCTCTTCGAGCCCTTCTCGCAGGCGGACGACTCGATGACGCGGCGCTTCGGAGGAACGGGTCTCGGGCTGTCGATCTCGCGCAGCCTGGCCGAGCTTCTCGGCGGAGAGCTCACCGTGGAGAGCGAGGAGGGCGAGGGCAGCACGTTCACGCTCACCATCGACACGGGGCCGCTCGAGGGCGTGCGTCTGCTCGAGCATCCGGATCAGGTTCCCCGTGCGACCGTCGACGCCACCGCGAGCCTGCAGGCGATCGAGCTCGACGATGTTTGGATCCTGGTCGCCGAGGACGGCCCGGACAATCAACGGCTGATGAACCGCATCCTGTCCGGGGCGGGGGCAAAGGTGGAGATCGTCGCGAACGGGCAGCTCGCCTTGGATCGCGCGCTCGCGGCCCGCGACCAGGGCCGCCCCTACGACGTGATCCTGATGGACATGCAGATGCCCGTGATGGACGGATACGAGGCGACGCGCCGTCTGCGGCTCGCGGGCTATCGCGGGCGCATCGTCGCTCTCACCGCGCACGCCATGCGCGGCGACGAGGAGAAGTGCCTGCGTGCGGGCTGCGACACGTATCTCAGCAAGCCCGTCGCCAAGCGCGACCTGCTCCGCGCGATCGCAGAGGGGTAGGCGCGGCGATCGCCTCGACGAGGGAGACACGGTTCGGCACCGGACCGCAAGCGCAGGGCATGCACCGGATCGGCCGCGGCATCCTGCAGGGCTAGTGCGGGAAGCTCACCATCACCTTCGCGCTCTCGTCGGCGCGGCGCGCCGTGGCGAGCGCGTCCGGGAAGCGATCGAAGGGGAAGCGATGGGTGATGATCGGCGAGACGTCGACGCGCCCCGACGCGAGCATCTCGATCACCTCCGGGAACTCCTGGCCGAGCGCGAGCGAGCCGCGCACGCAGAGCTCCTTCGCCATCACCTGGAGGAAGGGAAGCGTGAGATCGCGCTCGTAGATCGCGACCACGGCCACGCGCGCCCGTAGCTTCGCCTTCTCGAGGATTCCGCGCACCACGCGTTCTGCGCCCGTCGTCTCGAAAAAGACGTCGCTCGACACGCAGGGCTGACCGTGCACGCGCTCGGATCCGTGGGCGCGTGCGACATCGTCCCACGCATCGCGCGACGCGTTCACCGCCATGCGGGCGCCGAGTCGCCGGGCCAGCTCGAGGCGCTTCTCGGAGAGATCCACCGCGACGATGTCCTCGATGCCGCGGTACCGCAGGCACACGATCGCCGAGAGGCCGATGGGGCCCGCACCGAACACGACCGCGCGCTCGCCGGGGCGAGCCTCCGAGATCTTCACCGCGTGCATCGCCACGCCGAGCGGCTCGACGAGCGCGCCGATCTCGAGGGGAATGGAGTCGGGCAACGGATGCAGGCCGTTGTCGTCGCAAACGTTGCGCAGCAAGACGTAGGGGGCGAAGGCGCCGTCGCCACCGCCGCCGATGCGATTGCCCGCGCACTCGCCGCGCACCGCGACGCGCGTGCCGGCGCGCACGTCCGTGACCTGGGCTCCCACCGCTTCGACCACACCCGAGAACTCGTGGCCGAGAGGCATCGGGCCGCCGCCGGGGATCGGCATGCCCCCCAGCGCGATGTAGTGCAGGTCGCTACCGCAGATTCCGCATGCGGCCACGCGAACGAGCGCGTCGCGCGGGCCTGGCGTGGGCTCGGATGCATCGACCATCCGCACGTCGTTCGGACCGTAGACGACCACCTGCTGCATCGGATGCCTCCTTCCGAGAATCGGGCTCCCTCAGGCGGGAGAATCGCGCGCCGTGCGCTTCGCGGCGCGGACGAAGGCCTCGACGCCTTCGACGGGGATCGAAGGGAGCACGCCGTGACCGAGGTTCACGATGTGACCTCGGGCGGGGCGGCCGGCGGCGACGAGCGCCTCGACGGCGCGTTCGATGTCGGAGGGCGGAGCGGCGAGCGCCGCGGGCTCCAGGTTTCCCTGCAACGACACGCGCCGGCCGATGCCGCGCGCAGCCGCTGCGAGATCGGTGCGCCAGTCGAGCGAGACGACGTCGGCACCCACGCCTGCGAGCGATTCGGCGAGATGGGCCGCGCCGCGCGCGTAGACGATCACGGGCGGCCGGTCCGCGGGAAGGGCCGCGATCGCCTTGCGCAGAGCGCGCCCCGCGAACCGCTCGAAGCGCTCGCGGCAGAGCATCCCCGCCCAGGTGTCGAAGATCTGCACGACGTCGGCGCCGGCCTCGATCTGCAGGCGCAACGTCTCGGCGGTGACCTCGGCGAGCCGCGCGAGCAGCGCCTCGACGAACGCGGGCTCCTGGTAGCTTCGTGTGCACAGCGTTTCGACGTCGCGCGAGAGCCGCTCCTCGGATGCGTACGCGGCGAGCGTCCACGGTGCCCCCGCGAATCCGATCACCGCTGCGCGATCGCCGAGCTCCTTTCGCAGCCGTCGAATCGCCTCGCACGTGGGCTCGATCGCAGCCGCGACATCGCCATCCAACCGGTGTAGCTCTGCAGCGCTGCGGATGGGATTGGCGACGACAGGCGAGGGCGAGAAGTCGAGCTCGATGCCGAGGCCGGTGAGCGGTACGAGGATGTCGGAGAACACGACCACGCCGTCCATACCGAAGCGGCGGAAGGGCTGGAGCGAGATCTCCGTCGCGCTCGCCGGATCGCGGCACAGCTCGAGGAAGCTCGCGCGCGCCTTCATCGCCCGGTACTCGGGCAGGTAGCGGCCGGCCTGGCGCATGAGCCAGACGGGATTGCGGTCCACGGGCTCGCCGCGGCAGGCGCGGAGCATGCGCTCGCGCGAGGGCTCGTCCATGGCCGGCGAGCGATGCGGGCGCGGAGTCGATGCGGGCGTGGAGTCCGTGGGCTTCAAGGGGTGCCCATGATAGGCGCTTCCGCGCGTGCTCGCGAAAGCCGCTGCTCCGGCAGGGGCCGCGCCCGGCGGTTCTGCGGGGCGCGCGTGACGAAGGGGCTCCCGGCGTCGAAGAAGCGGTAGGGAAGGTCGACCGCCCGGCTGATCCCGATGCGTGGGCTGCAGAGGATCGCTGCGGGTGCGCCGCAGGGGCGCGCCGCTTCGATGCGCAGCGCCGAGGAATCGTTTCGCTCGAGCCCGATCGCGAAGGCCTGCGCGAGCTTTCCCGGACCGTTCGTGAGCTCGCGATCTGCGCGCCGGGGCCGGTGGGCGCGGATCGCATCGAGTCCCTCCAGGGGCTCCACGGCGCGCAGCAGCACCGCGGCGGCCGATCCCTCGGCCTCGCACACCACGTTCACGCACGCGTGCAGCCCCATGCTCCGGTACACGTAGAAGCGGCCGGGCGGGCCGAACATGGGGCGATTCCTCGGGGTGAGGCCGCGATGGGAGTGCGCGGACGGGTCGGTTCCATCGCCCAGGTAGGCCTCGACCTCGACGATGCGGCCCTCGAGCCGGACACGGCCGTCGAGCTCGCGTACGAGCCGGCAGCCGAGCAGATCCACGGCGACGTCGAGACAGGGCCGGTCGAAGAATGCGCGCGAGAGGAGCGCCATGATCGCCTCGACCGGTAGGGAAGAATCGACGTGCCCGCCACGGCGGGGCCGGCTCAGTCCACGCCGGTGGGATCGATGCCTCTGTCGCGCAGCCGCGTGCGGGCGCGCGTGCGAAGCTCGGCGACTGCGCGGTGGACGCGGTCGCGCAGGGCCCGCGAGCTCTCCTCCTCGGTGCTCTTCAGGTGGATCGGATCGCCCACCTCGACGACCACCGGACCGGATTCGATCCACTTCGATCCCGGATGCCAGACGCGGCGGGTGCCGGCGATCGCGATGGGCAGGATCGGCAGGCCGAAAGCGAGCGCCGTCACGAACGCCCCCATCTTGAACGGGCCGAAGCGGCCATCGCGCGTGCGCGTGCCCTCGGCGAAGAACAGGATCGAGACGTTCGGGTCGCGCTGGGACATCCCGCTCTGCACGCGCCTCACGTCGGTGCCGCCGCTGCGGCGATCGACGATGATGTTGCCGGTGACGCGCAGCATCGTTCCGAAGATGGGTATGGCGGCGAGCTGGCGCTTGGCGACGAAGCGGGTCACGAGCGGGGGCAGCGCCGCGACGATGCAGGGCGGATCCCAGTTGCTCTCGTGGTTCGAAACGATCACATAGGCTTGCCCCGGCGCGAGGTGCTCCCCGCCGTGCACCTCGATGCGGGTTCCGGCGAGCGCGAGGCTCACCGCAGCGAAGGATCGATACCAGGCGTGCGACGCTCGGGTGCTGCCGGTCGCGAGGACCGTGAGGATCGCGCCCACGCTGTACAGGAGCACCAACGGAGGCAGAACGAGCACGCAGGCGATCGTCCGGAGCAGGGCGAGAGCAGTGCGAAGGGCCGGCATCGGCGCGAAGACTAACCCGGAGCCGTCGCGGGAATCCAGCGCGTGCGGGGGGGTGCGCGATGGGCGGTGGTTGCAGGGCGATCCGATCCGCTACCGTGGCGCGCCATCGGGCGTCGCGCCCGCTTCGGCCCCGCACCGTGGGGCCAGGCCGTGCGGTGCGAGGGATCGGGGCGCAGGGGACACGGAGGGGGACGCGGTGGAGATCGCACTGGTGCTGGCCCTCGGGCTCGGGCTCTACATGGCGTTCGCGATCGGCGCGAACGACGTCGCCAACGCCATGGGCACGTCCGTCGGCTCGCGCGCGCTCACGATCCGCCAAGCGATCATGATCGCCGCGATCCTCGAGTTCGCGGGAGCCGTGCTCGTCGGCGGGCACGTCACGAACACGATCCGCGGGGGGATCCTCGATGCGTCCGTGAGCGCGGAGTTCCCCCGCCTGGTGATCTACGGGATGCTCGCCTCGCTCACGTCCGCGGGGACGTGGCTCATCGCCGCGTCGAGGCTCGGTTGGCCGGTGTCGACCACGCATTCGATCGTGGGTGCGATCGCCGGCTTCGGCCTCGTCGCGTTCGGTGCGGAGGCCGTGCAGTGGGGAAAGTTCTCGAGCATCGTGGCGTCGTGGGTGGTGTCGCCGCTCCTCGCCGCGGTGGTCGCCTTCGCGATCTTCTCCGTGATCCAGCACAACATCCTCGATCGAGAGGATCCGATCGCCCAGCTCAAGCGCTGGGGGCCGGCCTACGTCTTCGCCGTCGTCGTCGTGATCTGCATGGTCACCCTGTTCAAGGGTCTGGCGAATCTCAAGCTCGATTTCTCGTTCGGCACCGCGCTCGCTCTGAGCACGGCGATCGCGGCCAGCGCCTCCGCCGTGGCCGGCGTGTTGTTCCGGCGGGTCCAGATCGATCCGAGCCTCGATCGCGACTTCCACTATGCGAACGTCGAGCGCATCTTCGGCTCGCTGCAGATCCTCTCCGCCTGCTCCGTCGCCTTCGCGCACGGAGCGAACGACGTCGCGAACTCGATCGGCCCGCTCGCTGCGGTGGTCGACATCGTGCGGACGGGAGCTTTGCACGTGTCTGCGCCCGTGCCGCTCGGGCTCCTGCTGCTCGGAGGCGTGGGCATCGTGCTCGGGCTCGCGCTCATGGGCTACAAGGTGATGCTCACCATCGGTGAGAAGATCACGGAGCTCACGCCGACCCGCGGCTATGCGGCGGAGTTCGCCGCCGCCGTGACGATCGTGTTCGCGAGTCGCATGGGGCTGCCGATCTCGACGACGCACACGCTGGTGGGGGCCGTTCTCGGTGTGGGTCTCGCTCGCGGCATCGGGGCGCTCGACTATCGCGTCGTGGGCACGATCGTCGTCTCGTGGGTGGTGACGATCCCCGTGGGGGCGGCCCTGTCGATCTTCTTCTACTACTTCTACAAGGGGCTGCTCGGCTAGGCCCGGGAAGGCGGTCGCATGTCGATTCTCGATCTCTTCGCGAAGTCCCCCATCAAGCCCATGCAGGAGCACATGAAGGCGGTGCTCCAGTGCGTGGAGGAGGTGCCGCGGATGTTCGAGGCGCTGTGCGCGGGCGACCACGACGCCGTGGCCGAGCGCGCGCGCCGGATCGACGATCTCGAGGGCGAGGCGGATCGCGTGAAGAACGACCTGCGCGCGCACCTGCCGCGCCGCCTGTTCCTTCCCGTGGATCGCCGCGACCTGCTCGAGGTGCTCGATCTGCAGGACACGATCGCGGATCGCGCCCAGGATTTGGCTGCACTCGTGGTCGAGCGGCGCATGACCGTACCCGAGCCGATGCAGGATCCGCTGCTCGATCTGGTAAAGGCGGTGGTCCAGACCTGCCGCCAGAGCGCGGCGATCATCCAGGAGCTCGACGAGCTGGTCGAGCTCGGGTTCCGCGGCCGCGAGGCGGATCGCGTGCAGTACATGATCGAGGAGCTCAACCGCCAGGAGACGGAGAGCGATCGTCTCGAGAGCCGGGTTCGCCGTGAAGTGTTCGAGCTCGAGTCGACGATCCCGCCGGTCACCGTGATGATGTGGTACCAGGTGATCGAGTGGATCGGCGATCTCGCGGATCACGCCGACAAGGTCGGAAACCGCATT
>CAZOTO010000158.1:0-6544 GCA_964582775.1 uncultured Myxococcales bacterium
GCCCGTGTTTCCCGCTGCCACGAGCGCGTTGCGCCGTAGACCCGCGAGCTTGGCGCGCTTCATCGCGGAGCGCCGCAGCCGAACGCGCAGGGCGTCGTCGTCGAGATCGAGCATCTCGTCGAGCCGCGGGGCCAACCAGAACGGACGCGGTGCGAACGCGGGATCCTCCATCCGGGGGCGACCTTGGCGGCGATTCCAGGGGCAGACCTCCTGGCAGCGATCGCAGCCGAACACGTGATCGCCGATCCCCTCGCGCAGCTCCGGCGCGATCTCGCCGCGGCGCTCGATCGTGAGGTACGAGATGCAACGCCGCGCATCGACGATCCCGGGCTCGGGGAACGCATTCGTCGGACATGCATCGAGACAGGCGCGACAGGTTCCACAGTGGTCCGCGACGGGCTCGTCGGGCTCGATCTCCAGATCCGTGAGCACGACGCCCAGAAAGAGGTAGGAGCCGAGCTCCGGATCGATGACGCACGCGTTACGCCCGATCCAGCCGATGCCCGCGCGCCGCGCGAGCGCCCGCTCCGCGAGCGGCCCCGTATCGACCCAACACCGGAACGCAGCCGAAGGAAAGTCACCGCCGAGGGCCGAGGCCATGCTCTCGAGCCTCCGCTTCAGCTCGTCGTGGTAGTCGCTCCCCCACGCGTAGCGCGACACCCAGCCCGTCGGGCTCTCGCGCGGCTCCCGCGAGTCCGGCGCGGAGACGTCGTACCCCACGGCCCCCACGATGGCCGAGCGCGCGCGGGGAAGCAGCCTCGCGGGGTCCTCGCGCTCGTCGAGACGCCGCTCGATGTAGCTCATGTCGGCGGCATGGCCGCGGCGCACCCACTCGCGAATGCGATCGACCTCCACGATCCGTTCCACGCGGGCGACGCCGACCCGTGTCAGCCCCGACTCGCGCGCGAGCACATCGAGATGGCGACGGAGGGAACGGGCGTCCATGCGGTCCACCGTAGCCAGTCCATGGGCTCTTCTCGACCATCGGCCTCAGCCTCCCCGAGCCGGCAGCCGATGATCCCGCAGCAAGGACGCATGCGCGGGAGGGACGATGGCCACCTTGAAGATCAATCCGACGCTCATGGATGCCATCGTGCAGGCGGGTCTCGAGGGCCTGTCGATGACCGGGATCGTCCCCGAGCCCGTAGGTGCCTCGCGCTTCTGGACGGCCTCGCGCGACGTATCCGTGCTGGTGAGCCTGATCGGCGACGAGCTGGCGGGCAGCCTCACGCTCAACATCACCAGCCTCGCCGCCTCGTACCTCTCGCAGCGCCTCCTCGGCGAGGTGACGAGCGAGTTCGATTCCCTGCGCCTCGACGACGAGATGCTCGACGGGATCTGCGAGATCGGAAACATCATCGCAGGCCGGGCGAAGGATCTGCTCCACACGAGCGAGTTCTCCTTCCGCTCCATCTCCTGTCCCTCGCTCGTCATGGGGGGCAGCTACAACCTGTACCACTCGCGCGGCATGACCACGGCCTCGGTGGAGTTCGAGATCGCCGAGATCCCGATGACGCGGATGCACGATCGATTCTTCTCGGTTTCGATCTCGACGATGAAGCGCAGCTAGGGAAGAGCCCTCCGGCGGGATGACGCCGCCGCCGAGATGACCGACGATACGCGGGCCCCGGATCCCCCCTGCACGTCCAACCCGAGGAGCCCGCCCCGATGCCACAGAAGCCCCTTCCGCCCGGACTCGAAGACCTTCTTCGCCGCAACCACGGAGGGCCGAAGACGGGCGTGTTCACGGACGGATCGTGCGAGGGCAACCCCGGGCCCGGAGGCTGGGCGTACGTGTGGGTCGAGGACGACCGCATCGTCGCCCAGGACCACGGCACCGATCCCGCCACGACGAACAACCGCATGGAGCTGCGTGCGCTGATCGAGGCGTATCGCCGCCTCCCGATCGATGCACAGATCCACGTCTACACCGACAGCCGCCTGTGCGTGGACACGATCCTGCAGTGGGCACCAAGCTGGGAGCGCCGTGGCTGGCGCCGCAAGACCGGACCGGTGGCCAACGTCGAGCTCGTGAAGGAGCTGCTCGACCTGGTGCGGCGGCACCCGAAGGCCACGCTCACGTGGATCGAGGCACACGCGGGAATGCGCTGGAACGAGTACGCGGATGCCCTCGCCTCGAGCTACCAGCGGATCCGGAGCTGAACCCTGCCCGCTCGGGGCCGTCCTTCGCCGGCCCCACCCGCGCTTGTTCCTACAGAACGTCCGGTTCGAGTCGAAAACTTTGTCTTCCCACCGTCGAGCACCAAATGCGAGCAAGTAGAATCCCCTTATGCATCGGGCTCTTATAACTTCCCATGGGGAAACATGGTTCTTATTACACTGGACTCGCACCGGGCGTCGGGGTATAGGAGGGGGGCTTCGATTCCGGCAGGTTCCGCGATCGGGTGGGTCATCGATTGCTTCGGGCCCTGCCGGGGATGGGCGATCCGTTTCAGGAGGTCGCATGGCTGCTCCCGTGGAGTCCCTCCTCTACCCGGTCGACGAGGACCGTGGGCGGGCTCGGTTCTCTCGCACGCGCCCCGCGCGCGAGGTGATGCTGCCGCAGATGAACGGCCCGAACGGGCGCGAGCTCGAGTACTGCCTGGTCCGCGACGGAAGTGCATGGCAGCAGGTGCGGTTCCGAAACGACGCACGCATCTGGATGTGGCCGGGCGTGTACGATCATCTCGTACGCGACCTGCTCCGCGGCAATGCTCCTGCCGCCATGTGCCGCATCCTGGAGCAGGTGGTCGACGCGCGAGGCGGATCCGCCCGCTGGTGGCGGGGGCGGCACCGGGGGGCCGGCACCGGCTGGTGCGGCGAGGCGCGGCGCGGCGCTGGGGTCCACACCGTCTTGGGCGTCGCCCCCTGCGCCGAGGCCGCGCGTTCGGCCACTCGAGATCGTCGGGGGATCTTCGAGAGCTATCTGGTGATGGACATGCGGCGGCTCAGCGAGTCACAGCGCGAGCAGTTCATGCACCTCGACTTCAACTGCCTCGCGTGCGTGGAGCCGCTCTCCTCGCACGAGCCCTCCCCCAACGCCTTCGTCGAGGCATTCAACCTGCTCGCCCCCTCGGGCTGGGTCGCCTACCACGTGCACGAACGCGCGCTCGAAGCGTCGAGTCCGAGCCGCTTCGTCCGCATGGCTACGCGAATGGAGCGCTGCGGTGCGATCGAGATCCTGGCCGCCGAGCGCTTTCGGCAGCGCTTCACGACGAACGGCCAGCCGGCCTTCCACACGGCTTTCGTCGCACGCAAGCTGCGCGACTTCGATCCAACGGACATCTGACCGCGGACGCGCCGTCCCTCAGGACTCCTCGTTCGCCTCGCGGGCGACGCGCCGGTAGAGGATGGGCAGCAGGATCAGCGTGAGCGACGTGCAGCTCACGAGGCCTCCGATCACCACGATCGCGAGCGGTCGCTCGAGCTCGGATCCCGGCCCTGACGCGAAGAGCAGCGGCAGCAACCCGAACGCGGCACACGTCGCGGTCATGAGCACCGGGCGCAGGCGCCGCCGGGCTCCCTCGATCACCGTCCGCTCGATTCCGAGACCCGAGGCCCGCAGCTCGTTGAAGTGGCTCACCAGGACGACGGCGTTCAGTACGGCGATGCCGAGCAACGCGATGAGCCCCACCGACGCCGGCACCGAGAGGTATTCGCCCGACGACCACAGCGAGGCGATCCCCCCGACCAGGGCGAATGGCACGTTGGCGAGGATGATCCCGGCCTGAACCACGGAGCCGAACGTCGAGAACAGGAGCAGGAAGATGAGCGCGAGCGCGACGGGGATCACGAGCCCGAGCCGGCGTGCAGCGCGCTGCTGGTTCTCGAACTGCCCGCCCCACTCCAGACGCACATCGGGAGGCAGCGCGATGCGCTCGCCCACGAGCCGCCGGGCCTCCTCGACGAAGCCCACCAGATCGCGGCCTTCGACGTTCGCTACCACGACGGTGAAGCGCTCACCGTTCTCGCGGCTCACCTGGACGGGCCCCTCCACACGGCGCACCCGCGCCACCTGCCCGAGCGCAATGGAACGGCCTTCCGGAAGCGGCACCCCGAGATTCTCGAACGCTTCGGGCGAGCGACGGCTCTGCTCTGCCCCTCGCACCACGAGGGGCGTGCGGCGTACTCCCTCGAAGACGGTTCCGACACGCGTTCCCTCGAGCTCCGCGCGCAGCCGGGCCTGGATCGCATCGACGGAAAGTCCGATTCGTCCCGCGCGCAGCCGATCGATCTCGACGGAGAGATACTGCGCGCCCTCCATCTGTGTGCGAAACACGTCCTGCGCGCCCTCGAGCGAGCCGAGCAGCTCGCCGATCCGCTCCGACGTCTCGGAGAGCGCCTCGAGCCGCGGCCCGAAGATCTTCACCGCGACGTCGCCCCGCACGCCCGTGAGCATCTCCGAGATGCGCATCTCGATGGGCTGCGTGAAGCCGAAGCGCAGCCCCGGAAAGCGCTCGAGCACCGCGCGCAACTTCTCGATCAGCTCACTCTTCGAATCCACCTGCCACTCGGATCGCGGCCGCAGCACCAGGAAGGAGTCCGTCTGGTTCAGGCCCATCGGATCGAGGCCGAGCTCGTCCGAGCCCGTGCGCGCCACGATGCGGCTCACCTCTGGAACCTCGTCGAGGATGGCCCGTTGCACGCGAAGGTCGAGATCGAGCGACGGCTCGAGCGCGATCGACGGCAGCTTCTCGAGCTGTACGAGGACGTCGCCCTCGTCCATCGTCGGAAGGAACGTCTTGCCCGTGCGCGTGTACAGGATCGCGGCCACCACGAGCAACGAGAGCGCCACAGCGACGACGATCCTCTCGTGCCGCAGGCACAGGCGAAGCAGCCGCTCGTAGGCATCCTCCAGCCAGGAGACGATTCGCGGCGTCTTGCCCGCGTGACCGCTCGTGAGCAACATCGACGCGAGCGCGGGAATCACCGTGAGCGAGAGGGCGAGGGAGCTTCCGAGCGCGAACACGATCGTGAGCGCCACGGGGACGAAGAGCTTTCCCTCGAGCCCCTCGAGCGTGAGCAGCGGCAGGAAGACGAGCATGATGATGCCGATCCCCGAGGTGACCGGCGCGGCAACCTCGCGCGCGGCGCGATAGACGACCTGGGCGCGCGTATGCCGCGCCGCCTCCGGACGATGGAGCGCCGCCTCGACGTTCTCGACCACCACCACGGCGGAGTCGACGAGCATCCCGAGTGCGATCGCGAGACCGCCCAGGCTCATCAGATTCGCCGACATGTCGAAGGCGCGCATCCAGAGGAACGTGCACAGCACCGACAGCGGCAGCACGAGCGCGGCGATCAAGGCGGGCCGCACATGACCGAGGAACAACAGCAGGACGACGACGACGAGCGCGCCCGCCTCGGCGAGCGCCTTCTGCAGCCCGTGCATGGCGCGCGCCACGAGGTCCCCGCGATCGTAGAACACGCGGATCTCGACTCCGGCGGGGAGCATCGGCGAGATCTCGGCGATGCGCTTTCGCACACCCTCGACCACGGCGCGCGCATTGGCACCGCGAAGGCCGAGAACCAAGCCCTGCACGGCCTCTCCTACACCATCTCGCGTCACCGCTCCGTACCGCGTGAGCGAGCCCAGACGCACGTCGGCAAGGTCGCCCACGCGAACGGGCTCCACGGGATCCGCACGTACGACCACCGCTCGCAGATCATCGAGATTGCGGATCCGCCCCTCGGCGCGCACGACGACGACCTCCTCGCCCTCGGTGAGCCGTCCTGCTCCGTCGTTGCGGTTGTTCGTCTCGAGCGCCTCGCGCAGCTGCCCGAACGAGATCCCGCGTGCGAGCATGCGCGCGTTGTCGGGCACGACCTCGAGGGTGCGGACGTGCCCGCCGAGCGAATTCACGTCCGCCACGCCCGGAACCGTGCGCAGGGCGGGACGAACGACCCAGTCGAGCAGGGTCCTGCGCTCCTCGAGCGAGAGCTCACCGCCCTCGATCGTGAACATGAACATCTCGCCGAGCGGCGTCGTGATCGGCGCCAGACCACCGCTCGCTCCGGCGGGGAGCTCGTCCCATAGCGCGGAGAGCCGCTCGGCCACCTGCTGACGCGCCCAGTAGATGTCGGTCCCCTCGTCGAAATCGACGGTGATGTCCGCGAGCGCGTACTTCGTCATGGAGCGCAGGATCCGCTGGTGTGGAATCCCGAGCATCTCCACCTCGATGGGGGCGGTGATGCGGCTCTCGACCTCCTCCGGTGTCATCCCCGCCGCCTTCATGATGATCTTCACCTGCGTCGTGGAGACGTCGGGGAAGGCGTCCGTCGGGGTGGCGCGAAAAGCGAGCACCCCGGAGATCGCGATCCCCACCGCAGCCATCACGACGAGCGCGCGTTGCGTGAGCGCGAACTGGATCAGGTGCGCGAGCATCAGCGGGCCTCCTGCCGTTCCATCCACACCGCCTTCACCGAGGCAACCCCGCTCGTGACGATCCGCGACTGCGGATCGAGCGCACCCTCGATGATTGCGAAGCTCCCCTCTCCGCCCACGACGCGTACCTGCGCCGGGCGCAAACCGTCGGATCCGTCC
>CAZOTO010000159.1:0-6394 GCA_964582775.1 uncultured Myxococcales bacterium
TCTCCTGCAGGCCCTCCTCCATCTTGCGCGCGGTGACGGTGATCTCCTCGACCTTCTCCGACGGCGCCCTCGTCGGCGCGGTCGCGGGAGCGACCGTCCCCTCTGCCTGCGCCACCTCCCACTCCGCGGCACGTACCGGCCCCGCGGGCACCGCGAGCAGGGCGGCTGCCACGGCCCCCCATCGCGCCCCTCGCATCCCCCTCGTCGATCGTCGCATGAGTCTCCCTCCTCGCTCTGCGATCGGGGCGATTCTTACCACGAGGTCAGGAATGAGTCAAAGAACGGATCGGCTCCCGGAGGAATCGGGAGCGAGCCTCGTGCGGGGGGATCGCGCTCAGTGCTGCGAAGGCTGGCAGTACAGGTATGCGAGCATGAGCCGGATCATGTCCTCGGCGAAGCTTCCATCGGCGAGGAGCTCCGGCGAGTGCTCGACGGCGCGGATCAACGTGGCATCCACGATGTGGACGATGAGCTCCGCCGCGCGATCCGTGTCGCTCACTACGAGCGGGCCGCGATGCCGCCCGAGCACGAGGCGGATCCACTCGATCGCCTGGTCGCGATAGCTCTTCTCGCCGCTCTCGATGCGGTTGGCGAAGTCGATCTCGCGCCCGTGCTCCTGGTAGAAGGCGCGATGGATGCCGAGGAAGCGGCGATGCCGCTCCGTGCTCATCTCGACGAGGAGGCGGATGGCGTCGGCCGGCGGCAGCGACTGCAGCCGCTCCGCCTCGGCGGTGAGCGCGGCGGCTCGCTCCATCTCGCCCTGGATCAGCCCCTCGTAGATCTCGGCGACGATCGCCTCCTTGTTCGAGAAGTAGTGGTAGAGGGATCCGATGCTCACGCCCGCTCGCTCGGCGATCCGGTTCGTGGTGAGCGCGTCGGGGCCGCTCTCCTCGAGGATCAGGAGCGCGGCCTGGCGGATCGCAGCGACGAGCTCGCGGGAGCGGCGCTGTTGGGGAATCCGACGGGAAGGAGGCGAAGAGCTTTGCGCCATCGGGGCCACAACGTAGTCGGATCGACGCCGAGCGGCCACCCGGCCCGATGCGATGCGGTGCGATCAATCCGGAAGGATCAGCACCTTGGCCGCACGATCGGGATCGGCGGCGGTCGCGAAGGCGGCCTCGTACTGGGCGAGCGGGAAGCGGTGGCTGATCATCGCGTCGAGCTCGGGACGTGGCGCGGAGAGGAACTCCATCACCGACGGGAAGGCATCGCCGTAGGCCATCGAGCCGCGGATCGTGAGCTCCTTGGCCATGATGGTGACGGGAGAGAGGTTCGCCGCCTCTTTGTAGAGCGCGACGAGCACGAAGGTCGCACCGGAACGCGCGTTCCCGATCGCCTGATCGAGGAGTGCCGGCGCCCCGGCACAGTCGATGAACACGTCGGTCGCGAGCATGGGAAGACCGAACATGGGCGCCGTTCCATGCCGCTCGCGTAGCCGGGCCCACACATCGTCCTGGCTGCCGTCGATCGTCTCGTCGGCTCCGAGCTTTTGCGCGCGCTCCAGGCGCAGGGCCGCGCGATCCACCGACACGATGTCGCGTACCCCCCGATGCCGCAGCGCGACGACCACACCGAGGCCGATCGGCCCCGCGCCGAGCACGACGACGCGCGCATCGGGCCCGGGATCGGCCTGTTCGACCGCATGGAACGCGACCGCCAGCGGCTCGACGAGGGCACCGTGCTCCGAGGAGAGATGCGGCGGGAGCACGTGGAGAGCCGAGGATGCGACGACATCGCGCACGAGCACCCGCGGCGAGAAGGCCCCTTCGCTGCCGCCGTTGCCGATCGCGTTCGGAGCGGTCATCGGATTCACCGCCACCCTCGTGCCGGGCTCGAAGCCGCGCACGCGCGATCCCACCTGCTCGATCGTCCCCGAGAACTCGTGCCCCAGGGGGAACGGCTCGCTCGCGGGGATACCCACACCACCGATGTGCAGATAGCCGAGGTCGCTGCCGCAGATTCCACAGACGTCCACGCGGACGAGAGCGTCGTCGGGGCCGCACTCGGATGGCGTCACGTCGACGAGCTGCAGGTGGTCGGGACCGAGAACGCGAAGCTGCTGCATGGACTTCCTCCACGGATCGAAGCGAACCGGATTCGCGCCATCGTAGCCGACCCGCGGCGAGTCCCGGCACTCGCGTATCCGCTGGCTCGATGGCGACCCGATGCCCTACGCGTAGTCGGGCTCGTTCCCTGGCCGCCACTTGATGTTGCAGCCCAGGCTCGGGAGCTGCTCCGGCGGCACGGGCCGGCCCCCCAGAACGGCGTCGGCGGCCGCGCGCAGGTCGCGGCCCGTCACCGGGACGTCGAGGCTCGGCCGGCTCGCATCGAACTGCCCCCGGTAGACGAGCCGGCGATCCCGATCGAACAGGAAGAAATCCGGCGTGCAGGCGGCCCGGTACGCTTTCGCGACCTCCTGCGACGCGTCGTACAGGTAAGGGAAGACGTAGCCCGCGGAGCGAATCTCCTCGGCCATCTTCGCGGGGCTGTCGTCCGGGTAGCGCTCGGCGTCGTTCGCGTTGATGCCCACGATCGCCAGCCCTTTCGCCGCGTACTCGCGCGCAAAGGCCGCGAGCCCCGCGCGGATGTGCTTCACGAACGGACAGTGGTTGCACAGGAAGACCACGAGGAGCGCGGGGGCGTCGCGGAAGTCGTCCCGGCTCACGAGCTTGCCCGCGGGGTCCGGCAGCCGGAACGCCGGAGCGGGAGATCCGAGGGGAAGCATGGTCGAGGGGGTCTTGGCCATGGCGGGTCCTCCTGCCGCTGCCGCGCAGATCCGCGCGTCTCGGGGCGCCCCCTATTCCAGCACACGGGCCATCCCGCCGCTCCCCATGGGCTCCGCGCTCGAAACACGAGCCCCCAAGGGCGTAGGATGCCGGTACGCTGCGACACACGATGCCGTAAGGGGGAGACCGCCATGGAGCTCGTACACCGATCGTGTCCCATCTGCGAGGCGAGCTGCGGCCTCGTGCTCGAGGTGGATCGTGGCGCCCGGCGCGTCGTGTCCATTCGCGGTGACGACGACGATCCGCGAAGCCGCGGCTACGTCTGCCCGAAATCGCAGGCGATCGCCGCGATCCACGAGGATCCCGATCGCATCCGCCGGCCGCTGCGCCGCACGGGACCGCCCGACGACCCGCACTGGGAGGAGATCGAGTGGGACGAGGCGCTCGAGCTCGTGACGAAGCGTCTGCTCGCGCTGCGCGCGCAGCACGGCCCCGATTCGGTCGGCGTATACATCGGCAATCCGACGGGACACGACTTCGGCGCCATGCTCTACACGACCTTCTTCATGCAGGCGCTCGGCACGCAGCGCATGTTCTCGGGAGCCACCGTCGACCAGCAGCCGAAGAACGTGAGCTGCCGCCTGATGTACGGCGACGGCTGGCTCTTTCCCATTCCCGACATCGATCGCACCGACCTGCTGGTGGTGCTCGGCGCGAACCCCGCGGTTTCGAACGGAAGCCTGATGTCGGCGCCGAACATCCGCGACCGCTTGCGCGACCACCGCGCCCGCGGCAAGCGCGTGATCGTGATCGATCCGCGCCGCACCGAGACGGCGGAGCTCGCGGACGAGCATCTCTTCCTGCGGCCGGGCACCGACGCGCACCTGCTGCTCGCGCTCGTGCACGTGTTGTTCGAAGAGGGTTTGGCGGCGCCGGGACGGCTGGCGCAGCTCACCGACGGCATCGACCAGGTGCGTGCGCTCGCGTTGCCGTTCACGCCCGAGGCCGTGGCACCGCACACGGGCATTGCCGCCGCACGCATCCGCGAGCTCGCGCGCGAGCTGGCAAGGACGCCCCGCGCGGTCCTCTACGGCCGGTTCGGAACGTGCACCCAGGAGTTCGGCACGCTCGCGAGCTGGCTCGTCGACGTGGTGAACATCCTCACCGGGAACTTCGATCGGCCGGGCGGGCTCATGTTCCCGCGCGCCGCCACGGGACAGACGGAGCCCATCGCCGGTGACACCGGCCCGATGCCCCACGATCGCTACCGCTCGCGGGTGCGCGGCTTCCCCGAGGTCGACGGTCAGCTCCCGGCCGCCGTGATGGCCGAGGAGATCGACTCCGCGGGCGAGGACCGCGTGCGTGCGATGATCACCGTCGCAGGCAATCCCGTGCTCACCACGCCCAACGGCGTACGGCTCGCGCGCGCGCTCGGGCAGCTCGACTTCATGGTGGCGATCGATATCTACCGCAACGAGACCACCCGCTACGCCGATGTGATCCTGCCGACGACGACACACCTCGAGCACGAGAACTTCGACTTCCTGTTCCAGACGACGTCCGTGCGGAACATGGTGCGCTTCTCGCCACGCACCTTCGCGCCCCCTCCGGGCGCCAAGCACCACTGGGAGCTGCTGCTCGAGATCGCCGCACGGCTCAACGGAACCACCGCCGAGGCCCTCGACGAGCTGATGCTCGGTGCGATGGCCGGGATGTTCACGGGACGGCCGGGCACCGCAGGAGAGCACGTGACCGCCGAGGACGCACGCGCGAGGCTCGGCAAGGAATACGGCCCCGCGCGGCTGCTCGATCTCATGCTGCGCGCCGGACCCTATGGCGACGGCTTCGAAGACGACGCACCCGGGCTCTCGCTCGCCAAGCTTCGCGAGACGAAGCACGCGATCGACCTCGGCCCACTCGAGCCCCGGCTTCCCGAGCTCCTGCGTACGCCGAACCGCCGCATCGACCTCGCGCCCGCCCTCATCGTGAGCGACGTCGCGCGGCTCGCGCACGCGCTCGCTTCACCGCCCGCACACGACGGACTCGTGCTCATCGGCCGCCGCCAGGTGCGCAACATGAACTCGTGGCTGCACAACGTCGAGGTGCTCGCGCGTGGGCGCGACCGCTGCACGTTGCGCATCCATCCCGAGGATGCGCGCGCGCGGGGCATCGTTCACGGCGCACGCGCGCGCGTGCGCTCGCGCGTGGGCGAGATCGTCGTCCCCGTCGAGGTGAGCGACGAGATGATGCCCGGCGTCGTCTGCCTGCCTCACGGCTTCGGCCACGGGGGAGCGGGCACGCGCCTCACCGTGGCGAGCGGTTTGCAGGCCGGCGCGAGCTTCAACGACCTGGCGGACGAACAGGCCCTCGATGCGATCTCGGGCAATGCCGTGCTGAACGGGATTCCGGTCGAGGCGATGCCGCTCGAAGCGACGCCGGGAAGAGCCTGATCGCGACTGCGCCGCGCGGCACGCATGCGCTCAGCGATCGCGGAGCATCCGCGCGATCGCGCTCGCCATCAGCCGCTTGCACTCGTCGAGCGTCTTGCGTCCGCTCGCCAGCGCGATCATGAGCGAGAAGAACGTGTGCGCGAGGATCTCCGTGACCTCTTCGCGCTGCGCGATGGGAGCCCCTCCGAGCGCGGCCTCCATGTA
Source organism: uncultured Myxococcales bacterium (assembly GCA_964582775.1). GTDB lineage: Bacteria > Myxococcota_A > UBA9160 > SZUA-336 > SZUA-336 > CAZOTO01. The sequence goes on from CAZOTO010000159.1 coordinate 5,381, forward strand.
CGGATCCATGACACGGTCGTACCAGTACTCGCGCGAGGCCGCAAAGGCATCGCCCGAGGTGACGGCCGAGATCGCGGCCGCTGCCAGATTCGTATCCGACGCGGTCGCCTCGAGCATGCGGTCGAACACCGCGGTGATACGCGCGGAGGGAGCGCGGCTGCGCGGAGGTCGCGCGCGCAGCTGCGCGATCACCTCGCTCGTGCACCGCGCATGCACCTCGGCAATCAGGTGATCTTTCGACGCGAAGTAGCGATAAACGGTCGCAAGTCCGACGCCTGCGCGCTCGGAAACGTCGCGCATCGTCACCGCCGCGTAGCCGCCCTCGGACGCGAGTTCGCGCGCAACGCGGCACAGCCGATCGAGCCGATCCGCCTGCGCAGCCGACAAGCGGCGCCCCGAGAGCGGGCTCGCGCGTGCGACGTCTTGGGTCGACGAGCGGGCGGCGCGCATCTCGTCAGTCGATCGCCTCGCCGGGCTCGGCGATGATGCCGATCGTCTCGCGCACGGGGACCATCGCGCCCTCGGCCGCGAGGATGCGCACGAGCACGCCCGTCGCCGGCGCCTCGACCTCCTGGGTGGCCTTCGCGGTCTCGACCTCCACGAGCGGCTCGCCCTCCTGCACGGACTCGCCCTCGCGCTTCAGCCACTTCACCACCTTGCCTTGCGTGATTCCCATGCCCCACTGGGGCACGTTCACCGTCGTCGCCATCTCGTTCGCTCCCGTGCTCGAATGCGCTCGTCCGCTCCGTTCCGCTCGGCCCCCCTCGGGCCCGGATCAGAGGATCGCGCGCACCGCATCGGCGATCCGCCCCGGATCCGGATAGAGGGGCATCTCGAGAGCCGGGCTGAAGGGGATATTCACGTCGGGCGTCGTCACCCGCACGATGCGGCGGCGAAGCCGATCGAAGCCCTCCTCCGCCACCCGTGCGGCGATCTCCGCGGCGGCACCGTTCGTGCGGTGCGCGCAGTCCGAGATCACGAGCCGCCCCGTCTTCGCCACCGACGCGAGGATCG
>CAZOTO010000160.1:0-2239 GCA_964582775.1 uncultured Myxococcales bacterium
CTCGCGGCCCCGAGAGGGGCGAGCGCCCGCGCCAAGTTCTGGCGCAGGGCGCGCTCGAACTGGGGGCGATTGCGGCCCTTGAGGCCGATCTCGGCGTAGTGGACGGCGACGAGCACGCGCGGACTATAGGCGGCGCACCCGGCCGCGTCGCGCGCGCCGGGGTTGGCAGCGGGGACAGAAATGGGTGCCGCGGCCGCCCAAGTCGACGCGCTCGATGGGTGTGTGACAACGCAGGCATGGCTCTCCCGTGCGCGCGTAGACCTTCCGTTCGTCCTGGTAGCGCCCGTCGCGGCCGTCCGGGCCGAAGAAGTCGTCGATGCTGGATCCTCCCGCCGCGATCGCGCGGCGCAGCACCGCCTTCCATGCGGCCACCAGACGCCGGCAGTCGCCGGGCGCGAGCTCGCACACGGGCGTTGCGGGAAAGATGCCGGCGCGGAACAGCGCCTCGTCCGCGTAGATGTTTCCGAGACCCGCCACGACCGCCTGGTCGAGGAGCAGGCTCTTCGTCGGGCAGGTGCGGCGCCGGGTCGCCTGGAAGAGCGCGTCGGCCGTGGCCGCGAGCGCATCCGCGCCGAGCCTTTCGAGTCGGGGCTCCGGATCGCCGGGGGCGAGCAGGCGCACCTTGCCGAGCTTGCGTACGTCGCGGAGCCACACCTCGGGTCCGCCGTCGTCGAATGCGAGCTGCAGATGCGTGTGCTCGTCCGGTGCGAAACGGCTCTGGGCGAGCGGATCGAGGGCGAGGCGCCGGGCCGCCGAGAGCAGCCTCGGGCTCCGGGCGGCACTCGAGAAGAGCTGTCCCGTCATCCCCAGGTGGATCAGCAGCCGCTGCCCGCTGTCGAGCTCCGCCACCAGGTACTTGCCCCGTCGCAGCAGGGTGCGTGTGGTGCAGCCGGTGAGCCCGCGGCGCAGCTCGTCGGGAGGTGTGAGGAAGAAGTAGGACGGGCCGGTGGTTCGAACGCGTGCGATGCGGCGTCCGGCGAGGAGGGGCTCGATCGCCCGCCGCGTGACCTCGACCTCGGGGAGCTCCGGCACGGGGGATCAGCCGCCGAGCCGCTCCGCGGCCAGCGTGCGCGCGAGCGCGGCGTCGACCTCGCCCTTGTGGGCTTTCATGAGCGCGCCCATCACGCGACCGACGTCGCCGGGCTGGCCAGCCCCGCTCGCAGCGATCGCCTCGTCGACCCAGCGTCGGGTGGTGGCCTCGTCCGCGAGCTTCGGCAGGAACTCCTCGATCACGGCGAGCTCCGAGCGCTCGTCTGCGGCTCGCTCGGGACGGCCTGCCGACTCGAAGGCCTCGATGCTCTCCCGGCGCTGCTTCTCCAACCGCCGGAGCACGGCGACCGCGACCTCGTCTCCGAGCGTGGTTGCGCCGTCCCTCTTCATCTCGTGGAGGAAGGCCGCTCGGATGTTCCGCAGCGCCGAGGTCCGCGCCGAATCCCGCGCTTTCATGGCCGCGGTCATCTGCGCGCTCACGGTCTCTACCAATCCCATCGCCGCTCCTCGTGGGCCTCCGGGCCCTGCCGGCGCACTCTAGCAGCTCGCCGGAGGGGCCGGCAGAAATGCTAGGCTTCGCCGCCATGCGCATCCGTGCCGAAACCGTGAGGCAGATGGCCGCGTTGGCCGCGCTCGAGCTCGACGACACCGAGGTCGAACGCATGCGCGGCGATCTCGATGCGATCCTCGGCTACGTGGCGGCACTCGACGAGCTCGACACGCGGGACGTGGAGCCGACCACGCACGCGCTCGAGCTCACGGCATCGCTGCGCGACGACGAGGTTCGTGGCGTCCTCTCCGTCGCGGAGGTCGTGCGCAACGCCCCCGAGCACACGAGCCATGCCATGGTCGTCCCGAAGGTGCTCGAGTGAGCGCGGGCGTGATCGAGGCTCCGCTCGGCGAGCTCGCGCGCCGCGTCGGGGCGGGCGAGCTCTCGTGCCGTGACGTCGTGAGCGCGTTCGTGGAGCGCATCGGGGCCGTGGATGGCCGCGTCGGGGCGTTCCTCGAGTGCCGTGCCGAGGTGGCGCTCGCCGAGGCGGCTGCCGCCGACGAGGCCCGCGCTCGGGGAGCCGCGCGCTCCCCGCTCCACGGCCTCCCGCTCGCGGTGAAGGACATCCTCGTGAGCCCCGACTTCGAGACCACCTGCGGCTCGCGCATCCTCGCCGGCTACCGCTCGCCGTTTCGCGCGACGGCGCTCGAGCGCCTGGCGCACGCTGGGCTCGTCGTGCTCGGCAGGCTCAACATGGAC
>CAZOTO010000160.1:2249-6051 GCA_964582775.1 uncultured Myxococcales bacterium
GAGGTGCCCGCAGCACTCGGGACGGACACCGGCGGATCGATCCGCCAGCCCGCGGCGCTCTGTGGCGTTGCGGGCATGAAGCCCACCTACGGCCGCGTCTCGCGCTACGGGCTCGTGGCGTTCGCGAGCTCGCTCGATCAGATCGGGCCGCTCGCGAACGACGTGGCGGACCTGGCCACACTTCTCGGTGTCGTTGCCGGCCACGATCCCAAGGACGCGACGAGCCTCGTGGCGCCGGTCGCCGACTATGCGGCCGCGCTCACGGGAGACGTCGAGGGCCTTCGCATCGGGCTCGTGCGCGAGATGTTCGAGACCGACGGAGCGGACCCCGAGGTACTCGAGCGCGTGCGCGAAGCGGTGCGCGAGCTCGAACGCCGCGGTGCGAAGACCGTGGAGGTATCGCTCCCCCATACCTCGTACGGTGTCGCAGCCTACTACCTCCTGGCCACCGCCGAGGCATCGTCGAACCTCGCCCGCTACGACGGGGTGAAGTTCGGCTATCGCGCGCCCGCGGAGGATCTCGACGCAATGTACCGCCGCACGCGCTCGCAGGGCTTCGGCCGCGAGGTGAAGCGGCGCATCCTGCTCGGTACGTACGTGCTCTCCGCTGGTTACTACGACGCGTACTATCGCAAGGCGCAGCGCGTGCGCACGCTCATCCGGCGCGACTTCGATCGCGCGCTCGCCGCCTGCGATGTGCTCGTCGCTCCGACGACACCCGGGCCCGCGTGGAAGCTCGGGGAGCGGGTCGAGGATCCGATCCAGATGTATCTTGCGGACGTGTTCACGGTGACGGTGAGCCTGGCGGGCCTTCCCGCACTTTCCGTCCCGTGTGGCTTCACCCGCGCGGGCCTGCCCGTGGGCTGGCAGATCATCGGGCGCCCGCTCGACGAGGGGACGGTGCTTCGCGTCGGCGACGCATACCAGCGCGAGACGGACTGGCACCGCACCCTGCCGGAGCTGTAGGCGAATGAAACGAATCCTGTGGATCGTGGCGGGCGCGGTGGTCGCGTTCGCGCTCGCGGTGGCCATCGCAGCGACGTTCGTCGACGTCGAAGGCCTGCGTGGGCCGCTTCTCGAGGCGGCGTCGCAGCAGCTCGGGCGGCAGGTCGAGCTCGGTGCGCTCGATCTCGATCTGCTCCCGCTGCCCGCGGTGCGCGCGCGCGAGCTCCGCATCGCCGGCGCGAAGCCCGGGGACGAGCCGTTCGCGCTCGTCGAGGAGCTTCGCCTGCGCTTGGCGCTGCTCCCATTGCTCGCGCGACGGGTCGTGCTCCGCGCGGTCGAGGTCGACTCCCCGCAGCTCGTGATCCCGCTCGATGCCACGGGTGCCCCGGTGCTGCCGGGTCCGGCTCCTTCTGCAGCGACGGACTCCACGGCGCGAGCGCCGGCCGCGGAGCGAGGCGCAGAAGCGAAGGGGAAGACGATGGGCGTGCTCCTCGCCGTCGATCGCATCGCCGTCGAGAACGCATCGGCTCGCGTCGGATCGTGGCACGTCGTGAAGGCAAGGGTCGGTGGGTCGCTGCGGCTCGACGGCAGCGCGGACATCGATCTCGACGCGGATCTTCCCGGCGTCGGCGAGATCCGCGATGGGCGTGCGAGCATTCGCGGACTGCTGGGGGATGCGCCCGAGATCGACGCGAGCCTGCGCATCGATGCGGATCTCGCGGGGGTCGCCGATCGCATCGAGCTCGCTCCCGGAGCGAAGCTCGTGGGTCGCGCGCGCGGTCCCGTCTCCGTGCGGATTCGCGCGGGCGAGGTCGTGGCCGCCGAGGCCAGGCTCGATCTCTCGGGGCTCGAGGTGCGAAGCGGCACCGTCGCTGCGAATGGAGAGGCACGCATCGAGGCGAAGCTCGGCGGATCGTGGTCGGCCGTGCTCGACGGCCTCGCCGTGGCGATGGGCGAACAGGTCCGCAAACCCGTCGGCCGCCGGCTGCGCCTCTCCGGTGAGCTCGGGACGAAGCCCTCGCTCGAGTCGCTCGGGCCGATCGCGGTCGCTCTCGGTGACACGAATCTGCGTCTGCGGCCGATCGCCAAGCCGCTCGGTGTGTCGATCGAGCCCGCCGAGATCGACCTCGCGTCCGTTGCGTCGGCTCTCGTCCTCCCCGTCGAGGGCCTCTCCGGCCGCGTGCGCGTGCGCAAGCTCGACGCCCGCTTCGAGCCGCTCACGCTCGACGGCGCGCTCGAGCTCGATGCCGTCTCCGCGAAGCTCGAGGCGGGCCTCGTGACCATTTCGGGTCCGGTGCGCGCGAAGGGAACGCAGATCCTGTTCGACGATCTCTCGGTCGTGTTCGCCGAGCAGCCGATGGCGGTGTCGGGGAGCTACGACCTGGCCGCGGAGAGGCTCGCGGTCGATGCGGCGGTGCCCCAAGCCGAGCTCGGTGCGCTGGTCGCGGCGCTCACGGGGAAGCGCCAGATCTCGGGCGCGCTTCGGGCCGAAGCCTCGATCTCCGGTCCCATCGACGTCGCGGCCCTCACCGGCCGCGGCCGCTTCTCCGTCGAGCCGGGCCGCATCCAGGGCTTCTCCCTCATGAAGCAGGTGCTCGGTCCGCTCTCCGCGGTGCCGGTGCTCTTCGCGGCTGCCAAGGGCAGGGATCTCTCCCGCTACGAGCAGGAGGAGTTCGAGCGGCTCTCCGCCGATTTCACGCTCGCCGACGGTCGCATCGCCACGGAGAATCTCGTCCTCGCCTATCGCGGAGGCACCGCGTACCTGAAGGGGCACGTCGGGCTCGTCGATCGCGCGCTCGCGCTCTCGGGTCGCGTCGAGATCGCCCGCGAGGTCGACGCCGAGCTCGGCAAGACGAGCACCCGGCGAACGGTGATTCCCATCGCGGCGATCGGGGGCACGCTCGATGCGCCCCGGGTCCGGATCGATCCCGAGGTGCTCGCGTCGGCCGCGATCGACTACTCCGCGTCGGATCGGGTTCGCGAGAAGATCGACGAGAGGCTGGGGGGCAGGCTCGAGGAGAAGCTCGGGCCGGGCGGTGCCGAGGCCGTGCGTGACGTGCTCCAGGGGATCCTCGGCGGTGGACGGCGGACGGAGCGATCCGGGGCGGCGCCGCCCGCAGAGGCGCCTCCTGCCGAGGCCCCTGCAGTCGAGGTGCCGGACGCTTCCGTTGAACCGACCGAGGAGCCGGTTGCGGAGCCACCCGCGGAGCAGCCATGAGCTTCTTCACGGTGCGCCTCACCGAAGGCGCGGTCGAGCTGCTCGATCAACGCCGGCTTCCCGGAGAAGAGACCTATCTTCGCCTGTCCACGGTCGAGGACGTCGCGCGTGCGATCGAGGACATGGCCGTTCGCGGCGCCCCTGCGATCGGCGTCACTGCGGCCATGGGCGTGGCCATCGGCCTCGCCGCAGCCCCCGCCGATGAGATGGAGCGCGCGCTCGGCGCCACGGTGGCGCGGCTACGCCGTACCCGTCCTACCGCCGTGAATCTGCACTGGGCGCTCGAGCGCATGGAGCGCGATCTTCGCCAGGAGATCGAGGCGGGCGCCGACGCTGCCGAGCTTCGCACCCGCGCCTGCGTGCTCGCCCGCGAGATCCACGACGAGGACCTGGCCGCCTGCCGCGCGATCGGAGACCACGGCAGCGCGCTCGTTCCCCTCGGCGCGCGTCTGCTCACGCACTGCAATGCCGGGGCGCTCGCAACGGCGGGCTACGGCACGGCCCTCGGTGTCGTTCGCTCTGCGGCCAGGGACGGACGCCTCGAGAGGGTCCTCGCCTGCGAGACCCGGCCGTTCCTGCAGGGAGCGCGGCTCACCGCCTGGGAGCTGCATCGCGACGGCATCCCCGTGACGCTCGTCA
>CAZOTO010000161.1:0-5988 GCA_964582775.1 uncultured Myxococcales bacterium
ACCCGATCTCTGCGAAAACAGAAGCGAAGACTGGATGAAGTTTTCGCGAAGGGGACCTGTTCTCGAGGCATGGACCGCTCGGTCGGGAGGTCTGGCTCGATCAGCGGCCGGTGAAATGCGGGGGGCGGCGCTCGGCGTAGGCGCGCATGGCCTCGAGGAAGTCCTCTGCCACCACGCACTCGCTCTGCGCGACGGCCTCCGCATCGAGCGCTCTCTCGAACGGGAGATCGAGCGCCTGGTCGAGACCGCGCTTGATCGTGGCGAGGGCCCGCGGGGCCTGGGCGGCGAGGCGAGCTGCGCGCTCGTACACGCGAGAATGTAGGTCTGCCACCGAGAAGACGGCATTCACGAGCCCGATACGCTCGGCCTCGCGCGCATCGACCCAGTCGCCGAAGAACGCGAGCTCCTTCGCGCGGTGCAAGCCCACCAGCCGCGGCAGCAGCCAGCTTCCCCCGCAGTCGAGCGCGAGCGCGCGGCGGATGAAGATCTGGCTGAAACGTGCATCTTCGGCGGCGTAGACGAGGTCGCAGGTGAGGGCGAGGCTCGCACCCGCGCCGGCGGCGATTCCTCGCACCATCGCGATCGAGGGCTGCGGCAGTCGATGGAGCGCGATGGCGGCGCGGTTCACGTGCTCGCGGATCGTGCCGAGGGCTGCCTCCGAGATGGTTTGCGGCGTGATCGTGGCACCGGGCGGCGGCGAGAACGCGTCGGAGAGATCGCCGCCCGAGGAGAAGCTCTCGCCCGCTCCGGTGATCACGACCACGCGATCGTCGGAGCTGCGCGCGATGGCTTCCAGCGTCTCGGCGAGGGCCGTGAACATGGCAGGGGTGATCGCGTTGCGTCGCGCGGGACTCGCGAGGGTGATCGTTGCGATTCCGTCGCGGTGCTCGACGAGGACTTCGGAGGCGTCGGTCGGATTCCCGGACATGGTGCGCAGTATCCTCCAGTGGGCGTTCGCTGTCCGAACGGGAGGGATCGTGGCGATCGTACTCGGCAACCGGGATCTCGATGCGGGAGCCCATCGCTTCGCGCGCGCGCTCGACCGGGCGGGTGTAGGGACGCGGGACACCGTGGCCGTGCTGCTCGGCAACACGCCCGAGTTCCTGTGGGCCTACCGCGGGACGACGTGGTCCGGGCGGCGGTTCACACCGCTCGGCTGGCGCTGGACGCCCGAGGACGTCGCGTACGTGGTGGCGGACTCGGAGGCGCGGGCCCTCGTCGCGGATGTGCGCTTCCGGGACGCCGCACGGGCGGCGGCGCGATTCGTACCGGAGCGCGCCCGCTTCTGCGTCGGCGGAGTGATCCCGGGCTTTCGTCCATGGCAGCACGTCGATGCGGAGTCCTCCGATCCGCTCGAGAACCCGCTGGCGGGCGACACGATGCTGTACACCTCCGGGACGACGGGCCGCCCGAAGGGCGTGCAGCGCAGCTCCCTGCCCAAAGGGCCTCCGCCGACGCTCGTCGCGCGCGCGGGCATGGAGATGATGAAGGCGTTCCTTCCGGGCGAAGCGCGCGACGGCGCGCATCTCGTCGTGGCGCCGCTCTATCACGCCGGTCCCAGCACGTACTGCGACGGCGCGGCCCTGCTCGGTGCCGATCTCGTCCTGATGGAGCGCTTCGATCCGGAGGACCTGCTGCATGCGATCGAGCGGCATCGAGTGACCTCGGTCTTCCTCGTGCCCACGCACTTCGTCCGGATGCTGCGGCTGCCCGAACAGGTGCGAGCGCGCTACGACCTGTCGTCGCTGCGGCTCGTGCTCCATGGGGCTGCCCCCGTATCGATCGACGTGAAGCGGCGCATGATCGAATGGCTCGGGCCGATCCTCTTCGAGTTCTACGGCGGGACCGAGGGGGGCGGCTGCATGATCTCGTCCCACGAATGGCTCGCGCGCCCGGGCAGCGTAGGAAGGCCGCGGCCCGGGACGCGCGTGCGCATCCTCGACGAGGATGGCCGCGAGCTGCCGCCGCGTGCCGAGGGGGTGGTCTACTTCGCTCTCGACGTTCCGTTCGTCTACAAGGGCGATCCCGAGAAGACGGCGCAGGGCCGTCGCGGCGATTGGTTCACGCTCGGCGACATCGGCTGGGTGGACGAGGAGGGCTATCTGTTCCTGTGCGATCGGCGGGCCGACGTGATCGTCTCGGGTGGAGTGAACCTCTATCCCTCGCGTATCGAGGACGTGCTCCTCCAGCTCTCTTGGATCGAGGACTGCTGCGTGGTCGGCGTTCCGAACGACGAGTGGGGCGAGGAGGTTCGTGCCGTCATCCAGATCGACGCAGATCGCGCTCCGGCGCCGAGCGAGATCGAGAGCCGCGTCCTCGAGCATTGCCGGGCGCGTCTCGGCGCGCAGGAGATTCCCCGCGGCTTGGATCTCCGTGCCGAGATCCCGCGCACCGAGACCGGCAAGCTCGCCCGCCGGGAGGTGCGTGCGCCGTACTGGGCGGGCCGCTCCCGGCGGATCTGACGACTGCGCCCGCCTTCGGGCGGCCGCTTCCGGCGGCGCGCCGCGAAACCTCGGTCCGCTCCGGCGGTTTCACGGGCGTGGACGGACGCGCAATGCCGCGAAACGGCCGAGAGTGAGAGGAGAATCTGCCATGACGGTTGCTGACGGATCGAGATCGGATCGCAGTCGATGGATATTCACCTGGGGGTTGGGGCTCGTCGCGGGGCTGGTCTTGGTCGGGGGACTGGGAGCGCCGAACCGGGCGCACGCGGGTGACGAGTTCGAGCGCGCCTTCAAGATCGAGATGGGTCGGATTGCGGCTCACGAAGCGGCCCATGTCGGCCGGCACGTGCTGGGCGGGGTGTTCCATCACTCCCACGGAGGCGGCGGGTACTACTACGGGTCGTCGCATCGCCGCTACCCGCCGTCCTATTGCGGGGACTGTGGTTACGAGTACGGGTACTGGGAGCGCGACCGGCACCGGCATCACGATCGGGATCGACATTACTATCGCGGTGACCATCGACGCCACGATCGGTACCACCCGGGGCGAGGTCGGGGGCACGACAAACACCGCAAGCATCACCACCACGCCCATTACCGGGGCTGCGGTCACTGAGGGGTAGGGCGAGAGACGCGGCGAGCGGTCTCCTCGGGAAGACCGCTCGCCGCGATCCGTTTCAGTCGGCGACGAAGCCCTCGTATCGTCGCGCGCTCACGGGAATCGTGCTCATCACCGGCATCCCGTGGTACGGATCGTAGTCGCGATCCACCGGAGAGAGGCGACCGGTGTTGCTCCCGATGTGGCGCACGAGCGCATCGTTCTCGGGTGTGGGCGCATCTCCGAACGAGTGCGGCATCGAGATCAGACCCCGGCGCAGTGTCGGATCGGCCTCTACGATTCCGAGGATCGAGTCGTAGCTCGACTCGATCTCGATCACGTCACCCGGCTCGACACCGAGTGTGCGTAGATCATCGGGATGCACGAAGGCGGGATTGTAGCGGTACTTGCGCGTGAGCCGTGGAATGTCGCGTGCCGCCGAATTGTGTACGTCCAGGAGGCGGCGGCAGACGAGCCGGAACGGGAAGCGGGGATCCTCTTCGGGCTCTCCGCGCGCGATCTCGCGGAGCTCGACCATCATGGCGGGATTCGCGAGATCGAGCTTCGCCGCGCACGTCGGGCTCTTCGGCAGCACGAAGCTCGGCGGCTCGTCGAAGACGAAGCCGTGCGGGTGGCGCTTCACCTCGTCGAGCGGGATGCGCGAGCCCGCCGTGAGGTACTCGAAGAGCTCGTCCGTCGTGGGCTCGTGCTCCATGTCGAGCTGCGTGCGGATGGGCTTCGGGCCGCCGGGAATCCACGTGTACGTCGAGTGGACGCTCAGCGGAAGACCCATGTGACGCGCGAGCCGGTAGAAGAACTGCCACTCCTCGATCACGTCCGATCCCGCAGGCGGATCGACGAGGGCCGGAACGTACTGGCCGTAGGGGACGTTGTATCCCATGGAGTAGGACGTGAGCGTCTCGGGGCCGAGCGTCATTCCCGGCTGCTCGAGCGAGAGCTTGGGGGCGATCACGTAGTGGGCGAGCTTCGCGGTGGCCGACATCTTGATGTCGAACGTCACGAGCAGCTCGAGCTTCTTCAGTGCTGCGAAGGTCCTGCGCTGGTCCGGCCATGCGGCCATGGGATTGCCACCGAGGCAGAAGAGCGCCTTCACCTGACCGTCGCCTTCGAGCAGGATCTCGTCCGCGAGCGCCGCGGTGGGCAACCCGGCGGCGGTGTTGGCGAGACCGCGAACCCGCATCTTCTCGCCGAAGCCCCAGGCGGGCATCGGCGGGATCGGCTCGGCGCGTGCGGGGACCTCTGTCGTGAGCACGCCGGGATTCGGAACCGGCTCACCTTCGCGCAGCCAGCGGCCGCACAGGGTATTCAAGCAGAGCAGCAGGTACTCGGTGAGGTTCCCGCGAGGAGACATGTTGGGACCGGTTCCCGCGTAGGCACCCCCGCGCCGGCCGTCGGAGAAGATCCTCGCGGCGCGTACGAGATCCTTGGCGGGGACGTCCGCGCGGCGTGCGACGTATTTCGGTGTGAACGGCTCAACGGTCTCGCGCAACGCTTCGAGCCCCACGGCGTTCTCGCGCACGAACGCCTCGTCGTGCAGCCCTTCGCGAAGGATCACGCGGATCAGACCCGCGACGATCGTCGGATCCTCTCCGGGACGCGGCTGCAGGTGGAGCGTGGCGATCTTCGCGGCCTCGGTTCGGCGCGGATCGACGACGATCAGCTTCATCCCGCGCGCGATCGCATCGTGGAAGTACCACGCGGGGTTGTAGGGCGGGGCGCCCACGGACTTCGCGATCGTCGGATTCGCCCCGAAGATCATCCAGGTGTCCGCGCTCTCGAACGGATGGGCGCCGGCCATCCAGTTCCCGTGCAGCGCCGGAGCGATCATCTTCCCCGGCTGATCGATCGTGGCGCTCGTGAAGCGCATGGGCGAGCGGATCGCGTTCATCCACGCGAAGGCCACGGGAGCCGCTGCGGGATAGGGGAAGCTGTACGTCCCGGTGTAGATCGCGACCGAACGGGGTCCGTGCTCGTCGAGAATGCGTTGCACGCGCGTGGCGATCTCGTCGATGGCCCGCTCGCTCGGGATGGGCTCGTGCGATCCGTCGCGACGGCGCTTCCTCGAGTGCAGCAGGCGCTCGGGGTGGGTGTGCTGCTCGGGGAGGGATCGGCCCTTCGGGCAGGTGTAGCCGTGATAGATGGGGTTGCTCCGGTCCCCCTGGACGCGCAGGGGGCGGCCATCCTCGATATCCACCAAGATGGGGCAGTGGGCGTGGCAGAACCGGCAGATCGAAGGGTGCGTCTCGATCATTGCGGAGTCTCCTTCGAATGGACCTCCCCATCCTACGCGCAATCGTGTCCCATTGCAGGGCGTGGCCATGGTCCGGATGCGCTCGGGCCCGAAGCAGGCGCCAGAGCGACCACGGCCCCGGGAGGGCTGCGGATCACCTCGAATTGCGCCAACCGGTCAGCGGGCGCATGCTGCGTCGGGCGACGAACGCCCCGGCGTCTCGAGGCCGATTCCACAGGAGATCTCCGATGACCACGCTCGAAGCGCTCGAAGCGCGGATCCGCGCCCTCGAAGACATCCAGGCCATCACGCAGCTCAAGCATCGCTACTTCCGCTTGCTCGATCAGAAAGAGTGGAGCGCGTTGCGAGAGTGCTTCACCGCGGATGTCGAGACGGCCTACGAGAGCGGGCACTACCGCTTCTCGGGGGTCGATGAGGTGATGCGCTTCCTGTCGGAGAGTCTCGACGGGCTCACCGCAGGTGGGCGCTTCGCGCTGCATCTCGGGCACCATCCGGAGATCGAGCTGCTCGGCGAGAACGAGGCGCGGGGCCGTTGGACGCTCCATGCACCCTCGGTCGATCGCAGCGCGGGGATCGTCGGCGCTCACGACTCCTTCTATCAGGACGAATACCGCAAGGTCGACGGCCAGTGGCGCATCTCCCGGATCGGCTACGAGACCCATACGCATGCGAGC
>CAZOTO010000162.1:0-5954 GCA_964582775.1 uncultured Myxococcales bacterium
CGCCGCGCTCGCCCTCCTCATTGGGCTCGTTGCGCGCCATGACGGCCGCAGCGAGACGCAATGCGTCGAAGGTTCCCACCAGATTCACGCAGATCACCCTTCGGAACAGCTCGATGTCCATTGGTCCAGTGCGCGCGAGCACGCGCGCCGACGGACAGATCCCCGCGCAGCACACCAGGATGTGGATCGCTCCAAAGCGCGTCGCGGCGAGATCCATCGCGGCCTGCACATCACCGGAGCTCGTGACATCGGTACGCGCGAAGGCGGCGCGGGCACCGAGCTCGTGGGCGAGCGCTCCACCGCGTGCGGCATCGAGGTCCGCCACGACCACGGTCGCTCCTCGACGGTGCAGAAGTCGAATCGTTGCCTCGCCCATTCCCGAGGCCCCACCGGTCACGACGGCCGTCGCACCCGAGAGTTGCACGATGGATGCTCCCTTCTCGTCCGTGTGCCGTCGCGACCGGGAACGCGGCGTGGTTCGCTCTCAGCGTTCCGACGCCAGGAGCTGGACGGCCCTCGCCTCGACGAGCTCGGAGATCCGGCTCGGCGAGTACCCGAGCTCCCGCAGCACCTCTTCGGTGTGCTCGCCGAGCTCCGGACCCATGCCGTGGATCCTCCCCGGCGTCTCGGAGAGCTTCGCGGGGACTCCCGCCTGCAGGATCTTCCCGGCGGTCGGATGCTCGACCTCGACGATCATCTCCCGCGCGCGCAGGTGTGGATCGGAAGAGAGCTCGTCGAGCGTGTACACCTTGCTCACCGGGATCTGGTCGCCCGGAAGGCTCGAGAACCACTCGTCGCGCGTCTTCGTGCGGAACCTCTCGCGGAAGATGCGGAAGATCTCCTCGCGCTTCTCCTCGCTGAACTGGTGTGGGATCAAGTCCTCTCTTCCCAGCGTTCGACACAGGTTCGCGTAGAACCATGGCTCCATGCAGCCGATGCTGATGTACTTGCCGTCCTTGGTCTCGTAGACGTTGTAGGGCGGCCAGTAGCCGGCGGTCACGTGTTCACCCGGGCCGGGTACAATCCCTGTCTCGTACGACCACGAGAGCATGTGCGCCATCATCGAGACCACACTGTCCGTGAGAGCCAGGTCGACGAACTGTCCGCGACCGGTCGTCTCTCGTGCGATCACGGCGGCCAGGATGCCGACTACGGCGTGGAGTGCCCCACCGTAGTCGGAGAGGATGTTGCCGGGGATCGTGGGCGGCTCGCCCGGCTTGCCCATGATGGACAGTGCACCGGCCATCGACAGGTAGTTGATGTCGTGTCCAACGACGCTTCGATAGGGTCCGGTCTGCCCGTAGCCCGTGATGGCGCAGTAGATGATGCGCGGGTTGATCTCCTTCAGGGTGTCGTAGCCGATGCCCAGGCGTTGGGTCACTCCCGGGCGGAACTCCTCGACCACGACGTCGGCGCGCCTCACAAGCTCGTAGAATACCTCGCGCGCGGGATCGCTCTTCAAGTTGAGCGCGATGCTTCGCTTGTTGCGGTTGAGTGCATTGTACGGGGAGTGAGGCTCGACGAAGCCTACGTGCCCTACGTGCTTCTGCGTGCCTTCGGCCTGGACTCCGTCGGCGGTCTGGCTCTGTGCGGCGCGGCGACCGGTGAGTGGACCGAACTCCTCCACGCGCAGCACGCGCGCGCCGAAGTCGGCGAGCACCATCGTGCAGTAGGGGCCTGGAGCCAGACGCGTGAGGTCGATGACCTCGAGGTTCCCAAGTGCGTTCGTTCCGAATCCAGTGGATGACAACGAGTCGTCTCCTGCACGAATGCGACGCGCACGACCGGGGTCGTGCGCGTCGTGGGTTCCCCCGCGGGTTCACCCGCGAGAGCCGATGGTTGGGATCTACTTCTCCTCGATTCCCGCCAAGTGGCGCACCAGCGCCTTCTTGGCCTCGATGTCGTAGTTGCTGCGGATGCCGATCCGCTCCATGACTGGGGATCCTCCGCCATGGACGCCCGCGTGCAGATTCCACGTAGCGCTCGACGACGTCGTGTAATCGGACAGGAAGCGGAACAGCCGGTGTTGGTCCTCGGAGGAGACCTTCGGGTTTCGCATCGCATACTTCTCGAGGTAATGCCTCGTCTCGTCGGCGAACCAGTCCTTCTCGTAGGGCATGGTCGCCGGCCAGCCGCCCATCACTGCGGTAAGGATGTCGAACTCGTGGTAGACGTTCACGCCGGTGATGTAACGCCCGCAGTTCGAGTAGAGCGCGTTGGGTGCGTAGATGCCGCAGGCGGTGCGCGTGGCGTGAACGGAAGCGGCGATACCCGCCGCGTAGGCGAGCTCGGCGATCACGGTGATCTCCGTGATCTCGTCCTTGATGTGCGAGGCGTTCCCGACGCCGTTGTACTCCGCGGCCATGGCCGCCGCGCCCATGATGATGTCCGAAACCGCAGGCTTGCAGGCGGTGTAGCTATGGCGGTGGAAGTTGGCGAAGGTGAGGGCGAGCGAGCCGCCGAACTCCCACTCGCCGCACATGAACACCCGCTCCCACGGCACGAACACGTCGTCGAGAACCAGCAGTGATTCTGCGACTCCGAAGTGGTTGTACGGTGCATCGAGCTCGTCGCGCGAACGCGTGTCGGCGATGCGCGTGATGATCTTCACGCCATCGGCATCGCCGGGGATCGCGAACGCGACGGCCCACTGGGACTCGTCCTTGGTGAGGCTTCGCGTGGGAATGACGAGGTGCTCGTCCACGTAGGGCCCCATGGTGATGTGGGCCTTCGCACCGCGGACGACGATCCCGTCCTTCTTCTTCTCCACCACGCGCACGTACAGGTCGGGATCGACCTGCTCGTGGGGCCGCTTGCTGCGATCGCCCTTCGCGTCGGTGACGGCAGCGCTTCCGACGAGGTCGTTCTTCTGGTAGCGCTTGGCGAACTCGAGGAAGCGCTGGTGATAGTCGGTTCCCTTCGCGTCATCGATGTCCTTCGTCACGACGGCGAGCGCGTTCATGGTATCGGTAGCCATGCAGCGCTGGATGCAGCCGCCGACCTTGGGGCAGAGCGTGCGGATCTTCGTGAGCTTCGCCGTCAGGTCTTCCTGCTTGTAGTTCAGGTTGGTGAAGCGGTTGATCGGCTCGTTGATGAGGCCCGACTCGGTGATCACGAGATCCTTCAGCTCCGGATCCTCGGCCGCATCGAAGGTGACGCGTAGCGTGTTGATCGACTTCTCGAGCAGCGGATCGTCGCGGCGGATCTGCTGGCCATTCACGTAGACGTTGGGCTTCATGCCCTTGAGCCGCTCGGCGTACTCGTCGGCGCTAACGATTCCCATGGCGCTTCTCCTCTTCGAAGGCCGGACGGCGCCGGCCCTCCCTGCCGATCAGGGTACGACGATGCCCCGGAGCATCTCTCCCCGATCCAGCTGCAGATACGCTTCGTTGATCTCATCGAGCCCGAATCGATGCGAGACCATCTTCGGCAGATCGATGACGCCTTTGCGCACGAGCTCGAGCACGCGCGGCATGTCGACAGGGCGGTAGTTGCGCGAGCCGACGATCGTGCGCTCGAGCCACATGATCTGGTTCACGCCGATCTGCATCTTCTGGTAGCCGAAGCCCACGACGACCGTCTTGCCTCCCGGCCGGGTGGAGCGAATCGCGTTCTCGATCATGGAGGGGACGGCCGTGGCGTCGATCGCGATGTCGACACCGCCTCCTGTCATGCGGCGGATGACCGCGTCCACCTTCTCGATCTCCTCGGTGCCGAGGACGGTGGTGGCGCCGAACTCCTTCGCTTGGGCGAGCTTCCACTGTTTGCGGCCGACACCGATCACGGTCGCCCCGATGGAAGCAGCCATCTGCACGCAGATGAGGCCGAGACCGCCCGAGGCACCGAAGATCGCAATCGTGTCGCCCGGCTGCAGGCCAGCCTGGTTGTAGAGCGCATGGTACGAGGTGGCGACCGCATCCGTGATGATCGCGCTCTCCTCGAGCGGTAGCTCGTCGGGAAGAACGAATACACTCGATGCCGGCGTTAACAAGTACTCGGCGAAGGCTCCATCGCGCGTCGCACCGACGATCGACATCTCGGGGCAGCGGTTCTCGTGGCCGCGCCGGCAGATCTCGCAGTGCCCGCACGGAATCGGCGTAGCGACCAGCACCCGTTGCCCGACGGAGAACCCGCAGACGCCGGGGCCGATGTCGACGATCGTTCCCGACGGCTCGTGGCCGAGGATGAGCGGAGGTGCCTTGGGGGGCGCTCCCTCTCCCTTCAGGTACTCGAGATCGGTGCGGCACAGGCCGCACGCGGCGATCCGGATCCGAACCTCGCCCTCGCCGGGGGCCAGATCCGGAACCTTCTCGATCTTCAGGCGCGCGATCTCGCCGTGGCCTTCCGCGCCGTAGAAAACGGCCGCCTTCATCTCTTCGAACCTCGAGCGCGGTGGGTTCGCGTCACCCTGCGTTCCCGATCACGAAGCACACGGTCGTGCGGTCGTCCCCGCCCATGTTCGCGGTAAGGCCCACGCGCGGCCGCTTCGCCAGCTGATAGTCGCCGCACAGGCCCTTCATCTGGCGATAGATCTCGAGAACCTGCTTGATGCCCGTCGCCCCCACGGGATGGCCGAACGCGAGAAGCCCTCCGCCGGTGTTCACGGGCAGCAGGCCGGTGAGGCTCGTCTCGCCCGTTCGCGCGAGCTTCGCACCTTCGCCGCGCGCGGCGAATCCGAGCGCCTCGTACATCAGCAGCTCGGTGACCGCGAAGCAATCGTGGACCTCGCACACCTCGATGTCCTGCGGCCGCACTGCGGCGCTCGCGTAGACCTCTTGGGCTGCGAGATGGGTGTTGGACAGGAACGTGAAATCGTCGACGCGCCCGAGCGGGCTCGTCGTATGGCTGTATGCCACGATCTCGACGCAGTCCTCCGGCTTCTTGCCGAGCTTGCGCAGTCCGTCGGCGTTGGCGAGCACGATCGCCGCGGCGCCGTCGGAGACCTGTGAGCAGTCGCTCATCTTGAGGTGTGGCGAGAGCTCCTCGTTCTTGAGAAAGCACGCGTTGTGATCGCCTGACGTCGCGGCGTGTGCCAGATCCATCTTCACGGTACGCATGTGCGCGTAGGGATTGCGGTTCGCATTGGCATACGCCTTCACCACGACGTGCGCGATGTCCTCGTCGGTGACGCCGTAGCGCTCCTTGTAGTGCTTGGCGCGACGCGCGAAGAGCGCGGGGAAGGTGAAGTCGTCGATCGGGCGCTCGCTCTCCCAGTGGGCTGCGCGCGCCAGATACCCTGCGCCGTCGCGGGCGCTGCACGAGGTCTGTACCTCGGCTCCGACCGCCAGGACGACGTCGTAGCCCGCTTGCAGCGCCTCGATGCCCGACGACACGGCGAGTCCGCCCGATGCGCAGGCTGCCTCGAGCCGCAGGAACGGCTTGCCCACGAGCTTGTCGTCCGCGCGCACGGCCATCGCCCCGAGGTGTCCCTGCTGCGAGAACAGCTCGCCGGCGAAGTTACCCACGAGACCCTTCTCGATCGCCGAGGCATCGATGCCGGTCTTCGCGAGTGCACCGCGGATCGCCCCTGTGAGCAGGTCCTCCAGCGTGGGATTCTGGCGCTTGCCGAAATCCGGGTGCTGCTTCCAGATGAAATCGGGGTGTTGCTTGCCGATGAACGTCGTCAGATCGCCGCCGACGACATAGATCTTCCTGCCGGGCTTCATTTGGGTTCCTCCGACCGATGACGGGGCAGGGACTCCCCCGTTCGTGCGGGAGCCCTGTCCCAATTCATACAGAATTCGCGGCCGGGTTGCGGCAGTGGACGAGCCCCTCTGCCCCCGAGAGGAATTTCCTATCTAGATGATCGCCTTCGAGCTCTTGTACTCGCCGATCTGCTCCCAATCGAGGCCGGCCTCGAGGAGCACGGTCTCCGTGTGCTCGCCCAGCTCGGGGCTGCGCCCGAGATCGGGAGACTGCTCATCGAACTGCACGGGGCTCGCCACCAGGCCGAA
>CAZOTO010000163.1:0-5756 GCA_964582775.1 uncultured Myxococcales bacterium
ACCCGTGAATAGTGGGCCTCGATCACGGCGGCCAGGTAGTTCGCCGCAGCCGTTCCCGACGTACACACGAGTGCGACGGGAGCGCGTCGCGCCCGTGCGAGCCCGAGGGCGAAGAAGCCGGCGGAACGCTCGTCGAGGATGGAGCGGTCGCGAATGTCCGGATGGGCGGCGAAGGCGATCGCGAGCGGGGCAGAGCGCGAGCCGGGCGAGATCACCGCCTCGCGAACGCCCGCGCGTCCGAGCTCCTCGACGAGGGCCGCGGCCCATGCCGCGTTGCGATTCATCTCGCGCATACGCGTTCGAGCGCCTCGCGCAGCGCGCGCAGCTTGAGCCGCGTCTCGGCGGCTTCGAGTGCCGGATCGGAGCCGTCGACGAGGCCCGCGCCCGCGTAGAGCAGGGCGCGACCCGGCAGCAGCAGTCCGCAGCGAAGAGCGACGTGCAGCTCGCCGGAACCCTTCTCATCCACCCACCCGATTGGTCCTGCGTACCAGCCGCGATCGAACTCTTCGCTCCTGCGGATGCACTCGAGTGCCCGCTCGCGCGGCGTCCCGGCGACGGCGGGTGTGGGATGGAGTGCGTCGGCGAGCTCGAGGATGTGCGTGGGAGCGCGCAGCCGGCCGGCGATCGTCGAATGCAGGTGCTGAGCGTGCGCCGTGCCGAGCAGCTCGGGCTCGGAAGACACTTCGAGCTCGCTGCAGTACGGGCGCAGGACCGTCTCGATCGCCTCGACCACCAGCCGTTGCTCCTCGCGCTCCTTCGCCGATCCGACGAGGTCCTTGTGGACGGGAGACTCCACGCCCCGCGCACTCGTGCCCGCGAGCGCACACGCCTCGACGTCGAGTCCGTTCACGCGGACGAGCCGCTCCGGGGTGGACCCGAGGAAGGTGGCGTGGCCGATGCCCTGTGCGAAGCCGAGGCAGGTCGGATGCGTCTCGAGGAGCGCACGGAGCACGGCGCTCGCCGGAATCGCTCCCTCGATCGATAGCGGCTCTCGTGCGGCCAGCACGACCTTGCGCAGCCGCCCCGCGTGGATCTCCTCGAGCAGCTCGGCGGCGCGACGCGCATATCGGATCTCGAGCGCGGCCGCCTCCGGTGCGTCGATGTGCGCCGCCGCGGGAGTTTCCTGCTCGAACGCCCGGAGGAGATCCGCCCAGCGTCGGCGGGCTCGCGCCGCGAGGGTGCGTGGATCGTCGTGGGGATCGACGCGGATCGCCCAGGCGAGCCAGCGCTCGCCGCCGTTTTCCACGAGTGCGAGCTCGGGCAGTACGAAGCGGCCATCGCCGAACGCATGCCACTCCTCGCCGCGCGCGAGGCCGGTTCCCGGTGACGCGGGGCGAGGTTCGAAGGCGAGGCCGCCGTACAGGCGCGGCACCGGTCCGGCGTCGCAGACGTGCTCGATGCGATCGATGACTTCTGCGACGGCGGCCGTGAGCCCGGAACCCCGTGCGACGTCGACGACCTGCGCTGCCGCCCCCACGGCGACCTGCACGAGGCCTTCCGACGGGCGGCTCTCGAAGAAACGCGACTCCCCGCGGGCCTCTGCCGCGGCGAACAACGCGAGGGGGTCGAGCTTGCGTTCGATGGAGTCCACGCCCGTGAGCCACAGGCAATGGTCGTTGCGGCGCGCGCGCTCGACCGCGCGGTGGAGTGCGTCGTCGAGGCTGCGCGCATCCGCACCGTGAGCCGATGCGCCGCCATGCTCGTCGCGCACGAGCGCCGCGAGCGGATCGATCGACGCGAGTGGCGATGCCGCGGTCACGAGAGCGCCCTCTGCGCGCAGAGCTCCTGAACCGCGCCGAACATGTGGGGGTGCTTCTCGATGTGCTCGAAGCCCGCGCGCGCGAGTGCAGCGCGGAGTTCAGCCTCGGGCGGCAGGTAGGCAGTGGACTCGGGCAGGTATCGGTAGGCCTTGGGATCGGAGAGCAGGCTTCCCAGCAGTGGCACGATGCGGCGGAAGTGCAGGTCGTGACCCCAGCGCAGCCAAGTGGAGCGTGGCGTATCGACTTCGAGGAAGACGAGGCGGCCCCCCGGCGTGAGCACGCGCGCGGCCTCGCGGAAGATCGCATCGAGATCGACGAAGTTTCGCAGCGCGAAGCCGCATGTCACGACCGTCGCGGCGCCGTCGGGAAGCGGCAACGCCACCCCGTCCGCCTGCACGAACGAGATCCCGGGCAGCCGCCGGTGACCCGCGCGAAGCATGCCGAGCGCGAGGTCCACGGCGACGACGCGTGCGCCTCGCGAGCGGCACAGCTCCGCGAAGTCGCCCGTTCCGGTCGCCAGATCGATCACGAGATCGTCCGGGCCGACGCCGGCCCGCCGGACTGCCGCGCGTCGCCACCCCTGATCGCGGCCCAGCGTCATGAGCCGGTTCATGCGGTCGTAGCGGGGGGCGATGCGGTCGAACATCTCCCGTACGAAGGCGCGCTTCTCCTCGGCGGCTGGAAGCGGCGAGGATTCCTTCACTCCCATGAGACCACCAGTCGCGAGCGCCCCGTGGCCGCCATGGCGGCGTCGAGCGCGCGCGCGTCGTCGTCGGCGGCGAGACGGACTCGTGCACGTTCGATCAGCGTGCGCTGGAAGTGATGGGCCACCAGCGTGGTGACCGCCGGCAGCAGCTCCTGGAAGGCGCGGATCACGCGCTCGCTCGCGGCGGGGGTGGCGTCAGCGCCGCCCTCCTTGTGCCGGACGTAACGGCCGAAGAGCTCGACCGCCTCGTCGGCGAGACGGGTCACATGCTCATCGTGCCTGCGCGCGAGGGGGAGGATCTCCCGCGCGGGAAGCCCCGCATCGAGCAGCGTGCGTACGGCTTCGGCGCTGCGCCGATCCGCGTCGGTGTAGCGCTTCTCGCCGTCGGGCGTCGGCGGCGTCAGCAGCCCCGCCTCTTCGAGGGTCTCGAGCAAGGGCTCGGGTATCCCCGAGGTCGATGCCAGCTCTGCGCGGGTGTACGTGTGCTCGCCTTCCGCCCGTCGCAGCGCTCCGAGCAGAGCGTACCGGATCTCCTGGTCCGCCTCGTCGTCCTGGTCGAGCACGCGAGCGGCGGCCTCGAGGGTGAGGCCCTGGCGGTTCAGGGAGCGGATCCGCCGCATCCGCTCCAGGTGGTCGTCCGTGTAGATGGCGATCCTGCCGCGGCGTTCGGGGGCGGGAAGGATCCCTCGCGCCTGATAGAAGCGAATGGTGTCCACGCCGACACCGGCGGCACGCGCGAGCTCTTCGACTCGATATTCCATGCGCGGACTATAAGAGTTCGCGCTCTGATCGTCACTGCAGGCGCGGGGGCGGAGCGGAGTGAGGTTTCGGAGGTCTGTGCCGACGGGGCGTCGCCACGTCGCCAGGGTGCGTGCCCGCTCGAGGCCCCCGGCTCAGTGCTGGCGAGAGAAGATGGCGCCGACGGTGGCGGCCACCCCTTGCAACAGCTCGCGGTGTCTCTCGATGTATGCGTGGAAGCTCGGATATCCCTTCGCCTGCAGCTGGTGCAGCAGGTCATGGGGAATCTCTTCGATCCAATTCCGTTCGGGTTGTCCGGGCTCCGATGTGCCGAGGCCCATCTCGCGGCACATCCGGTCGGAGGCGAAGACGATCGAGGCGAGCAGCTTCGCGGTGGGGGCCTCTCCGGGATCGAGCTGGTACTCCACGGCCTCGACGACGGAGGCCGGGAAGTTCCACCGGCGAAGGACCTCCTTGCAGAGGGCAGGATGAGTGAATCCGAACTCCGTCCAGACCGCCTCGACGAGTGCGACGCGCTGGTTGCGGGCTTCGACCATCGCCTCGTAGAAGCGATCCGGGAAGTAGATGCCCAGCATGGCCTCACCCATGCAGTGGACCAGCCCCGCGAGGTAGGCGTGATCCGGATCGGCACCGCCGATTTCGGACGCGAGGTTCCGGCCGCAGATGGCCGAAGCCAGGCCGAGCGTCCAGAACTCCCGAAGGTTGATGCGCGAGCGTTTCGCATCGAACACGTCGAGCACGGCCGCGGTCATGACGAGGGTGCGGGTGTCGCGGGTACCGAGTCTCTGGATGGCCGTCGCGACGGATGCGGTCCTGGCGCCGGCACCGAAGAGCGCGGAGTTCGCCATCCCGAGGATTCGGCTGGTGAGCACGGGATCGAGCTCGATCTGCTCCGCGATCTTGCGCAGGTTGCACCGCGGATCGTCGATCTGTTCGACGATTCGCAGGTGGACGTCGGGCAGCGTCGGCAATGCCTCCACCTGGCTCAGTAGACTCTCGAGTGGATCCATCTCGGCTCCTCGGTGCCCGGTTCGCGTCGACCGAATTCGTCGTGGGTATCGGCGGTGAGGGCGAGGAGCTTGCGTGTAATCTTGTATCCTCGACGCACCGATTCCCCCCGGGGGGCGTGAGGAGATCGCGCTGCGAGTCGACGTCGGGGTGCTGCGAACCCGGCCTCCCCGCGACAGACCCCCGCGGATGAGGCATGCTGTGCGGCGTGGGGTGTCCGTCGGTATTCGGAGCCTCGCTCTCCGATCGGTGACGATCGGCCGCCCCATGCGGCTCGCCGGGATCTCCTCTCCCACACCTTCTCGGGGTGCTTCGGGGAGTGGATCCGGGCCGGTCATCGACGGGGAGCCCGCTGATCTCGCAGCCCAGGGTTCGAGAGGCCTCTGGCTCCGGTATGGGACAGCCAGCGGCTCGGCCTCCGAACGTGTCGAAGCCCCAGAGAGGGAAAGGGATGGCGACGTGAACGAGAAAGTACCGCTCGGCGACAAGAGCCGGACGAGAAAGGAGAGGAAGCACGGGACGGGGGACGGTTCGTCGGGCCGCAGTGGGGGCCAGAAGAGACCCCGCGTGTTCTCGGCTGCCCATCGGCGCAGGGTCGAGGAGAAGATCCTGGGGAAGAAGGGCGACCGCACCCGGCTGCGGCTGGAGGAGCGCCTGCGGCTCGCACACGGGACTCCCAACTTCCATCGCACCTTCCGCGAGTACGTGAAGGAAGTGGGTATGCCCCAGGACGTGAACCTGCTCGTCGTGCTCCTGGATCTGGATGAGGAGCGCAGCGTCCTGCAGGTGATCGAGGCCATCGAGGTCGAGCTCGAGGCAGCCACTCTCGATCAGCGCTCGCTGCTCCGCAGCCGCCTGCGCAACCTGGAGATGTCTACCGCGTCGGATCGGGTTGCGGACGCGGCATCGTCTCTCCTCGCTCGGATCTGACCTCGACATCGGCGAGCGTGCTACGGGCTCGCAGGGGCCAGCCCGCTCTCATGCGCCGTGGCTCTGTCGTCTCGCGTGGATCCAGGGGTCGGGGATTCCGGGATATCGCCGATCTCATTTTCGCCTCCTTTTCGTCTGACGCGAATCGTGAGCGAATGCGAGGCGAAAGTCAACCGGGTGTTCGAGGAGATCCCCTCTAGGCCTTGGCGCTCGGACGAGCCGACACGGCAGCGTGCCAACGAGACAGATGGGCCAGCTCGGAGGGGGGGCGCAGCTTCACCACGCGGCCGAAGTCGATGGCGCAGAGCAGGGTGATGTCGGCGATGGTGAAACGATCGCCGGCCACGAACTCACGATCGGCGAGGATGCCGTCGACCCAGCACATGCGCTCGAGCGCGGTCTCCCGGCAGACCTCTCCGTACTCCGGGACCTGCTTCGTGCGGCCGCGCGCGAACTCATGGGTGTTCCGGAAGCACTGCAGGATCGGCAGCAGGATCTGCAGCTCCATGCGCCGCTGCCACATCTCGACGAGTGCCGCCTCCCTCGCGCCTCTGCCCATGAGCGGCGGCTCGGGGTGGAGCTCTTCGAAGTAG
>CAZOTO010000164.1:0-5600 GCA_964582775.1 uncultured Myxococcales bacterium
CCTCGACGATCACGTCGGCGCCGGGCACCTCCATGAGGAAGTTCACGCCGAACGGCTCGTTCGTGAGCGACTTCACCTTCGCGATGGCCGCGTCGACCTCGTTCGGCGGGATCGTCGCAGTCGCCAGGAAGCCGATCGCGCCCGCGTTGCTGGTGGCGGCCGTCATCTCGGGCGTCGCCACCCAGCCCATCGCCGTCTGGATGATCGGATAGCGGATGCCGAGCAGGCTGCACAGCGGAGTGGAGAGCGCGTGTCGCACGACTACCCCTTCACTTCCTTCGCACCCAGGCCGCGTGGATCGATCGCCTCGCGCAGCAGGCGAAGCTCCTCGTCCGTGGGAAGACGCGATTCGGGCACGTTCGAGGGTACGACGAGCGGGAAGCCGGTGTTCTGGAGCACCTCGTCGACCGACACA
The DNA here is from genome assembly GCA_964582775.1 of uncultured Myxococcales bacterium. GTDB lineage: Bacteria > Myxococcota_A > UBA9160 > SZUA-336 > SZUA-336 > CAZOTO01. The sequence continues at coordinate 416 of CAZOTO010000164.1, forward strand.
CCCGGGTGTACGGAGACGATCCGCATGGAGTGATCCGGCGTCTGGAAGTCGAACACACCCAGGTTCGAGACCACGCGGCGCAGGTTCACGAAGCGCGAGCCCTTGGGTCCGAGCGCGGCAGCGCGGTCGTATCCCACGCCCGACACCATGTCGACCTTCTCGACGAACACTTTCGGTCCGTGGTTGGGGATCCAGTAGCTCGTCTTGTGGTGGATCGTGTTGCCGGGCGCCCCGCGCACGCCGAGCAGCTGCGCCTTGGGCCGCTCGAACGGGCCGATGCAGGCGATGTTCTGGTTGCCGAAGCGGTCGATCTGCGTGGCACCCATCATCACGTGGCGCCGGCCGGACCACACCACGTCGAAGATGGAGCGGAACGGCATCCAGCCCTCGATCACCGGCTCGGCGCCGGGCGCGCCGCCCACGGGCAGCACGTTCGCGACGAGCGACGCGATCCCGTCCGTCATCAGCAGGTCGGGCTCGAAGGTGAGCTTCGCGAGCCGCGCACCGATGGTGGGCAGCGTGCCGATCGCACTCGCCAGGATCTCTCCATCGCCGCGGAACGCTTCGGCAATCGCGACGGCACAGACCTCTGCTCTCGTGACTCCGCTCATCGCGACCTCACCGCCTTCTGGTACTCCGCCTCGCTCGCCACGGCGAGGTAGCGCCCTTCGAACGCCTTCCACGACTCGGCGTCGCGTGCCGCGGCGGCGTACTCGCTCTGGAACTTCTCGTCGCGGCCATAGTCCGGCGGACACTCCGTGAAGTGTGCGCCGTTCGGGGCCTCGACCACGCCGTCCGTCATCATGCGGTTCACCTTGAGGGTGTGGATCGAGCCCTCCGCGAGCAGGTCCTCGGTGCGCGCGATCCGCTCGCACGACACGAAGCGGCGCTTCGCTGCCATACAGAATAGGTCGTCGAAGTACGGATCGGGGCCGAGGAACTGCGCATTGCCCCGCTCGTCCGCGCGGTTCATGTGGATGAGCGCCACGTCGAGCTCGAGCGCGGGCATCGCCACCAGCTCCTCGCCATCGTCATAGGGCGAGCGCACGGTGCGAAGCTGCGGGTTCACCCGCATGACATCGGAGCCGAGCCCCGCGCGCGTGGGCAGGAACGGCAGTCGCAGCGCCGCCGCGTACAGCCCCCACTGGAGCATCCCCTCGTCGAGCTCGACCGCCTCGATGCGGCCCTCCTGGCGGGCGGCGCGGAAGTGCGGCTCGAGAGGGATCGAGTCGAGCGAGACGAACCCGTAGATCACCTTCTTCGCCTTGCCCGCCGCGCAGAGCAGCCCCACGTCGGGGCCGCCGTAGGAGACGATCGTCAGATCCTTCAGCGGCGAGCGCAGGATCGCCCGCACGAGCGACATCGGCTTGCGGCGGGATCCCCACCCGCCAATCCCGATCGTCATGCCGTCGCGAAGCTCGGCGATGACCTCGCTCTCCGTCATCCGCTTGTCCATGCCCATTCCTTCTCTGACCGGAGCCCGCTGCGCAGCCGTCCGGCACGAGCCAGCCCCGCCGTGGGGCGAGGCCCCGGCGATGGGGCACGCGGGCGCTCCACAGGCTCGACCACCGCGCGGCTCGCGCGACATCCCGACTCCGTCCGGGGCGCGCCGCGGGCGAGGGTGGGAGGGAGCCCAATAGTACACATAGGTTCAGCGATCGACACGGTGGAATGCCCGCGCCCGTCCCCGGCGGATCGCGGCCGGTGGTAGAATCGCCGCCTCGCGACGGGCCGGTTCGAGCCGAATCGACGCGTCGGGGCGGCACAGGGGTGGCCGCCCGCGGGCGGACGCCGAATCGAATCCCTCGTTCCTGCAGCGCGATTCGGATTTTTCTAGAATGGCAATCGATCCGGGGGCGCCTTCCGGTGCGGCGCCCCCCACAGGGAGTGAAGCGATGACGGACGCGAACGCACGATCCTGGGACCACGAGGTGGACCTGCTCATCGTGGGCACGGGAGCAGGAGCCATGACCGCGGCGCTCGCCGCCTACGACCGCGGCGGCAACGTCCTGCTCATCGAGAAGAGCAAGCAGTATGGCGGCTCGTCGGCGATGTCGGGCGGCGGGCTCTGGGTGCCGGGCAACCACCTGATGAGCACCGTCGGCATCGACGACAACCCGGAGGATGCGTGGACGTACTTGAAGGCATGCGTCGGCGATCGCGTTCCTGACGAGCGCCTGCGCGCCTATCTGGAGTACGCGCCACAGACGGTGAAGTACCTCGTCGAGCACACGCACGTGAAGTTCGAGTCACTGCCGGAGTACGCGGACTACTACCAGCTGAACCCCGGCGCACGGCCCGGCGGCCGCGCGCTCGACACGATGCGCTTCGACGGGCGGCTTCTCGGCGAGCAGGAGCTCTTGAACCTGCGCGATCAACCCGCGCAGGCACAGGTCGCCGGACGCATCGCGATGACGATCTTCGAGGCGCGCGCGTTGCTCACGCGCACGCGCGGATGGTTCGGGATCCTGGTGAAGCTGGCCGCCGGCTACTTCTCCGACATTCCGTGGCGCTTCAAGAGCAAGCGCGACCGCAGCCTCACCATGGGCAATGCGCTCATCGGACGGCTGCGCCGCTCGCTCCTCGACCGCGGCATTCCCATCTGGCTCGAGACGGGCGCAAAGGAGCTCGTGGTCGAGAACGGCCGCGTGGTGGGGGTCGTCGCCGAGCAGAAGGGCAAGCCGCTTCGCATCCGCGCCACGCGTGGAGTGATCCTCGCGGCCGGCGGCTTCGAGGGCAACCAGGCCATGCGCGAGAAGTACCTGCCGCAGCCCACAGACACCTCGTGGTCTTCGGCGAATCCGGCGAACACGGGCGATGCGATCCAGATGGGGCTCGCGCTCGGCGCCGCCATCGATCTCATGGACGATGCGTGGTGGGGGCCGGCGACGGTGGTTCCCGGCGAGGATCGTGCGCGCTTCATGGTGATCGAGAAGTCGCTGCCCGGCAGCATCTTCGTGAACAAGCGCGGGCAGCGCTTCGTGAACGAGGCCGCACCCTACATCGACGTCGTGAACTCGATGTACGCCGACGACAAGAAGGGCAACGGCTGCGTGCCTGCGTATCTGATCTTCGACGCCGACTATCGCTACAAGTACCCGTGCGGGCCGTTCCTGCAGGGTCAGGCGCAGCCCGACTGGCTGCTGCCGAAGCACCTCACGCAGGGCTACCTGAAGAAGGCCGACACGATCGAAGGGCTCGCGCGCATGCTCGGCGTCGATCCCAAGGGACTCGCCGATACGGTGGCGAAGTTCAACGGCTACGCGCGCGCCGGCAAGGATCCCGACTTCCATCGCGGCGAGACGGTCTTCGACCTGTACTACGGCGACCCGAACACGAAGCCGAATCCGTGCCTCGGCGAGATCGCGAAGCCGCCGTTCTACGGCATCGAGGCCTTCCCGGGAGAGCTCGGAACGAAGGGCGGGCTCGTGACGGATGCACGCGCGCGCGTGCGGAAGGAGAGCGGCGAGGTGATCCCCGGCCTGTACGCGATCGGCAACTGCTCCGCCTCCGTCATGGGCAACACGTATCCCGGACCGGGCGCCACGCTCGGGCCCGCCACGACGTTCGGCTTCGTCGCCGCGCACGACGCGATCCCGAAGCCCGAGTAGTCCACGGAATCGAGGGATTCATGGGGCTGCGCTCGCGCCTGCGGGCGCAGCCCCACTCCTATAGGGATAGGGAGACGAACATGAGATTCCGCATCGAGGCCATGATCCTGGGCCCGGAGACCGCGCAATACACCGGCGACGGGCGCTCCCAGATGAGCGCATCCGCCATCGCCGAGCAGGCGCGCTGGGTCGAGGACATGGGCTACGACGGCGTCACCACGCCCGAGACCGGTCACGATCCGTTCCTTCCGCTGGCGATCGCCGCCGAGCACACCGCGCGCGTTCGCCTGGGCACGAGCGTCGCCATCGCCTTCCCCCGCAGTCCGCTGGTGTCGGCGCAGCTCGCGTGGGATCTGCAGCAGCTCTCCCGCGGGCGATTCTTGCTCGGCCTCGGCACACAGGTGAAGGGGCACAACGAGCGCCGCTACGCCGCGCCGTGGACGGGACCGGCCGGGCCGCGCATGCGCGAGTACATCGCGTGCGTGCGGGCCATGTTCCACACCTTCCGCACCGGCGAGAAGCCGCGCTTCGAGGGCGAGCACTACCAGTTCACGCTGATGTCGCCGTTCTTCGACCCCGGACCGATCGAGTTCCCGGATCCGCCCATCTACGTGGCGGCGGTGAACACGTACCTCGCGCGCATGGCGGGCGAGCTCTGCCACGGACTGCGGCTGCACCCGATCGCGACCTTCCGCTACGTGCGCGAGGTGCTCGGCCCCGAGGTCGCCGCCGGCGCCGAGAAGAGTGGCCGCGCCCGCAACGACATCGACGTGGTCGGCGTGCCGTTCCTCGCCATCGGCCCCGACGAGGCGAGCATCGCCGCGGCGAAGCAGGCGCTGAAGCAACGCATCGCCTTCTACGCATCCACCCGCACCTACCACTCCGTGCTCGAGCTGCATGGCTGGCAGGACGTGGGCGCGTGCCTGCATCGGCTCTCCGTCGAGCGCAAGTGGAAGGAGATGTCCGACCAGATCACCGACGACATGCTCGACGAGTGGGCGATCGTGAGCACCTACGACGAGCTGGTACCCCGGCTTCGCGAGCGCTGCGCGGGCGCGTTCGACTCCATGCGCTTGGAGCTTCCGGCGGATCTGCGCAGCGACACCGACCGCGTGCGCGAGATCGTGCGAGCGCTCCGGGCATAGGACCGTCCTTCCGGCTCGCCGGACGAAGGCCCTGGCCCGGAGACATCCGGCTACCCACGGCGACACTCGGTGGAGTAGAATGCCGCCATGACGACCTCGAAGTACGCCTACGACCCCGAGCTCCTGCCGTTCCTCGACGTGCTTCCCACCGGTGGGGACATGAGCGATCCGCAGGCGATCGTCGCCCAGCGCGCCTCGTTCGCGCAGTGGATTGCTGCGACCCTCAACACGCGCGACGACGTGGACCAGCGCGATCTCCTGATTCCCGGGCGCCCGGGCGACCCCGACGTGCCGATCCGCATCTACGCGCCGAAGGCGTCGGGTGCGGAGACGCGGCCAGGAGTGCTCGAGATCCACGGTGGCGGCTTCCTGGAGCATCGCCGGACTCGACCGGTGTGTCCAGCCCGTCGAGGAAGCGCACATCCTCTT
>CAZOTO010000165.1:0-5466 GCA_964582775.1 uncultured Myxococcales bacterium
GGCCGCCGTAGACTTCGTAGCGAGCCTGAACCCGAATTCGCTCGAGGTCGTGCCCGCGTGCAAGGTCGAGCCAAGCCTCGCCACGGCCGTTTCCGGCACCCGCTACCAGTTCGAGCGGCTCGGCTACTTCTGTGTCGATCCCGACAGCGCGCCCGGACGGCCCGTGTTCGATCGCACGGTCACGCTGCGCGACACATGGGCGAAGATCGAGAAGAAGATCGGCGGATGAGGACGAGCGCCGCGCACCCGAGCGGGACGCGCGCATCGCAAGAGGGGAGAGATCGATGGCGCTGAGCCTGCGAGGACGGAGCCTGCTCAGGCTCGACGACTTCACGCCCGCGGAGATCCACTACCTGCTCGACCTGGCGAGCGAGCTCAAGGTGGCCAAGCGCGAGGGGCGCGAGGAGCCGCGCCTGCGCGGCCGCAACATCGCGCTCATCTTCGAGAAGACGAGCACGCGCACGCGAAGCGGCTTCGAGGTCGCGGCCTACGATCAGGGCGCGCACGTCACCTACATCGGGCCCACCGGATCGCAGATCGGCCACAAGGAGTCCATGAAGGACACCGCGCGTGTCCTTGGCCGCATGTACGACGGGATCGAGTACCGCGGCTTCGCGCAGGAGTCCGTCGAAGAGCTCGCGCGCTACTCGGGCGTGCCCGTGTGGAACGGTCTTACCGATCAGCACCACCCCACGCAGGTGATCGCGGACGTGCTCACGATGGAGGAGCACGCGACGCAGCCCCTCGAGCGCGTGTCGTTCGCATTCCTCGGACACACCGAGAACAACATGAGCAACTCGCTCCTGATGGGCGCCGCCAAGCTCGGCATGGACATCCGGCTCGCGGCTCCGACGCTGTACTGGCCGCGCCCCGACATGATCGAGCCCGCGCGTGCGGTCGCGGCGGAGCGGGGCGCGCGCATCCTCGTCACCGAGAGCGTCGAGGACGCCGTGCGCGGCGTCGACTTCATCTACACCGACGTGTGGGTGTCGCTCGGCGAGCCCGACGGGCTGTGGGAGGAGCGCATCCGGCTGCTGCGCCCGTACCAGGTGAACCGCCGCGTGATGGAGCTCTCGGGCAATCCCGCGGTGAAGTTCATGCACTGCCTGCCCGCCTTCCACGACCGCAACACCATCGTCGGCGAGCAGATCTTCCAGAAGTATGGGCTCGACGGCATGGAGGTGACCAACGAGGTCTTCGAGTCCGAGGCCTCCATCGTGTTCGACCAGGCCGAGAACCGCATGCACACGATCAAGGCGATCCTCGTCGCCACGCTGGCGGGATAGCCGAGCGCCGTGGGAGGCTCCTCTCCTCTCGCGGGCGACCCATCCTCGACCGGCCCTTCGCACGTTGCGCGCGGGGATCACGAGGTCGACGTGCTCGTCGTGGGATCGGGCAATGCCGGCCTCACTGCCGCCCTGTGTGGCTACGAAATGGGCGCGAAGAGCGTCCTCGTCATCGAGAAGGCACAGCGCTACGGAGGCACGAGCTCCCTCTCCGGCGGCGGGATCTGGATTCCCTGCAACCACTACGCGCGCGAAGCCGGAGCGCGGGACTCGATCGACGACGCTCGTGCCTATCTCGACGCCGTCGTTCCCCGGGACGAAGTCGACTCCGCGCTCGTCGAGGCATTCCTGCGATCGGGACCGGAGATGCTGCGCTTCCTCGTGGAGCGCACGCAGGTGCGGTATCGCTCGCTCTCCATGTATCCGGACTACTTCTCGGATGCACCCGGCGCAAAGGCGGGCCATCGCTCGCTCGAGCCCGAGCCCTTCTTTCTCGATCGTCTGGGCGACGAGTGGCGCGATCTGCTGCCCACGCATCCGTCCATCTTCATGCAGGGGCTCATTGGCATCACGCAGGCCGAAGCCCACGAGTTCATGGCCGCGCGCCCCGGTTGGAAGAGGAGCGCTACGCGTCTCGTGCTCGAGTATCTGCTCGATTTCCCCTGGCGACTGCGCACCTTCGTCGCGCGTCGCATCACCTGCGGCAGTGCCGGGGTCGCACGCTTGCGTGCCTCGATGATCGATCGCGGTCTTCCGCTGTGGCTTCGCACGCGCCTCGTTCGGCTCGAGGTGTCACACGGGCGTGTAACCGGCGCCGTCGTCGAGCGTGAGGGAAGGATGCTCGCCATTCGCGCCCGGCGCGCCGTGATCCTGGCCGCGGGCGGCTTCGCGAAGAACCAGACGCTGCGCGAGCGATACCTGCCGGCGCCCACCGACGCGGGTGCGAGCGCCGCCGTCGAGACGGACACCGGCGATGCGATCCTCGCCGCCACGCGGATCGGTGCACGCACGAAGCGCATGCACGGGGCGTGGTGGTGCCCCACCTTCGCGCCCCCCGGGGCGCTCCCGCAGCTCGCCGTCATGGAGCGATCCCTCCCCGGTTCGTGCGTCGTGAACCGCAACGGCCGGCGCCTCGCGAACGAATCGCAGAACTACATGACCTTCGTTCTCGGGGCGCAGGCGCGGCACGCGCCAGACGATCCGTCGTCGCCTGCGTATCTCGTCTTCGATGCGCGCTTTCGCCGCAGCTACATCACCGGTCCCCTGCTGCGCAGCGCCTTGCGTCCGGACGTCCTGCTGCCGCGCTCGTATTTCGCGTCGGGGTTCCTGTCGAAGGCGCGCTCCCTCGATGCGCTCGCCGACGCCGCGGGCATCGATCGGGCAGGACTGCGCGACACGGTCGCGCGAATGAACGAGTACGCGAGAACCGGATGCGATCTCGAGTTCCATCGCGGTGAGACCGTGTACGACCGCTACTACGGAGATCCGCGCATCCAACCCAACCCGTGTCTGGGCCCCATCGACGAGCCTCCCTTCTACGCGATGCGCATGGAGCTGGGGGATGTCGGCACGAACGGCGGCCTCGACATCGACGTCCACGCGCGGGTGCGCGATGGCGAAGGAGAGCCGATCCCCGGCCTCTATGCGGTGGGCAACACCGCAGCGGGAATCCTCGTCACCTATCCCGGGCCGGGGTCGAGCATCGGCCCCGCGATGACGTTCGCGTATCGCGCCGCTCGCCACATCTGCGGCGATCCATGATCGCAGGGGATGGCTCGAGGGGTGCGCGTGCGGAGGGCCGTACGGTGCCTCTGCGCCCCGGACGCGCGGCGCCACACCAAGGTGGAGCAGTGATATCATGCGGCGCGCCCCTGGGGCGGGGAAAGGGCGACCCGTGATCACCGAGCGAGACGAGTTCCTCCATCCCGAGGCCGCCACGATTCCCGGCGCCCTCTTCGGCGACACCGCGTGGCTGAGCGTCATGGATGCGAAGGCCAACGTCTTCGGCGTGGCGCAGATCTTCTTCTCGAATCACGGGTACGCGCGCTGGGCCTCGCTCTTCCAGATCGACGGCGTCCCACAGTACTGGGGAAACAAGCACGCGTTCTCCGGCGACCACGTGAAGGGTCCATGGACGGACGGCCGCATGCGCTACGAGATCGTGCGGCCACTGGAAGAGATCCGCGTCGCCCTCGACGGTCCGCTCTACGCGTACGATCTCACCTTCACCGCGCGCTTTCCCGCCTTCGAGTACGACCATTCCGCAGGCGATGCCTCGCTCACCGAGCCCAGCGAGTACTTCTCGATGGTCTGGGGAGGTCACTTCGAGCAGGCCATGCACTGCCACGGGCGATTCGAGATCCGGGCCGGTCCGAACCGGGGCGAGACGCGCGTCATCGATTGCCCGTCGCATCGCGAGCGCTCATGGCTGCACAACTTCCACGAAGAGACCGAGTGGGAGCGATCCCGCGAGGACACCTTCCCAGGGCACTACTGGCTCATCCTCCATCTTCCCGATGCGCAGATCTGCGCCCTGGGCTCGCCGAAGGGGAGCCGGCTCGGCATGGCCACCGTCGGCATCCTCTCGAACGAGGTCGGAAGCCATGCACTGCGCGGTGTCGAGGCCGAGGTCCTGCTCGATGCGAGCGGCCAGACGGCGGAAGGGCTTCGCTTCCGGATCGATCTTCCCGACGGACGCACGCTTCGCGCGCGCACGACGAAGAAGCACGGCGAAGTGAAGCTCTGGTATCGCGGCGACAACTGCCTGGACAACCCCGTCGACTGCTACGAGGGCTTCTTCGACTTCGAGCTCGACGACGGGCGCCGCGCGCAGGGCGTGTGCGAGTACTCGATCCACCCGGCGCGACGGAGGTGGCTCGCGTGAAGAATCCGTCGATGTCCCTTGAGGGGAGGGTGGCGATCGTCACCGGGGGTGGGACCGGCCTCGGTGCCGCGCTCGCTGCGACGCTCGCCGGTGCCGGAGCGGCCGTCGCCATCACCGGACGGCGTCGTGAGCCCCTCGAGCGTGTTGCCGGCGAGATGAGCCGGCGCGGCGACCGGGTGCTGCCCATCGCATGCGACGTCCGCTCCACCGAGCAGGTGCAGACGGCGGTGGACGAGGTCCGCCGGTGGAAGGGGCGCGTCGACATCCTCGTGAACAACGCCGCCATCTTCCCGCCCGGCCTGGTCACCCTCATGGACGAGGACGAGTGGGTGAGCGTGATCGATACGAACCTCAACGGAGCGTTCCGCATGGTGCGCGCATGCGTTCCCGAGATGATCGAGCGCCGCTGGGGCCGCGTCGTGAACGTGGTGTCGCCGTCGGGAGTCCTGGGGATGGTGACCGTGCCCTCGTACGGCACGTCGAAGGGCGCGCTCATGGCCTTCACGCGGCATCTCGCGGCCGAGGTCGGCCGTTACGGAGTCACCGCGAACGGGCTGTGCCCGGGCATCGTGGCGACGGAGAAGTTCGTCGAGACGTTCACGGAGCAGGTTCCCGTCGAGACCGGAGCCGCGCTGCCGATCGGGCGCGCGAACGGCCTCGAGGACTTCTCGGGTCCGCTGCTCCTGCTCGCCTCGGAGGCCGGCGCCGGCATCACGGGCAGCACGATCTTCGTCGACGGCGGCATGACGCACTGCGCGCCGATGTCTCCGCAGCACATCGCCATCCTGGAGCAGAGCCTCGGCTCCGCGTCCTCGGGAGCTCCTCCATGCCGCTGATTCCCGTCGTGTTTCTGCTCCTGGTGCCCCTGCTGCTCGGCTCCGCGAGCTGCAGCCGCAGCTCCGCCGTCGTCGACACCTCCGGCCCCACGGCGAGCTGGCCCGAGTACGGCGGAGACAAGGGCGGGCTTCGCTACAGCCCGCTCACGCAGATCACGCGCGACAACGTGGATCGCCTGCGCGTCGCCTGGACGTATCGCCACGGCGACTTCAGCAACGGCGGCGAGACCGACACGAAGACGAGCCTCAGCGTCACGCCGATCGTCGCGGACGATCAGCTCGTGCTCTGCACGCCGTTCAGCCGGGTGATCGCGATCGATCCCGAGACCGGCGCCGAGCGCTGGACGTTCGATCCCGAGGTCCAGAACCGAAAGATCGAAGGGCCCTACACGCGGGTGTGCCGGGGCGTGGCGTACTGGGGCGGCGACAGCGCTCCCTCCGAGGGCCGCTGCGCCACGCG
>CAZOTO010000166.1:0-5445 GCA_964582775.1 uncultured Myxococcales bacterium
GCGCCACGGCCTTCGCCTCGCGCAGATCTCCCTCGAAGAGTCCCGCAAAGCGAGCATGGCCGCGAATCCCGCGCAGATTGCGCTCCTTCACCTCGCGGGGATAGAACTCGTGGAACGAATCGAGGATGGCGACCTCGTCTCCGCGATCGAGCAGCGCCTCGACCAAGTGCGACCCGATGAAGCCCGCTCCTCCGGTAACGAGAATTCGCACTCGTTCAGCCCTCCCGACTCGTCTTCTCCGCGCGGAGACGCTCCAGCTCCGCATCCACCATGATGTGCACGAGCTCCTCGAAGCTGGTACGCGGCTCCCAGCCGAGCTCCCGACGCCCCTTGCTCGGATCGGCGAGCAGCGTGTCGACTTCGGCGGGCCGGAGCAGCTTGGGGTCGATGCGGACATAGTCGCGATAGTCGAGCCCCACGCGGGCGAAAGCGATCTCGCAGAAGTCGCGCGGCGTGTGATGTGTTCCCGTTCCGATCACGTAGTCGTCGGGCTCGCCCTGCTGCAGCATGCGCCACATCGCATCGACGTACTCGGGGGCAAACCCCCAATCGCGCTTCGCATCGAGATTGCCGAGGAGGAGGTGATCGCTCACGCCGAGCGCAACTCGAGCCGCACCCTCCGCGATCTTCCGGGTGACGAACTCGCGGCCTCGGCGTGGCGACTCGTGGTTGAACAGGATGCCGCTGCACGCGAACAAGTCGTAGCTCTCGCGGTAGTTCACCGTGATCCAGTGGCCGTAGAGCTTCGCAACACCATACGGACTGCGCGGATGGAAGGGCGTGGTCTCGCGTTGCGGCGTCTCCCTTACCTTTCCGAACATCTCGCTCGAGGACGCTTGATAAAAACGGATGTTGCGGTTCACGAGCCGAATCGCCTCGAGCATGCGCGTCACACCGAGAGCCGTGAACTCGCCGGTGAGCAGCGGCTGCGAGAAGCTCGTGGGGACGAACGACTGCGCGGCCAGGTTGTAGACCTCGGTCGGCTCGACCTCGTGCAGCAAGTTCACGATCGAGAGCTGATCGAGCAGATCTGCCTGTCGCAGCTCGAGACGATCGACCAAGTGCTGGATGCGTTCGAAGTTCTCGGTGCTCGATCGACGCACCATGCCTACCACACGGTAGCCCTTCTCCAACAGGAGCTCTGCCAGATAGGAGCCATCCTGGCCCGTGATTCCCGTGATCAACGCGCATCTGCGGTCGCTTCCCATTCTCGTTTCCTTTCCCACGCCGCTCGCATCCATCACAGATCGTGGTCGTAGAAGTACTGCAGCCCGATGCCGACACGCATGCGGTCGTACTCCTGGACCGAGAGATCGCCGTCCGATCGCTGCTTGGCGAATCTCGCATAGGCGAAGGTGAGCCAGCGCTTGCGCGCGCGCCAGTCGAGGCGCAGCGCGATGTCGGCATACTCGAAGTCGTACTTCCGATCAAAGCCGCGATCGTCGTCCATGGCCGAGCGGCTCTTGTCGTAGCGCGCATCGAGCCGCGCCGTCACCCGCTCGGACATCCGATGGGAAAACGCGCCCGTGAGGCTCGTGGTATCGAGGGTCGATCCAAGGCCACCCGTCGCCTGTGTGAGGTAGCTCACCCCAAGATCGAGCTGGGAGCGGCGAAAGGCACGCGTGAGCGAGAAGCTTCCGATGAGACCAGACGACGCCGAAGTCGTGTCATCGCGCACGGCGAAGAGCTCCCACAGCGACGGGGGGAAGAAGCGGAAGATCGGGTTCAGGTTCACCACGGCATCCTCCTGCTCCGAGCGAAGCCGGCGCACGCCTCCCGTGGCAACGGTTCTCCACCGCGCACTCCATTGCCGGCGCCACGACGCCGTTGCGCTGTAGACGTCGTCCGTGGTCTCACCCGCGCCGAGCGGGATGTGGCGCAGATCGTCGAAGCGATTGCGTTGGTAGCCGGCGTTGAGCTCGAACACATCTTTCAGGCCGAGCACTCGCTGCAGTGTCGCGCTCGCCAGGTAGAAGTCGCTGTCGCGCCGGCTCTGATCGTAGCTCGAGCGCCGATCGCCGTAGTCGCGCCCCGCATACGAAACCGACGTCGTGAGCTGCGTTCGTAGCCCGATCGCGTAGCGCATTCCGAGGGAGCCCTCGACGAGCCGCGCATCGTCGCGTCCGCCCTGCAGGACGCGGCCATCGTCCTCGATCGTGTCGGCGTCATCGGCCAAGTCGACCCGAGCCGTCGAGAACAGCGTGGCGCGCGGTGTGAGCTTGCGCTCGAGATCGAGACGTCCGAAGCGATCTACGGTATCGAGATCCGATTCGCTCCAGTACGTGCGAGACCGCAGGCCGACGTCGACAAAGGCATGTCCGCGGTCGCCCTCCTGTCGCAGCCGCAGACCCGGTGTCACGAACGTGACCAGGCTCGATCGCTCGTCATCCTCGTCCGAGTAGACGTTGTCGTCGTGCTCCTGGGTGACGTTGACCGAAGCACCGAGGGACGCGCGGTCCGCACGCGCGAGGCCCGGCAGCAAGCCCACGAGCCCTAGCGAGAGTGCAGCGATCAGCGCGAACGCTCGCCTACGGCTGCCAGAACGGTCGTTCCTCGGGAACAACGATGCGGTCTCCTGGAAGGAGCAGGATGTTCTGCTCCAGGTTCTTTCCCTTCACGAAGGCGTCGTAGTCGAAGACGAACTCCTGCGCGCCGCCGTGCTCCCGAATCACCTTGATGCGATCCTTCCCCGCGAACGCACTGAAACCGCCCGCCACCGAGATCGCATCGACCACCCGCATCCCGGTGGTGAGGGGCATGCGTCCTTGCCGCGCCACCTCGCCCAGGACGTAGACCGCCTTGGAGTTGATCTGCCGGACGACGACGGTCACCTGAGGTGCGGTCACGTACTCCTCGAGCCGCTGGGTGATCGCCTGCTTCAGCTCGAGAGGCGTATGCCCCGCGGCCTCGATGTCGTCGAGCAAGGGGAAGGAGACCTTGCCATCGTTGCGCACGACCACCTCGCCGAGGCTCAGCTCCGGCTGTCGCCACACGGTGATCGCAAGCACGTCGAGAGGCCCAATCACATACTCCTCTTGGGCGAGCGAGGCCTGGGTCTCCGCATCGACCGGTGCAGGCCGCTCGCGCAGCGTCCCTGAGCAGGCCGAGAGCGCCATGCCGATACCCACCGCTCCGGCCACGATCGCTCGGCGCACCGTACGAACCGACAGCCTTGGAATTCGTGTTGTCACCGCTTCCCACTCCTACGACACGGAGCGCACGCGCCTACGAAACCTTCTTCGCGGACGGGCGCCCCTATACCGGATCCGCGAGCCCCGAGTCGCGGATCTTGTACAGCAAGGCCTTGTAGCTGATTTGCAGGATCTCGGCTGCTTCCCGCCGGTTCCAACGCGTTCGCTCGAGCACGCGCTGGATGACGCGCTTCTCGGCCGCCTGCGCCGCTTCCCGTCCCACGCGCTTGAGGTTCACCCGGTCGGTCCTGCCGGCCAGGAAGTTCTCGAGCTCGGTGGGGAGGAGCGGCTCGGCAGGCGCGACACGAACCGCCCGGGACTCGAGCTCGTGAAGCACCGGTGCTTCGTCGCCGAGGACGACCAGGCGCTTCATCAGGTTCTCGAGCTCGCGCACGTTTCCTGGCCACGAATAGGCGCCCAGAATCGCCGCCAGCGTCTCGGACATCGGCGTGTAGGGCCTACGGTACTCCTGCGAGTAGCGGCGGAGGAACTTCTCCACGAGCCAGGGGATCTCCTCGCGGCGCTCGCGAAGCGGCGGAAGCTCCACGCTCACGACGTTGAGCCGATAGAAGAGATCCTCCCGGAACACCCCCTCCCGAACCGCCTCCTCGAGGTTGCGATTCGTCGCCGCCACGATCCGGACATCGACGGAGACGTCGCGATCTCCGCCAAGCCGCGCGAACTGCCCATCCTGGAGGACCTGCAACAACTTCGCCTGTAGGCTCGGCGGCATCTCGCTGATCTCATCGAGAAAGATCGTCCCGCCATCCGCGATCTCGAACTTGCCGAGCTTGCGGCGTTCCGCTCCCGTGAAGGCGCCGCGCTCGTAGCCGAAGAGCTCGCTCTCGAGCAGCGCCTCGGGGAGCGCCGCACAGTTCACCTTCACGAACGTGCGATCCCTCCGGCTCGACCGCTCGTAGAGCGCACGTGCAACGAGCTCCTTTCCCGTCCCGCTCTCCCCCCGAATCAGCACGGTGATGTCGGTGTCCGCGACGCGATCGATGACCCGCGCGATCGCGCGCATCCGCTCGCTCGCTCCCCGGAACAGGACTTCGGCCTCTTTCCACGAGTGGTCCGCATCGCGGCTCGGGACCACGGATCCGAAGGGGCGTCGCCCCTGGGATCCGAGAGCCTTGCGAAACGCTCCTTCGAGCTCGTCGGGCTCGAGCGGCAGGCGCAAGAAGTCCGTGGCGCCGAGCCGAACGGCCTCGACGATCGTCTGGGTCGGACCTTGCCCCGAGACCATCACGATCGGAACACGCGCATCGATCTCTCGCATCGCCTTGAGCGTGGCGAGTCCTCCGAGGCCGGGAAGCCCGAGGTCGATTGCAACCAGGTCCGGCGGACGCATGCGAAACGCGGCCATCGCTTGCTCGCCCGAGCTCACCGCCTCGACCTCGAAACCACGCTCCTTCGCAAAGTGCGCCAGCCACTCGCGGATGCTCGGGTCGTCGTCCGCGATCAAGATCCTACGGCCGGTGAAATCCTCCGGGAGACCCGCGCGATCATGTCGCATCGCCCTCTTGGCACTAGCCAGCGACATGCTGCCGTCCTTGCTCCGCCGCATCTGCGCCCGTCGATGCGGAGAGCGCTGCCAACTGGGCATCCCGATCGCGCGCACGCGCCTCGCGCCGGGCGACCCTCTGCTCGAGCATCGAGAGAACCACGTAGCTCGCTCCGATCAGCCCAAGCCACAGCCCCCAGCGAACCTCGGGGCCTGCCGCTCGCGTAGCCACACCCAGCAACGCAAGGCCCGCTGCCGACGCGTAGAGAACCGCGAGCACCTGCGATACGGACAGACCCATGCGCAGCAGCAGGTGATGGATGTGGCCGCGGTCGGCGCTCGCAATCGCGCGGAGCACACCTCCCGCGCGGAGCTCGCTGCGCCCACTCACGAGCACGTAGTTGCGAACGCGCCGCACGATCGCGAGCACCGTATCGAGCAGGGGAACGCCCAGGACCATCAAGGGGACGATCAGGACGATGGCCGTCGGTCCCTTGTTGTAGGACGCGAGCGCGAGAACCGCGGTCGCGTATCCGACACCCATCGATCCCGCATCTCCCAGGAAGATCCGCGCCGGCGGCACGTTGAACCGCAGGAATCCGGCGAGGGCTCCCGACAGGGCCAGTGCGCCGATGACAGGAACGGTGGCGCCGTTCTGGTTGGCGAGGAGGAACACCGTGAGCAAGGAGATCACCGATCGCTTCCACGCGGGCAACCTCGTGCGCGAGGCGGCGCAGGTCGTGGGCGGCG
>CAZOTO010000167.1:0-5423 GCA_964582775.1 uncultured Myxococcales bacterium
GCTCATGATCGTAGTCGCCATCATCGGGATTCTGGCAGCCATCGCCATTCCGAACTTCATGCGGTTCCAGCTCCGGGCAAAGGCGGGAGAGGGAAAGGTCAATTTGGCTGGGATCAAGACGGCCGAGGAAAGCTACTTCGCGGAAGCGGGAACGTTTCTTGGCTGGATCCCGGCACCTGGAAATCCGGTGACTTCGCAGAAGCAGGAGTGGGATCGAACGGTACTCTGCCCGAATCAGCCCCCTCAGCCGGGAGATGCCGGTCACTGCCACATCGGGTGGGCTCCCGAAGGCGACGTTTATTACAACTACGAGGTTCAGACTGCTGGAAACGGATTGGCATTCGCTGCGGCGGAGTTCTTCGCTGCAGCGGAGTCCGACATCGATGGTGATGGGATCCTCAACATCTGGGGGGTGACGATGCCAAACGTCCAGGGAGTGTTGAGTCTTGGGCCCGTTCTCGGGTGCAGTCAAGTGCTCCAGCCATCGACAGGAATCGTCGTCAGTCGACAGGTGGGGCCATGCGACGACGTGAGCTACGGCCTCGAGGTGTTCTGATCGCGCGGGAACGCCCCGTCCGACCGTACGCAACAAGCGGTAAAGGAGCATGGTGAGGCGGCCGATTCGCGCAGCGTGATCGCATCTCGTAGGATCCCCATCGAAGTCGTCCTGCTCGCGATGCTCCTCGCGGCAGGTGTATGCGTTCATCGCGTGAATCTCGGTCTCGAGCGGTGGACCGAGGCCCGTGCCGTCGCGGGCGACGTCGGAGCCCTGCCGAATGGAAAGGCCCTCCGGGTCGGCTCGCTCGGGTTCGAGCGTCTGGTCGCAGACCTATTCTGGTTTCGAACGGTCTACTACGTAGGCGATCCCCGCACGGGTAATGCGGGTTATCCCGCGGCCGAAGGCCTCGCACACCTGGTCACGGACATCGATCCGCACTTCGCGAGCGTCTACGTCCTGATGAACTCGGTCCTCTCGGGCCTTCGCATGGATGCGGATGCGGCGATTCGCCTGCTCGAAAAAGGGACCCTCCATAGCGACTACTGGCGGATCTACTTCTTGCTCGGCTTCAACTACTTCATGGAGAAGGGCGACTACCGCCAGGGAGCATATTGGATCGAGGAGGCGGCGAAGCGAGGAGGGCCACCCTATTTGCCGCTTCTCGCCAGCCGCCTCTACTCGCAGGCGGGCGATCCGGATACCGCTCTCGCCTTCCTGGCAACGCGGCTCGAGCAGGAGCAGCACCCAGCCCTGCGCGAGCAGCTCCAGAAGCGGATGACGGACGTCTGGATCAATCGCGATCTCGACCGAATCGATGCGGCGATTGCAGAGTTTCGGGAGACGAGAGGGACGGATCCCGCGGATGTTCCCGCACTCGTCGATGCTGGGCTTCTGCCACGCGAGCCGCGCGATCCTCGAGGAGGTCCGTATTCGGTTCGCGATGGCCGCGCCATGAGCGCGATGGAGTTCGAGCGACTGCGCATCAGAGTTCTGGGGGAGGCGAGCTAGGCATGAGTCGGATTCGAGCAGTGGGGCTCGCGAAGACCTTTCGCACGGGCTTCTGGATGCGGCCCGTGGAGGCCGTTCGCGGCATCGATCTGCAGGTTCGCGAGGGGGAGATCTTCGGCTTCCTCGGTCCCAATGGGTCGGGAAAGACGACCACGATCAAGATGCTCACCGGCCTCATCCTTCCGACGCGTGGACAGGCCTGGATCCATGACATCCCCGTCGGGAACCCGGACTCCCGCCAAGGGCTCGGCTTCCTTCCCGAGGGAACCTTCTTCCACGAGTATCTCACCGCGACCGAGTTCCTCGAGATGCACGGTCAGCTCTTGAACATCCCGAAGACGCTGCTGCGCGAGCGAATCCCCGCGCTGCTCGAGCGGGTGGGCCTGACGCATGCCGCCGATCGGCAGATTCGTCGCTACTCGAAGGGGATGCGGCAGCGCGCCGGCCTTGCGCAGGCGCTGATCGGTGACCCCGACACCGTGATCCTCGACGAGCCGATGTCCGGCCTCGATCCGCTCGGCCGCAAGGACGTCCGCAACCTGATTCTGTCCCTGCGGGACGAGGGCAAGACGGTCTTCTTCACCTCGCACATTCTGCAGGACGCGGAGATGATCTGCGATCAGGTGGCGATGATCACGAATGGCCGCATCGTTCGGCAGGGATATCTCGATGACCTGTTGGGGCAGGAGATCACGGGCGTGGAGCTCGTGGTAGAGGGAATCTCCGAGTCCCTCTACGAGCAGCTTCGAGCGGATTCGCAGCGCGCGGTCGTTCAGGGTGGGCGATTCCAGTTCGACTTCGCCGAAGAGGCCTCGGCGGAGAAGGCTCTGGATCGCGTGCGCGAGCACCAAGGCAGGATCCGAAGTCTGGCGCCCCATCGGCAAAGTCTGGAAGACCTTCTGGTGGCGGACATTCGAGAGGAGTCGCGGCCGTGAGCTCGTGGATACGGGTGTGGGTCGTTGCGAAGAACACGTACCGCGAGGCGGTCCGCGACAAGCTGTTGTACAACCTGCTCTTGTTTGCAGCGCTCATGATCGCGAGCTCGATCCTGCTGGCGCAGCTCCACATCGGAGATGCAGAGCGGATCTACCGCGACGTAGGCCTCTCGGCGATTGCATTCTTCGGGGTGTTGATCGCGATATTCGTCGGGATCAACCTGGTGTATCGCGAGATCTCGCAACGTACGGTGTACTCGATGCTCTCGAAGCCCGTACGCCGGTGGGAGTTCATCTTGGGCAAGTACTTCGGGCTGCTCTCGCTGCTCGCTCTCGAGATCTCGCTCATGACCGGATGCTTCGTCGGCGTCCTGGTCTGGAAGGGATCCCAGCTCGACGCCGTCCTGCTATGGGGTGTCGCCTTCGTCTACGCAGAGCTCGCGCTGGTGACTGCGGTGGCCATGTTCTTTACGAGCTTCACTACGCCGTACCTGGCTGGGATGTTCACGATCGCCCTGTGGATCACGGGACACCTGCTCGCGGATCTTCGGACCTTCGGCGCGAACAGCGAGATCGAAGGCATGAAGGCGCTCACCGAGGCGTTGTACTGGTCGCTTCCGAACCTCGATCGCATCGACTTCAAGTCCGATGCGGCCTCCGGGACGCCTCTTCCGGCCGCACGCCTCTGGGCGGCGGGAGCCTATGTGCTGCTCTACTCGGCGGCACTGCTCTTGGGCTCGATGGTCCTCTTCCAGCGCCGGGACTTCCGGTAGCCGACGCCGTATCCTCGGCGTATGGAATCGATCGGGGAACCCGTCGCACCTCTTCTCGGTGCGGTATTCGCCCTGGGAGCGTGCGTCGGCTCGTTTCTGAACGTGGTGATCCATCGGGTTCCGCGCGGGCAGTCGATCGTGAAGCCGCGATCGCGCTGCCCGAGCTGTGGATGGTCGATTCCCGGCTGGGCAAATGTCCCGATCGTGTCGTGGATCGTGCTCCGTGCCCGTTGTCACGGCTGCGGCAATCCCATCTCGGCCCGCTATCCGCTGGTCGAGGCGATGACCGGAGCCGCGTTCGTGCTCGTCGCGTGGCGATCGCTCGACAGTGGCGTCGGGCCACGGGTGCTCGCGCAGTGGTGGCTGATCGCGTCGCTCATCGCCGCGACGTGGATCGATGCGGAGCATCGAATCATTCCAAACGGGATCACGGTCCCCGGCTTGGTCGTCGGGCTCGGCTTTGCTGCGTTCTCCCTCGGATCACCATCACTCGGCGACGCAGTGCTCGGTGTCATCGTTCCAGGCGGACTGATGTGGGCAATCTCTGCGTTCTATGAGTGGAGGCGGGGAGAGATCGGACTGGGGATGGGCGACGTGAAGCTCGTGGCGATGATGGGTGCATTTCTCGGGCTCGAGGCGACGTTCGGTGTCATGGTGATGGGATCGCTCATCGGGCTCGTGTGGGCCGTCTTCCTGATCGGGTTTCGCGGCGGCGACCGGCGCACCCGGATTCCCTTCGGGCCTGCACTCGCTGCGGCGGGCGCGTTCTTCCTGCTCGCCCCCCCCGCGCTCGTCGATCACGTGTATTCGTGGTTGAGGCTCGTGTGAGCTCGGCAAACGGGCAAGGCGCGGGTCGCGGGCTCCAGTTCGAGATCGTCGCGAGCCTCTTCGTCGTCGTGCTCGCGGGTCTATCGGTGGTCGCCGTTGTTCTCGGCTCGACGACTGCTCGGGTCGTGGAGGACGAGGCGCTCGAACGGATGCGGATCGGAACCCGGCATCTCGTGCGAATGTTCGCAGGCGAGATGGCGCAGCTCGGCGATCTGGCTGCCCTGGTCCACGTGCTCGGATCGAGAGCCCTGGGTGGCGAGTTTGTGGTGCTCGACGAGCGAGGTGTTCTCGTGAGAAACGTCCCCGCCTCCGATCGTCCGGGGGACGGCTTCGAAGAGCTCCTCGAGGATGCGCGTCGACACGGAGAGGTCGTGCAGCGAGGGTCGGTCTTTTTCGGAGATCTGGTCGTCGTCGTGCATCTGCGATCTCCAGGGCGCCCCTCGGGGTTCCTTGTAGGACGTGTTTCTCGCGAGGATCTCATCGAGCGGGTGAGACCGCTTCTGCTCTCAGGTGCATGGGTACTCGTGATCGGAGCTGCGGTGTTCGTCGTGTTCGGAAGCTTCCTTCTTCGTAGAAGGCTCGTGGATCGCATCCACGAGCTGGGTCGCGCGACGGAGCGAATTGCCGGCGGAGATCTCTCCTCGCGCGTGGGTGAGTTGGGCGTGGACGAAATCGCAATGCTTGGCGCTAGTTTCGATCGAATGGCGGAGGCGCTCGAGCGCGAGCGGGATGCGCTCCTTCGGGCGAAGGATTCTCTGTCGCGAAGCGAGCGGCTGGCGACCGTGGGGCAGCTCGCTGCGGGCGTCGCTCACGAGGTCGGCAACCCGGCGGCGGCCATTCTCACGTACGCCGAGGTGCTGCAGCGAGAGTCCGGACTGTCGCCTCGAGGCGTCGATGTCGCCGGTCGGATTCGAGCCGAGGCCCTTCGAATCAGGGATCTGACTCGCGAGTTCCTCGATCTCGCACGCCCCGAGTCCATACGCCTCGAGCGGATGAGTCCCTCGGATCTCGTCGATCGCGTGGTGAGTCGCCTGTCGGGACAGGCGCGCCTCGACAGCATCGCTCTAGTGGTTGCGCTTCCACCGGATCTTCCTGGGGTCGTGGTCGATCGTCTGCGCGCGGAGCAGGTCCTGGTTAACTTGATCGAGAATGCGGCAGATGCGCTCCGGGAGGGCGGCGGGCGTCGAGTCGAGATCCGAGGCAGGAGGATCGCCGCGGGTCTGAGGCTCGAGCGGCGAAGGGGGGATCCGGAAGGGGTAAACCATTCGGCGCGCCGGGCTCCGGATGCGGTTGCAATCGACATAATCGACGATGGGCCGGGGATTCCCAGAGAGACGCTCGAGCGCATCTTCGACCCGTTCTACACGACGAAGACCCCGG
>CAZOTO010000168.1:0-5275 GCA_964582775.1 uncultured Myxococcales bacterium
GCGATGCAGCCGGTCGATGATGACCTTCCGCGCTTCGTCTCGGTCGATCTTCTCGCGAGCGGCGGCTACCAGGTCGTCTTGCTTCTTCTCGGTGGCGCGAAGATCCGCTTTGAGTTGCTTGGCCTCGTCCTCGAGCGCTTTGTGCCGTGCGAGCCTGGACTCCACGGCGGCGGCTTCCTTCTCGTAAGCCTTATGGTCGCCGAGGTTCGGGTCGCGCTTCGCGAGCTTGGCCTCGCCCTTGAGCTGTTTGAGCTTGGCCTTGAGTTCCTTGACCTGGTCGCCCGGCAGGACGCCGATGTCGTCCGCGTCTTCATAGTCCTCTTCGTCGGCGGCTGCGAAGAGGGCCGCAAGCTCGGCGAGCCGGGCGCGCTTCTGCTCCAGCTCGGCGAGCACCTCGGGGAACTGGCTTTCGAGAATGTCGGCATCGGGGATGAGCTCGGGGCCCCAGCCACTGGCGGCGATGGACTTGAGGTCGGCCTTCAGCTCGTCGAGGTAGCGCGCGAACGCGCCGCGGATTTGGTGCCCAGTCAGGAGCTTGGTGCCGGCGAAGGTCTGCTCGATGGAGGAGAGCAGCCTTCGCCGGAGGGCGTAGACGTTGCCCTTCTTGCCGTTGGTCGGCGCGAGCGCCTCGATGCCCGGGAGGTGCTTCATCCACCAGGTTTCGAGGGTCTTCAGAAACGCCTCGTGAGCAGCAGCCACGCTCTTGTCGCCGTTCACGATGTCAGCGAGGGCACGGCGATCAGTCACATCGGGTTTGAAGTCGACATAGGCATTGGCGTGTGCGTGCGGCCCGGAACGTGGCTGGAAGCAACGCACTCGGAGGTCGGGGTAGTTCATCCAGAAGTGCTCGAGGGCATCGACCTCGCTCTTGGGCACGCCGCCGTGAAGATGTGCGCGCACGTCGTGGGGCTCCGGCGGCGGGGCGTTGTCCACGTAGCGGCGGATGTTACAGTTGTAGTCCTCGCCTTCGATCTCCGCGACGGTGACGCGCCGGGCATAGCCCGGCAGCTCGTCTCGCTCACCACTCGTGAGCGCGCGGAATGCGTGGACGATGCGCGAGATGTCCTCCGCGCGCAGGAAGTTCTGCGCCTTGCCCTCACGGTAATCGCGGTCCGCGTTGATGAAAACGACGTGCTTGCGCTTGGGCGCGTCCTTCTTGTTCAGCACGAGCACGCAAGCCGGGATGGTCGTACCGTAGAACAAGCCCGCCGGCAGCCCGATGACCGCTTCGAGCCAGCCGCGCTCGATGAAATGACGCCGCGTTTCGCGCTCTTCGCCGCCACGAAACAACACACCGTGCGGCATGACGGTCGCCATCTTGCCGTCGCCCTTGAGCACGGCGAGCATGTGTTGCACGAACATCAGGTCGGCCTTCTTGCCCTTCTCGGGGAGCCAGACGGCGAAGCGGCCGGGGTACTCGATGTCCTTCTTGATGTAGTTCTGGCTGAACGGAGGATTGGCTAGGACGCGGTCGTAGCGTTTGAGCTCGCCGTTGTCGTCCTTGTGCTGCGGCCTGCGGATCGTGTCTTCCTGCCGGATGTCGGCGTGGGCGATGCCGTGCAGGAGCATGTTCATCTTGCAGATGGACCACGTGGTCCCGATGCTCTCCTGGCCGAAGAGCGAGAGGTCCCGCGGGTCGCCGCCGATCTCACGGATGTAGTCGCGCGTCTGGATGAGCATGCCGCCCGAGCCGCAGGTCGGGTCGTAGACACTCATCCCCGGCTGCGGCTCAACGACCTCGACCAACGTGCGCACCACGTCGGCAGGCGTGTAGAACTCGCCGGCCTTCTTGCCTGCCGAGTCAGCGAAGTACTTGATCAGGTACTCGTACGCGGCGCCGAGCAAATCGGGGAACTCGAAGTTCTCGTCGCGCAGCGGGATCTTCTCGAAGTTCTGGATGAAGTTCGAGAGGGTGTCGTCGTCGAGAGTGCGCTGGCCGATCTTGCGGTTGAAGTTGATGCCCTTGAGCACATCTTGGAGCGCATCGACGTTCGCGTCCTCGAGGGCCTCGAGCGCCTTGTTCAGCGCCGTGCCCACGTTGGTCTTGAGGTGGCGAATCGTCGACCAGCGCGCTTCCTCGGGAACGAAGAAGGTGTACTTGTCCGGGTTGTCGAGCTGGGCCGCGACGACCTTGTCGGCCATGCCCTTGGACTTGAGATCCTTGGCGAGTTGCTCACGCTCCTGTTCGAAGAGGTCCGAGAGCCTCTTCAGAAAGAGCATGCCGAAGATGTATTCCTTGTACTCCGAGGCATCCATGTTGCCGCGCAGGTCATCGCAGGCGCGAAAGAGGAGAGTGGAAAGCTGGCTGAGAGTGAGCTTGGTCATCGTGAAGTCCCTCGGCGGCGGAGGCGGCCGACCGGGCCTGCGCGCTGCTCCTGCACAGTGTACTTGAGAGCGGCCTGTGGATGTGCCGCGGCTGGGGACGAGCCGTCATTGTGCGGCGAGGCACGGCCCGCTCGCCCCCAGCCGCTTGGACAAGCCTGCGGCTTGCCCACACACCCACAGGCCCGACGACGACGACGTGATTTCGATCAATCTCCGTCGGACGATTGCTTGACCCACGCGGCCGCGGGAACGCCGCCGCGGGTGAGCCGCTCGATCTCCAACGCCAGAGCGAGTCCGGGCCGTCGTGCACCGCGGCAGAGCATGTCGAGATAGGTGCGGTTTACTCCCAGCTTCTTGGCGAAGGCCTCGCGCGTCGTGCCGGCGGCGTCGATCCACCGCGAGAGCTTGGTCTCGCTTGCGCGAGGTCGACCTCGGGGCCGCTTCGCCATCGTGGGCACGAGTCGAGTTTTCGTGGTTGGGGCGGTGCAGTCAACCCTTGCAATTGAATGCAAATGAATTATAAGAATGTCATGGATGCTTCGCCTTGCCTCGACACCCTTCCGCCTGTTCTCACTGTCGAAGAGGTCGCCGACCTCATGCGCGTAAACCGCAAGACCGCCTACGCCGCGATTGCCGACGGGGGCGTTCCCGGCGTTCGGCGCCTGGGGCGGTGCATTCGCGTTTCGCGCGACGTGTTCGTTCGCTGGCTCGAGGAAGGCGACACGAAGGCACGGGCCCGATGAGCGTCCGGCGTAGGAAGTGGGTCGATTGCCAAGGCGTCTCGCACGAGGCGTGGGCGATTGACGTTCAGGTTGTCGGCAAAGACGGTCGGGTCCGCCGTGTGCAGCGGGTGGCCCCGGTCCAGGCGCGGCGCGCCGCAGAGAGGCTTGAGCACGAGATCCGCGCCGAGCTGCTGGCCGCCGACGAGAAAGTGGCCGCGGCGGCGGACGCGCCCAAGCTCGCGGAGTTCGCGGAGCGCTTCATGGACACCTACGTCGCCACCAACAACAAGCCGAGCGAGGTCGAGTCGAAGCGGACCATCCTGCGGGTGCATTTGGTGCCGGAGCTGGGCGAGCTGGCGCTCGACCGGATCGGGCCGCCGGAGATCGAGGCGTACAAGGCGAAGAAGCTGCACGCTCAGGTCTCGCGCAAGACCATCAACAACCACCTAACTGTGCTCCGGAAGATGCTCGCGACTGCGGTGGAGTGGCGTGTGCTCGCCGCAATCCCGCCGATAAAGTGGATGCGGTCCCCGGCGCCCGACTTCGACTTCCTGACCTTCGAGGAGGCAGACCAGCTCATCACCGCGGCTGCGCCGGAGTGGCGAACGATGATCCTGGTTGCGTGCCGCACGGGGCTCCGGCTCGGGGAGCTCCTCGCGCTACGGTGGATCGACGTTGACCTCGAGGCGGGGCGTCTCATGGTCCGGCGCGCCGTTGCGCGTGGCGTGGTCGGAACGCCGAAGAACGGACGGAGCCGCGAGGTGGGCCTGAGCAAGCTGGCGCTCGCCGCATTGCAGGAGCATCCAAGACGGGGTGCGCTCGTGTTCTCGGCGGAGGACGGTTCGATGCTCCCCAGGGGTGCGACCAAGTGGCCGCTCTGGAGCTCGGCGAAGGCGGCAGGGCTCCGGCGGATCGGGTGGCACGTGCTGCGGCACACGTTCGCGAGCCATCTGGTGATGCGCGGGGCGCCGCTCAAGACCGTGCAGGAGCTCATGGGGCACAGCACGATCGAGATGACGATGCGGTACGCGCACCTGAGCCCGGACGCGCGAAGGCAGGCGGTCGAGCTCCTCGACGTGAAGGAGCCGCTCAGGCTCTGTTGGGTGACGGTGCGCGGGCGGATGATTCGCTTCGGCGGTGAAAAACGTGCACTTGCCGCTGCGTGAGCGGCCACGGGCCCTCCGCGTTGTGGCACCAGAAGTTTGAGCTTGGCGGCCTGGTCGCATGCCTCCACGCGCGCGACCAGGGCACAGCTCATCTCCCCGTCGCTGTCGTGTGCTTGGTCGTCGACCACCCGCGGGTGAGCGAGGAGCCGCTCCGTCAGCGAGGGTGGCCGAATGCAAGCATCAGTCGCCGTGGTGTTCGCGACAAGAGTCGGACCGGGTAACATCAGGTATGGACGACCGCATCCGCAGACTCGGGATCGCAGTAACCTCCTGCAAGGATCGGCGCTGTCCGGGCTACCTCAACAGGACGATCACGAACAAGGCGGCGAATGGTGTGCCGCCTCGAGGACTGTTTGTGCGGCCATCCGGGGCGCTTCGCGGGAAGATCGAAATTGTCATCCTCGGACAGAATCCGGGGAGGGCGAGCGGCTCCGAGCGCGAGCTCTACCGCCAGCTATACAGGAAGGAGCCGAAGCGGTTGTTCCGGGAAATTCACGACGCGACGCTGAACGCCATGTGGGCCATCGAGTATTGGAAGCGAGTGGACGACCTACTGGAAATCCTGGTCCCAGACGGTCGGCGAACACCGATGCTCGCGGCTGAGCTTGCCTACTGCCAGAACGCTGAGAATGCGCGACACCCGGGCGGCACAACGATCGCGCACTGCTCGGAGAAACATCTGGTAGAGCACCTCGCGTTGTTGTCACCGGGCAAGGCATGTCTATGCGTCGGGGCTTCCGCGCGCGACTGGTTCGAGCGCTACGATGGAGCCGCGAAGTTTCGCTGGGGATGGATCCCTCACATCACAGGGAGCTGGGGCACGTTCACCGAACTCATGCGCTCGCCCGGGGCGGCGAAGAAGCGATGGGACCGAATCGCGACGGGCAAGGCAAGCGGAACGAACCTCCTTACCGGCCGGCGCCGGTAGCCGCAGGGCAGGTTCGAGATCAACCTGACAGCCGCCCAGACCCGGGTCCCCGGCACGGTGCTTGGCCAAGGGGGACTTACAAACAGTCCCCCTGCTGCAAGCGCCGTGCGGGGGGCCCGAGGAACGGACTTCAC
>CAZOTO010000169.1:0-1197 GCA_964582775.1 uncultured Myxococcales bacterium
GACTTCGTCGTCGAGACGGAGACCGAGAAGCTGATCTGCGAGCCCAAGGGCGCCGACCGCATGCAGGATCCGGTCGTCCTTGCCAAGGCGTGCGCGGCGGCCACCTGGTGCAAGCACGCGACGGCGCACGAGAAGGCGAACCAAGGCAAGCCGTGGCGCTACCTGCTCATCCCGCACGATGCCATCGCCGACAACATGACCCTCGACGGGCTCGTGAAGAGCTACACCTTCGTCGCGCCCAAGAACGGAGGATGAGCGCCGGGACCCGTGTCTCGCCGGATTCCGCTGGGATACCACAGGAGAGGGCTGACCGATGGCGACACCGAAGGAGACCCTTTGGAAGCTCGAGCCGCATACGACGGCGAAGCACGAGATCCTTCGCCGATACCTTGCGGCGTGGTTCCCGATCCTGGGAACCCACTACGAACGGATCGTCTGCATCGACGGGTTCGCCGGACCGGGCCGCTACGAGAACGGCGAGGCCGGGTCACCTTTGATCGCGCTGGAGGTCGCCACCAACCACCGCAGATCGACTACCGGAAAGATCGTGTTCTGGTTCATCGAGGAGCGCGACGATCGACTGGCGCATCTTAAGCAGGAGCTGGCCTCGATCGAGATCCCCGCACACTTCGAAGTCTCCGCAGAAGCAGGACGCTTCCACGAGAAGTTCGGGGCGGTGCTCGACGCGATCGAGGCCGACGAATGCGCCGTGGCGCCGACGTTCGCATTCATCGACCCCTTCGGCTTCTCGGGGATCCCTTTCTCGGTGATCGAGCGCCTCCTGAAGCACCGACGCTGCGAAGCGTTCATCACCTTCATGGTGGATGCCATCAACCGGTTCCTCGAACACCCGCAGGACAAAGTGCTCCGGCACATCGCCGACATGTTCGGTGACGCTAGGGCTGTTGAGATTGCCAAGGAATCGGGGAATCGCATCGACGAGCTGCGCCGGCTCTACCAATCGAAGCTCTCAAGCGTTGCGAAGTACGTGCGCTACTTCGAGATGCGTGACCGACAGGATCGGCCTCAGTACTATCTATTCTTTGCATCGAACAGCGAGCGAGGCCACATCAAGATGAAGGAATCGATGTGGAAGGTGAATCCTGATGGAGACTTCCGGTTCTCCGACGCCACGAATTTGCACCAGACGGTGCTCTTCGACAAGCCGACGATCGATGCCCTGCGAGAACGAGGATG
>CAZOTO010000169.1:1207-4916 GCA_964582775.1 uncultured Myxococcales bacterium
GGCGAGACGGTGCTCTTCGACAACGACCCCGCGAGGGTGTTGGCCGCGCAGCTACGGGAGGAGTTCCGCTCGGAGGGGGCGGTGACGGGCCTCTGTGTGCGCACCTTCGTCGAGAACCGGACCGCCTTTCTGAAGAAGCACATGACCGGTGCCTTGAGGCAGGGGGAGAGAAGCGGCCACCTGCAGGTCGAAGACCGAGAGATGGGCGGCGAGAAGCGCCGGGCGAGCTCCTACCCGGATGATGCGAGGCTCACATGGGTCTGAATTCCGGCATCGAGTGGACCGAGGCCACGTGGAACCCGGTGACGGGGTGCACGAAGATCAGCCCGGGCTGCAAGCACTGCTATGCGGAGCGCATGGCGACGAGGCTGCGCGCGATGGGGCAGCCGAACTACCGCAATGGCTTCGGGCTGACGCTCCAGCCTCGGATGCTCGATCTTCCCCTAAGTTGGCGCAGGCCCCGCTCGGTCTTCGTGAACTCGATGAGTGATCTGTTCCATCGGGACGTGCCGTGCGAGTACATCCTGCGCGTGTTCGACGTGATGCGACGGGCGCGCCCGTGAAGTTCCTCTCGCTCGCGCCACTGCTCGGCCCACTGCCCGCTTCTCACCGCCCCACACCGGCGCGCCGCGAAGAGGCTTGCTCCACCGGCGCCGTCAGCCGTCGAGCAGGGTGCGGCGGTGCTCTTCGAGCTTCGCGGCGATGGCGTCGCGCGCGGAGCGGAAGCGCGAGAGCATCTCTTCCCGTGCGATCGTGCCGTCCTTGCTCGCGGGATCGGGAATGGGCCAGTGCAGGCGCACGGCGTGGCCGAGGAACAGCGGGCAGACCTCTTCGGCGCAGAGCGTGATCACCGTGTCGACGGTCGCCGGATCGATGGTCTGCACGGACTTCGAGCGATGGGTCTCGAGGTCGATGCCGATCTCGCGCATCACCTCGACCGCATAGGGATGGACGACGCTCGGCTCGCTGCCGGCGCTCTGCACGCGCACGCGATCGCCGAACATCGCTCGCGCAAGGCCCTCGGCCATCTGGCTGCGCGCCGAGTTGGCGACGCAGAGGAACAGGATGCCCTGGCTCACGATGCCTCCGGAATGGCTTCGGCCTCGCAGGCGCGCCCCCGGACGTCGAGCTTCGCATCCGGGAAGTACCACCGGCCGAGCCATAGCGCGACGTGGACGAGCGCGATCAGCACGGGAACCTCGACGAGCGGCCCGATCACCGCCGCGAACGCCGCACCGCTGTGGATGCCGAAGCTCGCGATGGCCACGGCGATGCGCAGGACGTCGAGCGGCAGCTCGACGATCGCCTCGCCCTTCAGCGAGAACATGACGACGATGGTGAACAGCAGCGCGACGAGCGTGATGGGCCCGATGCGCGGTGCGAACGTGGCCTCGTACCACGACCGCCCCTTGCGGCGCACCAATTCCCGACGCGTGACGAACCCCGCAGCGAGCGGAATGCCCAGGTAGATGGCCACGCTCTGCGCGATCTCGGCGACGGTGATGTCCACCACGGCGCTCTCCAGGCCGAGCCAGCCCGGAAGCAGCGTCGCGAAGAAGTACGCGTAGACGGAGAAGAACAGGACCTGGAAGATCGAGTTGAAGGCGACGAGGCCCGCGCAGTACTCGCGATCCCCCTTCGCCAGATCGTTCCAAACGATGACCATCGCGATGCATCGCGCGAGTCCGATGAGGATGAGGCCGAGCATGTACTCGGGCTCGTCGCGCAGGAACACGACCGCGAGCCCGAACATCAGCACGGGCCCCACGATCCAGTTCTGCACGAGAGAGAGCGCGAGCACCCGTCCGTTGCGGAAGACCTTGCCGAGCTCCTCGTAGCGCACCTTCGCGAGCGGCGGATACATCATCAGGATCAAGCCGAGCGCGATGGGAACGCTGGTGGTCCCGAGGCTCATCCGCTCGAGCGCGCCCACGACGCCCGGCGCGAGGAAGCCGAGCCCGATGCCCGCCGCCATGGCGGCGAAGATCCACACGGTGAGGTAGCGATCCAGGAACGACAGGCGCCCGAGAAGGCCGGATTGCGAGGGCTCGTTCATCGTATCCTCACGATGGATGGCTACAGGCTTCCGGCCAACGCCTTGAAGCGCCGCAGCACCCGGGGACGAAGGCAGTAGCAAACCCGGGGGTCGTCGACCGCAATGGCTTCGTCTTCGCCGACGTGGTGCCGGATGTCGCGGAAGGCGCAGGCAGCGGCGCGCCCGCCTACTCCTCCTCGTCCCGCACGACGACGCCGATGGCGGTCTCGGCGAGCTCGACGTCGGGCAGGCGCTCCTGCGCCAAGCGGATGGACCAGTCGTGCTCGAACAGCACGACGGGGCGATCGCGCACGTCGAGCACGACGAGGCCCGAGCACACGCGCCGCAGGTGATCGAGATCGACGGGCTGCTCCTTCGTCGACACGGCCCAGCGCGCGGCCTGATAGGCGAGCCGATCGAGGCGGACCTCGACGCCGTACTCCTCGCGCAGGCGGTACTTGGTCACCTCCATCTGCAGCTCGCCCACCGCACCGAGGATGCTCTCGCCCGCGCGGCTGCCCGGCTCGCGGTAGATCTGCACGGTGCCCTCGTGCGCGAGCTGCTCGATGCCGCGCGTGAGCTGCTTGCGGCGCAGCGGATCGGTGAGCACGAGCCGCGCGAAGTGCTCGGGAGCGAAGCTCGGGATGCGCTCGAACTCGAGCTTCGATCCGCCGGTGAGCGTGTCGCCGATCTGGAACAGACCGGGATCGAACACGCCGATCACGTCGCCCGCGTACGCCTCTTCCACCAGGCTGCGCTCCTTCGCGAGGAGCTGCGCGGGATTCGCCATGCGCAGCTCCCGGCCCGTGCGCACGTGGAGCACCTTCATGCCGCGCTCGAAGCGGCCCGAGCACACGCGCACGAAGGCGAGGCGGTCGCGGTGCGCACGATCCATGTTCGCCTGGATCTTGAACACGAAGCCGCTGAACTCGGGATCGGTCGCGAGCACGGAGCCGTGCGCGGCGGCACGCGCGCTCGGCGGCGGCATGAGCTCGCAGAACGTGTCCAGGAACGGCTCGAGGCCGAAGTTGTTGATCGCGCTGCCGAAGAAGAGCGGCGAGAGATCGCCGGCCTCGAAGCGCGGCCGATCGAAGCCGTCGCCGGCCGCATCGAGCAGCTCCATGTCGTCGCGCAGCCGCACGACTCCTTCGGTGCCGAGCGCCTCGACGAGCGCGGGGTCCGCCAGGCCGAGCACCTGAGCCTCGGCCGCCTGCGCGCCCTGCGTCGCGCTCGAGCCCGCGCGCTCCAGATCGAAGACGTACACGCGATCGAGTAGGCGGTGGTACACGCCGCGGAACACGCCGTCGCGGAACACGGGCCAGGTGACGGGATACACGCCGATCCCCAGCACGCTCTCCACCTCGCCCACCAAATCGAAGGGATCGCGGCCGGGGCGATCCATCTTGTTCACGAAGGTGAAGATGGGAATGGAGCGATGGCGGCAGACGCGGAAGAGCTTTCGCGTCTGCGACTCGACGCCCTTCGCACAGTCGAGGAGCATCACCGCGCCGTCCACGGCGTGCAGCGTGCGATAGGTGTCCTCGCTGAAGTCGGCGTGGCCGGGCGTGTCGAGCAGATTCATCTGCAGATCGCGGTAGGGAAAGCGCAGCACGCTGCTCGTGATGGAGATGCCGCGCTCGCGCTCCATCTCCATCCAGTCGCTCACCGCGTTGG
>CAZOTO010000170.1:0-4908 GCA_964582775.1 uncultured Myxococcales bacterium
CTCGGCGGTTGCCTGCGCCGCGGACTCGAGATCGAGCCCGAGCACGCGGTCGAAGTCGCGCAGGAGCGCCCACTTCTCCACCGATCCGAGCTCGTCGCTGCGCACGACCTCCCACGCGACGGCGAGCGCCTTCGGCGTGTTCATGTCATCCGCGAGCGCCTCGCGGAAGCGCTCGCGAAGCGGCGCGCTCGCGGCGCCGTCCTTGGAATCGCGTGCGCGCGCGAGCTCTGCCGCGTGGCGCCGCAATCGATCGTAGGCGGTGCGCGCGCCCGCGAGAGCCTCGTCCGAGAAGTGCGTCTGCTGGCGGTAGTGCGCACCGAGCAGGAAGGTGCGGAACGCGAGCGGCTCGATGCCGCGCGCCTCGAGGTCGTCGAGGGTCACCGTGCGCCCCTTCGACTTCGACATCTTCTCGTGGTCGAACATCAGCCAGGCGCCGTGCATCCACCACTGCACCCAAGGACGCACGCCGAGCGCGTTCTCGGACTGCGCAATCTCGTTCGTGTGGTGGACGGGGATGTGGTCCACGCCGCCGGTGTGGATGTCGAAGCGATCACCGAGATACTTCGTGCTCATCGCCGAGCACTCGATGTGCCAGCCGGGGAATCCACGCCCCCAGGGGCTGTCCCATTCCATCTGGCGGCGCGGCCCATCGGCGGGCGAGAGCTTCCACAGCGCGAAGTCGGCCGGATTCCTCTTCTCGCTCGAACCCTCGATGCGCGCCTGCACCTCCTGTTCCTCGAGCGACAGCCGCGCGAGCTCGCCGTAGTGCGGATCCTTCGAGGTATCGAAGTACACGCCGTCGCTCGTGCGATAGGTGAAGCCGCGGCGCTCGAGCTCCTCGATCATCGCAATCTGCTCGGCGATGTGGTCGCTCGCCTTGCACCACACGCACGGGGGCCGCACCTGGAGCTTCTCGAGGTCGCGCTGGAACACCACCGTCCACTTCGCGGCGATCTCCTGCGCGCTCGCGCCGCTGCGACGCGCGGCGACCTCCATCTTGTCGTCGCCCGCGTCGGCATCGTCCGTGAGATGTCCCACATCGGTGATGTTCACGACGTCGAAGACGTCCCATCCGAAGTAACGCAGCGTGCGCTTGAGCAGATCCGCGAACACATAGGCGCGCATGTTCCCCAAGTGCTGATGGCTGTACACCGTGGGACCGCACGAGTAGACGCGCGCGCGCCCGGGCTCGAGCGAAGCGAACGGCTCCTTGCGACGCGTGCGCGTGTTGTACAGACGAAGCTCGCTCACGAGCGGGTCTCCTCGACGAGCACCACGGCCTGCGCGGCGATGCCCTCGCCGCGACCGATCGCACCCAGGCGGTCGGTGCTCTTCACCTTCACGTTCACCCGCGACGGCTCCACTCCGAGCATCGTCACGAGTCCCGTGTGGATCGCCTCCTGCCAGGGGCCGAGGCGCGGCTCCTGCGCGATCACGGTCGCATCCACGTTGCCGATGCGATAGCCCACGCACCGCATCCGCTCGACGATCGCGCCGAGCAGCACCGCACCGGAGGCGCCGCGCCAGCGCTCGTCCGACGACGGGAAGTGGCGACCGAGGTCTCCTTCGCCGATCGCACCGAGCAGCGCATCGCCCACTGCGTGCGCGAGCACGTCCGCGTCGGAGTGGCCTTCCAGCCCGCGATCGTGCGGGATCGCGACGCCCCCCAACACGAGGAGGCGCCCGCCGACGAGCCGGTGTACGTCGAAGCCCTGCCCGATCCTCATGCGCCCGCACCCCTTGCCCGAACGCGACGAGCGAGCACCGCCGCCGCCCACTCGAGATCCCGCGCGTGGGTCACCTTCTGATTCTCCTCGCGGCCCGCGCATACGCGCACCTCGACGCCGAGCCGCTCGACGAGCGACGCGCAGTCCGTCCCCACGAACCCGTCGCGCACGGCCTTCTCGTGCGCCTCGTGCAGGATCGACGCGCGGAACGCCTGCGGCGTGAGCGCGCGGCCGAGGGTCTCGCGCGGAATCGTCTGCGCGACGCGATTGCCCTCGACGCGCTTCACGGTATCGGAGACGGAAACGACGGGAATCGCCGCTCCCGTCGCACGCGCGGCCGCGAGCACGGCCTCGGCATCCGCCGGCTCCACCAGACATCGCGCGGCATCGTGCACCAAGACCCACTCGAGATCCGGCATCGCACGCGCCGCCGCCGCGAGCCCGGCCGCCACCGAGTCCTGCCGCAGCGCGCCTCCGGCGGTGAAGGCGAGCAGGTGCGCCGGTCCCTGCCAGCGCGCACGAATCTGCGCGAGCTCGTCCGGCTCGCGGGCGATCTCGTCGGACGGCAGCACGCACTGCACGGCGTCGATGCACGGGGACGCACCCAACGAAGCCGCACTCCACTCGAGCAGGCTTCGCCCCTCCACGCGCACGAGTGCCTTCGGCGTCCCCTGTCCGAGCCGGACGCCCCGACCCGCTCCAAGAACGAGGGCCACGACGCTCACGCGGGCAGTATAGCGATGCGGCGCGCGCGCTCGCGCCGCCCTTGCGACGCCGGGCGGCTCCGCCTACCGTGCTGCCACCGGTTCATCGAGCGGGATCCCCCCTCTCCGACTTCGAATCGAATCGCATGGCCGAGGCGAGACTTCGCCGACCTCTTCCCCGCCGGCTGCGTGGCCGGGGTCGTCATCGGGGTCGGCGCGTGGGAGACACCATGAGCCGAATCCTGTGGATCACCGCCCTCCTCCTGCTGCCGCTCCGCACATACGCCGAGGCTCCACCGCTGGAGCAGGTGCTCGGGTCGGAGCGAAGCCTCTCGTTGCAAGAGGCGATCGACCTGGCCCTCGAGCACAACCTCGCCCTGCAGGTCGCCCGCACCGAGCCCGCCATCGCGGGCGAACGCATCGGCGAGGCGCGCGGGGCCTTCGATCCACGACTGGTCGCATCGTCGAGCTTCGAGCACACCGAGACGCCCTTCGCGAGCCCCGTGCAGGCGGCGTTCGGCGGCAGCAGCGTGATCGACGAGGACATCTGGAACCACGGAGGGGGCCTCACCGGGGCCACGCCGCTCGGCCTGTCGTACTCGTCGCTCTACAACATCCGCCGCACCGAATCGAGCTCGGGCTTCACGGCCCTCGATCCCGAGTGGCGAGCGCAATGGGAGACGGCGCTCACGCTGCCCCTGCTGAAGGGTCTCATCCACAACGATCCGCGGCTCGCCGTGCGACGGAGCCGTCTCGCCAAGTCGATCTCCGACGAGCAGTTCCGTGCGGTGTTGAACGAGATCGTCCAGGGAGTGGAGAATGCGTACTGGGAGCTCACCGCCGCTCGCTCGAACGAGGGCGTGGCCGTGAAGAGCCTCGAGACCGCTCGAAACCTGCTGGAGCAGACACGCGTGCAGTACCAGGTAGGGGTGGTCTCGAAGGTGGCCGTGACCCAAGCCGAGGCCGGAGTGGCCGAGCGCGAGCTCAACCTGATCCTCGCGCGCAACCGCGCACAGAGCGCGCAGGACCGCCTGCTCAACGTGATCGCGGCACCCAACATCGCCGCGTTCGCGAAGACCCGCATCGACCCCCAGGAGCCGACCTTCATCGAGTACACCGTGGAGCCCGAGGCCGCGCTCGCGAAGGCGGTGGCGAACCGCCCCGAGCTCTCGGCTGCACGCATCGCGGTCGAGGATGCCGAGCTGCAGGTCGATCATGCGTGGAACCAACGCCTGCCACAGCTCGATCTTCGCGCGAGCTTCCGAACGGAAGGACTCTCCGGCGACAGCAAGATCGGGCCCGATCCCGTGACGGGAGTCATCGGCCCCCTCGCACCCGGTTTCCCGAGCGGACACCAGCGCGCGCACGACGACTGGTTCAGCGACGACGGGAACCACAGCTGGTTGATCGGCGCGAACTTCGAGCTACCCCTGGACAACGAGACCGCGCGCTCCCGCTACACACAGCGCAAGATCGAGCTTCGTCGCGCGAAGACGAGCCTGCGCCGCACGGAGCAGGATCTGGTGCTCGAGGTGCGCGACGCGATCCGCTCGCTCCAGAGCTCGATCGACGCCGTGCGTGCCGCCGAGCGCCGCAAGGCCGCGCAGGCGGAAACTTTGCGAGCCGAGCAGGAGCGGCTGCGCTTGGGGGACTCGACGCCCTTCCAGGTGCTCGAGTTCGAGTCCGACTTCGCGGAGGCGGAGCAGCAGCTGATCGAGGCGCTGCGCAGCTACCGCGACGCGATCACGGCGCTCGAGCGCGCCCAGTCGACGCTTCTCGAGTCCCGCGGAATCTCGGTGCAACGCGAGATCGAGAGGGAATGAGCCGACGGGGCCCCTCGGGCTCCACGCGCGAAATGTGATGCGGATCATGGATGCCACCGCGGAGAAGCGGCATCCTCGGGAGCAGGTATGGCCCTCTGGAAACGCCAAGGCGACAGCGAAGATCTCCCCCCGGCCCAACCGGAGCGGACTTCCCCGACCCCGGGCCCGACTCTCCCCTCACCCACCCGGCGCCCCGAGCCCGCGGGAGGAACGATGATGGCGAACATCGGAAAGTCCCTGAGCATCAAGGGAGACGTCGAAGGCGGCGAAGACACCGTGATCGAGGGGCGCGTCGAGGGACGGATCTCCCTGCGCAGTCACCACCTGACGATCGGCACGAACGGCGAGGTGCAGGGCGAGGTCAGCGCGAAGCTGGTCACCGTGATCGGGCGCGTCGTGGGCAACGTCGTCGCCAGCGACCGCATCGAGATCCGGGAATCGGGGCGCGTCGACGGGGATCTGATGAGCCCGCGCCTCCAGGTCACCGAGGGCGCGATCCTCAACGGCCGGATCGTCATGAAGGAGACCGGAGCGCAACCTCCGGCCGCGGCGAAGACTCCCGGGAAGGATTCGCCCGCTGCGGGCTCCGCACCCACCCCCTCGGGCGGTTCCCCGAAGCAAGGCTGACCGCACCGCCCTCTCGCGGCGCCGGCC
>CAZOTO010000171.1:0-4667 GCA_964582775.1 uncultured Myxococcales bacterium
GACGACGTGGCCGTGGCGATCCGCGCGCTCCGGATACGATCCGACCGCGAACTCGTCGATTCTCCAGCCGCGCAGCACGGGCGTCACCGTCACACCCCCAGGGTTCCGAGCAGCACCTGCCGCACGCGGCGCCAGAGCTGGCCCGCAATCGGCTGCGGGCTATGGTCGAAGCGCACATACGCGCGCGCTCCGAACCTCAGATCCGCCTCCGCCCCTCGTTCGAGCTCGAGCTCGAACTGGAACGTATGCGCGAGCGTCTTCAGTCCGTTGGGGTCCCGCGGATCGGCGGCCAGACGTCCTCCACCTTCGAGTGTGAGCGCCTTCGAGGGGACCTCGTCGCTCGCTTCGGGCACCTCGCGCACGAGACGCGCCTGGAACGTGGCTCCGGGGCGGTCCACCAGACGCACGCCGATGCGCCGCGTCTCGTGCCGCACCAGATCGACGTCCTCCTGCGCGACGACCACGCGCACGTCGTCGAGCGATCCCGTCACCACGTATCCGAGCAGCTCTCCCTTGCGCACGTAGCGGCCTTCGAAATCGCGCGCACCGGGAACCACCCACTCGCCCGCACGTCCAGACAACGAGACGAGATCTGCGATCCGCCGCTCGGTCCGCTCGAGTGCCGCCTCCTCGACCACGAGGTTCTGCCGGGTGAGCTCCGACTTCAGGCGATCGCGGAAGCGCTCGAGCGCGACCTGCACGCGCAGCCGATCCACCCGGGCACGGGCGATCGCGAGCTCGGTGTGCAGCTCCTCGTCGTGCAGCTCGACGAGCGGCTGCCCGGCCTGCACGATCACACCGGACCCGGCCGACAGGCGGGTCACGAACCCTCCGCCTCCTGCGCGAACCTCTGCATTCCGCGGCACCCAGACCACTCCCTCGGCCACGGTCCAGCGCGGCATCGGCACGAAGCAGGCCGCCGCGAGCAGCACCGTTGCGGTGCCGAAGGTGCCGAGCGCCGCGCGCCGTCGATGACGATCGAGCTCCGCATCGCGGAGGACGAAGCGGATCCCCTTCACGATCGGCCATCCGAACATCATCACGACCGACCAAAGCGCGAGTGCCACACCGATGAAGAAGAACTTCGAGGCGACGAACAGGGCGATCCCGAACGTGACGATGACCCGGTACACCCAGGCGGCCGGCGCATACAATGCCATCCACACCCGCTCTCCGCGCGGGTGCCCTGGAGAGATCGCCCGCTCGACGCCATAGGCGTAGCGCTTGACGAGATACCCCAGATACTGGTTGGAGCGCTGCGCGAGATTCGGGATCTCGAGAAAGTCCATCAGCATGTAGTAGCCGTCGAAGCGCAGCAGCGGATTGGCGTTGAAGACGATCGTCGATACTCCGCCGATGAGCATGACGTTGTACGCGACGGCGCGGATCGCGCCGGGCTCGACCGCGACCCAGACGAACGTCGCCACGGCTGCGAGGAAGATCTCGGCGAGGACGCCTGCAGCCGAGACACCGATGCGCTGCCACTTGTCGGGGAAGGCCGCGGATGCCGTCGCATCGACGTACGGAACGGGCATGAACACGAGGAACATGAGTCCCATCTCGTGCACCTCGCCGTTTCCGCGCTTCACCGCATACGCGTGCGCCATCTCGTGGCACAGCTTCACGAGCGGCCAGGCGATGCCGAGCAGCACGAGGTTCTCGAGCGCCAGCACGCGGTCGGCCAGATTCTCGGTCAGCACGCTCCAGCTCCGGCCGACGTGCAGCAGGGCGCCCGAGACGACGGCAAGCCATGCGACCGCTCCGAGCGGGCTGAAGATCCAGCGCACGTACGGCCACGTTCGATCGAGGAAGCGCTGCGGATCCCACAGGCGAAGGCGCAGCGCCATCGGGTTCCCGAAGCTCTGCATCCACTTCGAGCGCCGGTGGCGCCGCTGACGTTCGATCGCCTCCTCGAGGTCGGGAAGCGAGTCGGCCTGCAGGACGTCGGCGCTGTGGAGCTGGTACAGGAGCTGGATCACCTCGTCCTGTGTCGGAGCGTGGTCTCCGAGCGACTCGGCGAGCCGCATCCACAGCTCGTCCACGGTGTGCCGTCCATCCATGCCGTCGATCAAGGCATACGTCGCCGGGGTCAGCCGATGGAGCCGTCCAGACGTCCGATCCTGCAACACGTACCAGGCGCGTCCGCGATAGCGCTGGCGGAAGATGCGGACGTGGGGATGCAGCCGTGGACGCAACGAAGCCACGCGATACCACATCTCGCTCAGGAACTTCTCGCTCATCGCTCAGGGCATCCAGGACCAGAGCTTCAAACGCAGCCAGTCGAAGAACGGATGGGTCCAGATCCACAGCAGGCGCCGCTGCCCGATGTGGACCTTGCCCACCCCCTCCATGCCGGGACGTAGCTCGGCTCCGGTCGCTGCCAGCTCGGCCTCCACCCGGAACAGGTTCTCGCCTTCCTCGCTGAACGCGACACCGATGTTCTTCACCGTGAACGGGATCTTCTCGCCGACACGTCCGGCCAGCACGATCTCGCCCCGTTGCTCCACGTGCACGTCGCGAATCGCGTGCTCCGGAACCTTGAGGATCACGCGATACTCGTCGAGTGGCGCCAGCTCGAACAACACCTTGCCCTTCTCGACGGGCGTGCCGAGCATTTGGCTGAGATCACCGCTCACCATCACGCCGTCGAACGGTGCCACGATTCGCGCCCGCTCGAGGCGATCCTCGACGAGCGCGAGCTGTGCGCGTGCCTCCGCCAGCTCCGCGGCCAGGATCCGCGCATCGGCCCGATCGTGCCGCGCCAGCGCATCGCGGTACTTGCGCTCGGCCTGTTCCCGCTGCGCGAGCCATTTCTGCTGGTCGAGCCGGAGATCCCTGTCGTCGAGCGTGAGCAGCACGTCCCCGGCGCGCACGCGCTCGCCCGCGCGCACCCTGGCGCTGGCGAGGAAGCCATCGAACGGGGCGACGATCGCGCGCTGCACCTCGCCCTCGATCACGGACCGGCCCGTCACGCGATACTCCCCTCGCGCGAACCCGAGCCACAGGAGCAGCAGCACGGCGAGCGCCGCTCCGACGCGGAAGCTCAACCGGCGCGGATCGCGGCAGCCGCGCCCGAAGGCACGCAGCGCCTCGACGCCACGCCCCGCGAGCCAACGCTGCAGATCGCGGCGCAACGAGAGGTCCGGTGCGAGCAGCGAAGCCGCCGCTTCAGCGATCGCTACGGTCTGCGCATCGAATGGCGCCTCGCCGATGCAGGTCACTGCCCCGATGCAACGGCCACGCAGCCCCAGGACGACCGTGCACACGCCGCCCTGCTTGGCGAGATCGCGATGGGCGACGGAGACGATCCCCGCATCCTCGGCAAGGGGAGGGTACACGACCGTGCGTCCCTGATCGGCGGCCTCCTCCATCGCGCTCTCGAGCGCACCCACGACCTCGGATCGCCGATCGAAGGTGGCCGTCTGCGAGATGGCGCGCAGGCGAATGCGCCCACGGCGCTCGATGCCTACGGCGACGCGATCACAGCCGATCCTCTGCGCGAGCTCGTTCGCAAGCTGCAGGAGCGCCTCGTCGAATTCCAGCGGTTCGCCAACGCTCACCGCCATGTCGAGCGCGAAGCGCGCGCGCTCCGCGGCCTCGCCCTCCCGCTGCAGCAGCCGTCGCAGCAGCAGCGCCTCGATTCGCCCACTTCCCCAGTGCAGCGCACGCCAGACCCGCTGCACCTCGGCATCGCTACGCGCCGTCCCATCGAGGACGATCGCGCCGAGCAGCCGGCCGTCCTCTTCGATCGGCCACGCGGCATGCAGCCGGTCGTCCTTGTCGCCAGCGCTCTCGTGCACGGGCGCCCGTGCGGAGAGACAGCGCTGCGCGAGAGAACCCAGATAGGAGACGTCCGCCCGCGCATCCGGCCAGACCGCCGCGGGCAGATAGGTCCCCGATTCGTCGGCGAGCAGCAGGACCGCGGTGCCGACACCGTCGATCTGCGCACACTGCAAGCCGAGCCAGGCTTGACAGTACGTTCCCGCGTCCTGCGCATCCGCGAGCCGTTGCCACAGCGCGTTCTGCGCCTCGAGAAAGCGTAGATCCCCGGTGCCTTGCTGCGCGACGGTTCTCATCTCGTCTCCGACGCCGCTCCGGGGCCGGCGCTACGAGCTACTCGAGCTTCCCGTACCGCGTCTCGTACTCGCCGATGAGCTGCCCAAGCATCTGTGCCAAGCGCTTGGCTGCGAAGGGGCTCAGGATGATCCGGTGCTCCAGCGAAACCTCGAGCGCCCCCTGGCCGCGATCCCATGTCTGGTTGACACCGAAGTTGAGCACGACCTCTTCTCGCGTCGTGTTCGCGCTGCACGTGTTGCAGTAGGAGCTCTTCAGGTTCGTGGTGTCGACCTTCATCTGCGCCTCGGAAGTCGCACCCGCAACGGCCGCAGGTTTTCGCTCCGCAGCCGGAGCCCCGTTCTTGCTCATCGCGAATCCTCCTCGGAGAGTCTCTCCGCTGGTCCCTTCTTCCCCGGCCCGGTCGCGATCGCTCCCGGGTGCCGCTCGGATTCGTTGGGGCTCGAGGGATCCCGCCCCTTCGCAATACCCCGGATCCGTGTGTGGGATGTGTGGGAGTGGCGCGTCGATTGTGACGCGAAGCCGCGCCCGAAGCGAGCCTCAGGAATCCATCCGGATGCGCAGGGAGGTGTTCGGTTCGGCGTCGCGGGGGG
>CAZOTO010000172.1:0-4659 GCA_964582775.1 uncultured Myxococcales bacterium
CAGGCGACCGCCGAGGGCGCCAAGCCGCTCGCCGCCGTGCTCCAGGTGGCGGACCGGCTGTGCCTGCGCGAAGGACTCGGCCGGCGCAAGCCCAATCACGACATCGATCCGCTCGACTGCATGGGAGCGGAGATCCTCGGCGTCCGCGATCTCGACATCGCGGCGCTGTCCGAGACGTTCCTCCAGGCATACGACCACGAGCGCGAGGTCTTCTCGTGATCGTCTGCCCACCTCGGGCCCCCTTCGCCTGCCACGTCGCGCCGTGGATCGCGAGCGACGCGGTGAATCCCATCTCGCCCCGGCTTCGCGATCCCCAGCAACGCCCTCGCAAGGGATCCTCCCCCCGCACTCCGGAGAGCGAGCGCGAGCTCGACGAAGAGCCGCGCCAGGCTCCCCCGGCGCAGCCGCCGACGCGCGATGCCTCCGAGGACGAGGCCACACCGCACATCGATGTCGTCGTCACCGGGATCCCGCTGCCCACTGGGCAGATCCTGCCCTCGTCCGCGTTCGCCTCCTGCGTCCACTGAGCGACACAGCGGCCCGCAATCGCTGGCACCTCGATTGCAATTCACCGGCAACATGTCCGGTGGAATCTACGTCGCGTACACGGGAGCCCTCGCCTCGCAGCTCGATCTGGAGGTGATCGCGAACAACCTCGCCAACTCGGGAACGGCGGGATTTCGCCGCGATCAGACCCAGTTCGACACCCTCTACGGTGCGGCCCTCGCCTTCAATCGCGCGAGCACCTCTGCGATCGACCTCGCCCCGGCCAGCCAGCAGTTCACGGGCGATCCGCTGCACGGCGCCCTCGACGGCGATGGCTTCTTCGCCGTCGAGGGACCGGATGGACAGGAGCTCTACACGCGCCGCGGCGACTTCCGCATCGACGCGAGCGGCCGCCTCGTCCTGCCCAACGGCATGGCCGTGCTCGGCGAGGGCGGTCCTCTCGTCGTCCCGCCCGGGGCCGTGGCCCGGCTCGGCAGCGACGGAACGCTCTCGACGGAGGATGGCCCCATCGGACGCCTCCGCCTGATGCGCTTCGATCGACCGGAGTCCCTGTGGAAGGCCGGCGAGAGCCTGATCGGCGCCGGCCCCGAGGCCGAGGCCCGCGCGGTCGAGGATGCGCGCCTCGCCGTCGGACACATCGAAGGATCGAACGTGAACCTTGCCCACGAGATGGTGGCATTGATCCAGACCACGAGGTCCTTCGAAGCATCGATGCGATCCATCCAGATCCACGACGAGCTCACACAGAAGCTCGTCGACACGCAGAGGGGATAGTCCATGAGCAGCGGCGCGATGTATACCGCAGTGACGGGAACAGCGGCCCAACAGGCGCGAATCGACGTGGTCGCCAACAACCTGGCGAATCTCGGCACGATCGGCTTCAAGCGCATGCGCGCGCAGTTCGAGGATCTGCTCTACGAGACGGTCCGCACGCCCGGTGCCGAGGGAGAGCCTCCCACGGGTGTCCAGTTCGGACGCGGCTCGCGGCTCGTCGCGACCCAGCAGGTGTTCACTCCCGGCTCCCTGCGGCAGACCGAACAGGCGCTCGACTTCGCGATCGACGGCGACGGCTTCTTCGCGGTTCGCAAGCAGAACGGAGACATCGCC
This sequence comes from uncultured Myxococcales bacterium, assembly GCA_964582775.1. Taxonomy (GTDB): domain Bacteria; phylum Myxococcota_A; class UBA9160; order SZUA-336; family SZUA-336; genus CAZOTO01. Next base: position 1,615 of record CAZOTO010000172.1, read on the forward strand.
TACACGCGAAACGGCACGTTCGCACTCGACTCGAATGGGAACCTCGTGAACGCGCAGGGGCTTCTCCTCGATCCACCGATCACGATCCCCGAGGACACGCTGCAGGTCCACGTGTCTGCCGACGGGAGGGTGAGCGTGCGACAGCCCGGCAGTGCGGATCTGAGCGAGGTGGGACGGATCCAGCTCACGCGCTTCCAGAACGCGGGGGGGCTCGAGGCGATCGGCGACAACCTGGTCCGGGAGACCCCGTCTTCGGGCATTCCGATCACCGGCGACCCCGGAAACGAGGCCTTCGGCCAGATCAAGCAGGGCATGCTCGAGGAGTCCAACGTGAACATCGCCGAGGAGATGGTCGCCATGATCCTCGCGCAGCGCGCGTTCGAGGCGAATACGCGCGTGATCAACTCCGCGGACGAGATGCTCCGCTTCGTCACGCAGAGGTAGCTCCATGCGGCGACTCCTCTCGGTGTTGCTCCTGTTCGCGGCGGCCGCTTCGCAGGCACGGGCGCAGGGGACGATCACGATCGATGGGAACGTCTCCGTGGAGGGGGCCGAGCTGCGGCTCGGCGATCTCGGCCGCATCGAGGGCTTCCCGCAGGCCACCGAGTCGAGGCTTCGCCAGGTACCGCTCGGTCCCTCCGCCGCTCCCGGCTCGAGCCGAACGTTCACCCGGGATTCGCTCCGCGAGATCCTGCTCGGCCTCGGCGTGAGCGGATCCATCGAGTCTCCCGAAATCGTGCGCGTGCACACCGCCTACCAGGAGATCTCCGGCGACGTGCTCCGCGAGCGCGTCGAGCGCGCGATTCGCCATCGGCTTCCCTGGCCCGAGCAGAGCGTGACCCTCTCCTCGTGGTCCGTCCCCGACTCCATCGCCGTGCCCGTGCGTGCGCGCCGCACCTTCGTGCACTTCCGACCGGGAGAGGACTTCGTGGGCCGCGTGAACGCAGACGTCGAGCTCCTCGATCCGGATGCGCCGTCGGCACCGGGCGTGCGCAGGACCGTGAGCGTGGAGATCACCATCGAGGTTCCCGTGGTCGTCGCCGCTCGCGATCTGCGCCGCGGCACCCCGATCGAGGAGCCGGACGTGCGCATCGAGCGCCGCGATCTACGCCGACTGCCCCGCGGCACCGTCACCGACGTGCAGGCGGCCCTCGGACAGAAGCTCGCCCGCAACCTGCCCGAGGGCATGCCGATCCTCGCCGCGTACGTGCAGGCCGAGCCCGTCGTCCAGCGTGGCGACTTGGTTCGGGTGCAGGCCGCGTCGGACGGCCTCGAGCTCCAGCTCGACGCACGCGCATTGCAACGCGGCTCCCTGGGCCAGACGATCGAGGTCGAGAATCCCGAGACGCGCAGCCGCATTCGCGTGGAGATCACCGGACCGGGAACGGCGCGACTGTCGCTTCCCGGTGTAGGAGCGAACCGATGAGATACCGCGTGCCCGTCTACTTGTTGGGGCTGCTCGCGCTGGCGTGCAACCATCCCGGAGGCGTACCCGGCCCCTTCGTGCGGCAGCCGCTCGAGCTGCCCGCCCCACCCGCGCCGGATCCGGCCGCGGCCCCCCTCCAGGCCGAAGGGTCGCTGTGGCAGGGTCGCCAGTCGCAGCGCTTCCTCGCCTTCGAGAACCGCGCGACCGCGGTGGGCGATCTCGTCACCGTGCTCATCGAGGAATCGGCCACCGCGCAGGATCGCGCCATCACGCAGGTCAAGGGGGAATCGACGATCGGGGCCACCCTCGACAGCGACATCTCCCTGCAGAACCTGGTGGCCAAGCCGGTCCTCGGCGTGCTGCGACTCCTCGGCATGACGGACCAACGTGAGGAAGACGAGCCCAGCGGCGAGATCACCGTCGTCGAGGCCGAGACGAATACCGAGCACAAGGGCAACGGCCTCACCCAACGCAACGCACTGTTCCGCACCAGTGTGGCCTGCATCGTGCGCGACGTCACCGAATCCGGGCTGCTCTGGATCGAGGGCGAGCGCCACCTTCGCATCAACAACGAGACCCAGATCATCCGCCTCTCGGGCTACGTTCGCCCGGAGGACATCCGCATCGACAACACGGTGCCCTCTTCGCTCATCGCGAGCGCGAACATCCACTACGGCGGTCGCGGTGTCGTCTCGGAGCAGCAAACGGTCCCCTGGGGCCAGCGCGTGCTGCGTGCGGTGTTGCCGTTCTGATGCGCGCGCTCGTTCTCCTGCTGCTGTCCGCTCTCGTGGCGAGCACGCCGCTCGCCACACGGGCCGCGCGCGTGAAGGATCTCACCGCCGTACAGGGCGTTCGCTCCAATGCGCTCATCGGCTACGGCATCGTCGTCGGACTGCAGGGCACGGGAGACAGCGCGGCGAGCCTGTTCGCGAATCGCTCCCTCGCGGGACTGCTGTCGAAGCTCGGGATCGTCGTCGATCCCAATGGAGTGAAGGTGACGAACGTCGCGGCCGTGATGGTGACCGCGGAGCTCCCGCCGTTCGCGCGCATCGGTGAAACCCTCGACGTCACCGTGTCCTCGATCGGCGATTCGAAGAACCTGCAAGGGGGAACGCTGCTCGCCACACCGCTGCATGGAGTCGACGGAGAGGTCTACGCGCTCACGCAGGGTCCCGTCTCGATCGGTGGATTCGCCGCCGCGACGCGCCAGGGCGACTCGGTACAGAACAATCATCCCACCGTGGGGCGAATTCCCGGGGGAGCGATCGTGGAGCGCGAGCTCCCGTTCGTCTTCGACCGGTCGCGCGACTCCGTCCGCCTGATCCTCCACGAGAAGGACTTCACGACCGCAGCGCGGATCTCCGTGGCGCTCAACAAGGAGTTCGGGACGGACGCGGCCCGGGCCTCCGACGCGGGAACGGTCGACGTGACGATCCCGGACGCGTATCGCGAGAACCCCGTTCCGTTCATGGCGCGGCTGGAAGACGTGGTCGTCGAGCCCGACCGCGCCGCCACGCTGGTGCTGAACGAGCGCACGGGTACCGTCGTGATCGGCTCCGAGGTCCGCATCGCCGCGGTCGCGATCTCCCACGGGAACCTCTCGATCCGCATCTCCACCC
>CAZOTO010000173.1:0-4406 GCA_964582775.1 uncultured Myxococcales bacterium
CGCGAAGCCACTCCTCGTCCGTCATGTCGACCAGGTTCGCCAACCCGCCGAGGCCTGCGTTGTTGATGAGTACGTCCACGTGCCCCATCTCGGCGATCGCACCGTCGAAGAGCGCCTGCACCTGATCTTCTTGCGTCACGTTGCACAGGCGCGTGAAGGGGCGCGTTCCGGTCTCCTTCTCGATGGTCGCGGCTGCGTCGGCGACGCGCCGCTCGTGGATGTCGCTGATGAGCAGCGTCGCACCCTCTTCTGCGCAGCGCTTCGCCGCGGCGAGTCCGATGCCCGCACCTGCGGCGGCCGTGACGAGGACGGTCTTGCCGCGCAGCAGTCCGTGCGCGGGGACGTAGGGGGGGGGCGCCTGTTTGCTCATGGAGGCCTCGCTTGTCGGTGGGACTCGGTCGCAAGCGCGTTCGGCGCGCCTAGCGCGGCAGTCCGAGCGCGCGCTCCGAGATGATGTTGCGCTGGATCTGGTTCGACCCGGCGTAGATCGTGTCGGAGCGGGTGAACAGGAACAGCCGCTGCAGCGGCGTGAGGTCGTACGGTGCGCCGCTCGCGACCTCGCACTCGGGACCGAGCACGTCCATTGCGAGCTTTCCGAGATCGCGATGCCACGTGGCCCAGTAGAGCTTCGTGATCATCGCCTCGCGCCGCAGCTCGCTGCCCTCTTCCACGTCGGTGAGCATGCGCAGGGCGTTGAAGCGCATGATGCGAAGACCTGCCCACGCCTCCGCGATGCGCTGGCGGATCACCGGATCCTCGGCGCGACCGTTGCGCTTGGCGATCGCGATCACCTCGTCGAGCTCGTTCTGGAAGGCGAGCTGCTGGCCGAGCGTGGACGCGCCGCGCTCGAAGGCGAGCGTACCCATCGCCACCTTCCAGCCGCCATCGATCTCGCCGACGGTGTTCGCCACCGGCGCGCGCGCACCGTTGAAGAACACCTCGCTGAACTCGGAGTCGCCCGTCATCTGCACGATGGGGCGCACCTCGATGCCCTCCTGCTTCATGGGCACGAGGATGTACGAGATGCCGCGGTGCTTGGGCTCGGCGGTGGGATCCGTGCGGCACAGCACGAAGCTCCAATCGGACCACTCCGCGCCCGAGGTCCACACCTTCTGTCCGGTGATCACCCAGTTGTCGCCGTCGCGAACCGCGCGCGTCTGCACGTTCGCGAGATCCGACCCCGCATTCGGCTCCGAGTAGCCCTGGCACCAGATGTCTCGGCCGCTCACGATGCCGGGAAGGAAGCGCTTCTTCTGCTCCTCGTTTCCGAAGGCGATGATCGTCGGGCCCGCGAGCCCCTCGCCGATGTGCCCGAGCCGTCCCGGCCCGCCCGCGCGCGCGTACTCCTCGTAGAAGATCACCTGCTGCATCAGGCTGAGGCCGCGACCGCCGTACGGCTTGGGCCAACCCACGCAGGTCCAGCCGGCCTTGCCGAGCTCGAGCTCCCAGGCGCGACGCTCGTCGATCAGCGCCGCCTCGTCGCCGGGGCCGCCGCGGCCGCGAAGCCGCGCGAACTCGCCCGTGAGGTGGTCGCCGAGCCACTGTGCCACCTCGTGGCGGAAGGCCTCGTCCTCGCTGCTGAAGCGCAGATCCACGTGCATTCCCTCCTGGCGGGCGGTCCGGGCGCGAATGCTATTCGACGCTCCGGAGGCTGTCAAAGAACCGCCACCGGAGCGCGGAACCCCTGCGCGGCCCGGCTCGCCTCCCTCGCGCCCCCGACGAGCAAGACGATCGTGGCTCGTGCTATGAGAAAGGCGCATCCCCCGGAGCCGCGCGCACGGCCCCCAGCGAAGGAGACGGCCATGGCCAAGAAGGATCTCGTTCTGTTCGACGTCGAGGACGGCGTCGGCATCATCACGCTCAACCGCCCCGACAAGCTCAACGCCGTCGACTGGAACCTGGCCGAGGTCCTGGCGAACCTGCTGCGCGATCTGCGCACCCGCGACGAGGTCCGCACGATCGTGCTCACCGGCGCGGGCCGCGCCTTCTGCGCGGGGGGGGACGCGGAGTGGCTCTCCGGCGAGGGCGAGCAGCCGATGCCGGGGACGTCCGACCCGAACCGGCCGATCCCCCGTTACCAGCGAAAGACGCCCGGGGGGCCCTTCGCCGACGTGACGCGCCAGCTCATCGGCGTCGAGAAGCCGGTGATCGCCGCGATCCAAGGCCCAGCGGTGGGCGCGGGCTTGGCCTACGCACTGGCGTGTGATCGCCGCTTCGCCGACACCACCACGCGGATGTCCGCGATCTTCACGCGCATCGGCATGAGCCCGGACATGGGCACCACGTGGCTCTTGCCGCGCATCGTGGGGCTGTCGAACGCGCTCATGATGGTCGAGACCGCGAAGATGTTCGATGCGCAGGAGGCGAAGGCCATCGGGCTCATCGACGAGCTGGTCCCCGAGGGCCAGGCATTCGAGGCCGCGAAGGCGTATGCGAAGAAGCTCGCCGAGGGGCCGAGCGTGGCGATCGACATGGCGCGGCGCTTCATCTACAAGGGCCTGCAGTCGAGTCTCGAGGACATGCTCGACTACGAGGCCGTGGCCTCGACGATGACCGCCGCGACGCGCGACTTCAAGGAAGGTGTCACGGCCTTCATGGAGAAGCGCAAGGCCGTCTTCAAGGGGAACTGAGCGGTGTCTCTCGGGCGGGGCCGCGAAGGCCTCGCCCGAGAGAGCTCGTGTCCCCCTCGGCTGGCGCGGGCGCTAGAACAGCTCGGCGGCTCGTGCGAACGGCTCCAGGCAGGCGCCGCTCGCGGTTCCGCGGATGCGGGCGAGTGCGCGCTCCTTCAGCTGCCGTACGCGCTCGCGCGACAGGCCGAGCTTCTGGCCGATCTCCTCGAGCGTGTGCTCGTCCTCGCCCTCGAGACCGAAGCGCCAGCACAGGATCTGCCGCTCGCGGTCCGGAAGGGTGGAGAGCGCCTGCTGCGTCGCCGATGCGAGCATCGTCTGATCGAGATCCTCGATCGGAGACGCCGCATCCGGGTCGCGGATCACGTCCGCCAGCCGCTTGTCCTCGGTGCCGCGCAGGCGCGACTCCAGGCTTGCCGGCTCGCGCGAGACCGCCTCGAGATCCTCGGCCTCGCGGGGGTCGAGGCCGCTCGCCGCGCACACCTCGCCCGACGTCGGCTCGCGTCCGAGCTCGAGCCGCAGCCGCTCGCGCTCCTTCTGGTGCCGGCGCAGCGCATCGTGCAGGTGGCTCGGCATGCGGATCGTGCGCGACTGGTTCTGGATCGCGCGGATCAGCGCCTGCCGGATCCACCACACCGCATACGTCGAGAACTTGAAACCACGCCGGTGATCGAACTTCTCCACCGCGCGCACGAGCCCGATGTTCCCCTCCTGGATCAGGTCCTTCAGGGTGAGCCCGTGGCCCTGGAACTCCTTGGCGATCGACACCACGAGCTTCAGGTTGTGCGCGACGAAGCGGTTCTTCACCTCGCCGAGACGGTTCCACGATGCCTCCATCGTCGCGATGAGCTCGAGGAAGCGCTCCGCTGGCAGGCCGAGATCCGCCTCGATCGCCTTGCGGCGGCGGGTGAGCGCGGCCAGCTCCGCGCGGCGCTTCGAAGCCCCCGCGGCGCTGCGCGGGCGGCGACGCGCCGACGAGAGATCCTCGCGCTGCGCCACCACCGCGACCAGCTCGGCCCGCGGCGCCGCGAACGCGCGCCGAATCTCGTCGAGCACCTTGAACGACAGGTTCGCCTCGACCAGGTGCTGGAAGATGCGGCGATCGCAGCGAGCCACCGCAGCGGCATCGTGGGTCTTGTCCCGGCGGGCGAGCGCGCGCTCCACGGCGCCAATGCAGCCGTCCACCTTCTGGCAGATGGCCGGTCCTTCGCCCGGATCGCCCGGATAGGACTCCGACATCTTCCCCGTAACCCGGCGCTGCTCCTGCAGATCCCGCCACTGACGCACGACCTCGCGCGCCGTCCACGGGATCGACAGGATCGCCGTGCGGAACTCCTGGCCCGCCTCCTCGATCGCCGTCGCCAGCTCCACCTCTTCCTCGCGGCGCAGCGTGGGCGTGTGCGCGATGTCCGCCAGATACGAGATCAGCGGATCGCGGTCGTGGAAGGGGCTCTCTCCAGACCCGGAGGACCGGGTCTCCTCGGCCTCGAGGCCGAGACTCTCATCCATCATGGTCTCACTTTCGTAGGGGCTCATGGGTTCGTCGCGATTCTTGGGACGCGAAGGCGCACTGCGTTATTCAGGAATCGTTTCGCCTGCTTCCGGCCCGACCTTCGGATGCGCGACCATCCGGGTTGGTGTCGCCGCCCGCGTGACCTCGGCCCTCCCGAGCTGCTATAGGTGCGCGGTGCCGACGTTTTTCGCAACCACGCGATTCCGCGCCGCCCTGCGGCGCCGTCTCGCCGACCTGGTCTTGGACCGGCGCGAGACGCGGGCCTG
>CAZOTO010000174.1:0-4394 GCA_964582775.1 uncultured Myxococcales bacterium
AGTACCTGTTCGTCGGCCACCCGGTCGGCGCGAAGCACGTCGCGTGGAACGACGGTCCCGACTGGGAGATCAATCCCCACTTCGTCGGCCAGGTGAAGAAGATCGCGAGCATGAACCGGCCGATCGTGCTGATCTGCCGCAGCGGCCACCGCTCGATCGACGCCGGCCACGCGCTCGAGGAAGCCGGATTCCGGGAGGTCTACAACGTGCTCGAGGGCTTCGAGGGCCCGCTCGACGACGACCACCATCGCGGCACGCTCTCCGGCTGGCGCAAGGAGGGCCTCCCCTGGGAACAGCTATGACGCAGTCCGCGGGTCTCGCCCCGGACCACCGCTCCCCGGGGTGAAGGGGGCTCGGCGTCACGGTCCGTTCGTCGGCTTCCCGCGCAGCGTCTCGGACGGCAGTTCGCCGAACATCTGCTTGTACTCGGTCACGAAGTGGCCGAGGTGCCAGAACCCCCATCGCGCCGCGGTGTCCTGCACCGAACCGGCCAGCGGCCTGCCCGCCCGCAGTTCGCGCCGCACGCCGTTCAAGCGCAGCGCGCGGAGGAACCGCACCGGCTTGATGCCCAGCACTTCCTGGAAGCTGTACTGCAGCGTGCGGCGACTCACGCGAAGTTCCCGGCACAGGTCCGCGACGGTGATGGGCTCGGCGATGTGCGAGCGCATGTGGGCCTTGGCGCCGTCGACGACGTGCTGGCGCCGTTCGCGCGCCTCCACCGGCCGCACCGGAGCGTCGTCGGCGACCGCGGCGACGACCGCCCCCAGGAGCGACTGCTCGAGGACGCGCTGGGCCTGCCGGTAGCGGAACGCCGCCGGATTCACCTCCGCCGACTGCAGCACCGAGGAAAGCAGGCGTTCGAACTCGTCGATGCGCGGCCGGCCCGGCCGGAGCACGCCGTTGCCCGCGAAGGCCGGCGCGAGATCGCGGTGCTCGACTTCCTGCGCGTGCGTCTCCAGCGAGGACTCCCCGACGACCAGCGCGACGATGTCGAAGCCGCGCGGCGCGTAGAAATCGAGTTCGTCGGCCGTGCCGAGCGTGATGAGCGCGTCGGCATCGACCGCCGCGCCCCGGAACCGCGACGCGCCGGAAAGACGCACCGGCACGCCGATCGCGCGCGATCCGCCCAGTGGCGCGCCCGCCTCGTGGATCGCCTGGTTGGTCGTCTCGCGGAAGAGTTGCACGCCCGGGAAGCGCACCTCGCGCAGGCCCCCGACGAAGCGGCCGGGCGAGAGCTGTTCGTAGACCTGGTCCCAGCCGCGCAGGTTGGCGGCCTGCTCCTCCACGTCCGAACTGATCGCGTGCGTGATCGACCAGGGCGCGAGTTCGGCGTCGTCGAAGGCGGCCGCGGGCACGCGGTCCGCGTGCAGCCGTTCGCGGGCGACCATCAGCGGCGCGTCCTGTCGCGCATCCAGGGTTTCTCCGAGTCGAGGCGCCGTCGAAGGAGCGACGAACGGCGGACGAACGCCGCATCGCTCCGCACCACGTAGGCGACGGTCGCGCGAAGCGATTCGCCGATCATTGATGTACCTCAAGGGAGCGGTCGCGCGTTTGCCGATTTGGGATAACGGGCGCGCGCGCGCGTCGAGAACAATCGCGGAACGCGGCGCCTTCCGGCTGCCGCGTGCGCAGCAACCGACGGATCGCTTTCACGGGCTCGTCGATGCTGCGCCGCAACAGCGCATCCGGAGGAGCGATGGCCCTCGGGGCCGTCGCCCGCATCGCGACCGACGGCGTACGCGCCGCCCGGTCGCAACGACGAGCGAGGGGATTGCGGATGAATCGACCACACCAACCGATCGCGCGCGCCCGGCGGCTCGCGCTCGCCCTGGCCGTCGCGATCGCGCCGGGCGCCTTGGCCGCGGTGAGCGAGCAGGAAGCCGCGCAACTGGGCAAGAGCCTCACCCCGGTCGGCGCCGAACGCGCCGGCAACAAGGAGGGGACGATCCCCGAGTGGACCGGCGGCGTGACGAGTGCGCCCGCCGGCTGGAAGCCCGGGCAGAAGCGGATCGACCCGTTCGCCGCCGACAAGCCGCTCTACTCGATCGACGCCACGAACGTCGACAAGTACAAGGACAAGCTCTCCGAAGGCCAGATGGCGCTGGTGAAGCAGCTCAAGGGCTACCGGATGGACGTCTATCCGACGCGGCGGAGCTGCGGGTTCCCCGATTACGTCTACGAGCGCACGAAGACCAACGTGCGCGAGGCACGGCTCGCGTCCAACGGCTGGGGCCTCGAGAAGGGCATCGGCGCGGCGGTCGTGTTCCCGATTCCGAAGACCGGCGCCGAGGCGGTCTGGAACCACAAGATCCGCTTCATGGGCGAGGGCCGCATCGAACACTACGCGACGATCTTCTCGAACCGCAGCGGCGCGTTCACGCCGCTCGTGCAGGACCAGTGGACCTGGGTGCCGTTCCACTCGCCGAAGAACAAGGGCGTCGAGGACGTCGGCGGCGTCGAGATGAAGCTCCTGAACGCCGTCGTCTCGCCGGCCGCGCGCGCGGGCGAACTCATCCTCGCGCACTGGTTCTTCAACGAACCCTCCGACGCCTGGCTCTACTTCCCCGGCCAGCGCCGCACGCGCCGGGCGCCGTCGTTCGCCTACGACAACCCGGTTCCCGGCTACGAGAACCTCGAGACGGTCGACGCCTATCCGATGTACGCGGGCGCGATGGACCGCTACGACTGGAAGCTCCTCGGCAAGCAGGAGCTCTTCCTCCCCTACAACAGCTTCAAGCTGATCGACAAGAGCCGCAAGTACACCGACGTCTACCTCGGCGACTTCATCAACCGCGACGTCATGCGCTACGAGCTGCACCGCGTCTGGAAGGTCGAGGCCACGGTCAAGCAGGGCATGCGCCACCAGATCGCGCGCCGCGTGTTCTACCTCGACGAGGACAGCTGGGCGCTGATGGTCGCCGACAATTACGACGCGCAGGGGAAGCTGTGGCGCGTGCAGGAATCGAGCATCTTTCCCGCGCCGGAGATCCCCGCCTGCGTCGGCCAGGAGCTCGTCTCCTACGACCTGTCGGTCGGCCGCTACATCGGCGAGAACGCGACGCAGGAGCGGCCCGAGACCGACTGGCTCGCCGGCCGCGAAGGGCGCATCGATCCGCGGAAGTTCAATCCCGACGAACTGCGTCGGGTGGGCGACCGCTGAGGCCGCGGGGCGCCCGGTCGTTCGACGGCGCCCCCCGGACGACGACCAGGCTGGAGGGAGGAAACGATGACCGCACGTCCCCAAACCGCGACGCGTCTCGCTCGCGGCATGCTCGCGCTCGCCCTCGGCCTCGCCTCCACCGCGGCGCTCGCGGTGGAGTTCGAGACCGAGCACGTCAAGGGCAGCTTCGACTCGACCGTTTCGCTGGGTTTCCAGTGGCGCATGTCCGGCACCGACTGCCGGTTCGTCGGCAACGACAACGGCGGCTGCGCGCCGACCACCGGAACGCTGGGCGAACTCGTCAACGGCCCGGGCATGGGCGCGACCTCGAACCCGGACTTCAACTACCTGCAGTCCGACAACGGCAACCTCAACTTCCGCAAGCACCAGCTGATCTCGCAGGCGCTCAAGGGCAACCACGAACTCTCGCTCCGCTTCAACGACGGCTGGAGCGCGCTCGGACGCTTCTCGTGGCTGTTCGACCCTGCGGTCGACCGCACCGACCGCACGCCGCTCTCCTCCGACGCGAAGCGCATCGCCGGACAGGACGTCACGCTGCTCGACCTGTGGGTCGCGAAGGACTTCGAGGTCGGGGAGATGCCCGGCAAGGTGAAGGTCGGCAACCAGGTGCTCTCCTGGGGCGAGGACATCTTCATCTACGGCGGCATCAACATCATCAATCCGTTCGACCTGACGCGCGCCCACAAGCCGGGCGTGCAGATCAAGGAGATCGTCCGGCCGGTCCCGATGGCGTCGTTCAACCTCGGCGTCTCGAAGAACTGGAGCGTCGAGGGCTTCTGGCAGTTCGGCCGGATGAACTTCCGCTTCGACCCGGTGGGCACGCCGTTCTCGATCGGCGACGTCATCGGCAACGGCCAGCAGGACGCGTTCATCCCGAGCTCGGTGTTGGGCGAGCCGCCGGGCACCGTCGGCGACCCGGGCACGATCAGCAACGGCGCGATCATTCCCGCCGGGCAGCGCTTCACTCGTGACGACCTCATCGCCGCGGGCACCGTCGTCCCGACGCAACCGACGCAGAACGCGCCGAGCGCGAACCAGTTCGGCCTCGCCGCGCGCTGGAAGCCGGAGAACATCAACGCGGAGTTCGGCTTCTACTACATCCACTACAACGACAAGATCCCGTTCCTCGCGTTCGTGAACGACCCCGCGACGATCACCTCGAACCCGTTCGGGCTGGGCTACAAGCTGCAGTACGGCAAGAACCGCGACCTCT
>CAZOTO010000175.1:0-4369 GCA_964582775.1 uncultured Myxococcales bacterium
AGAAGTCGATGCGAATGTCCCGCTCCGAGGTGAAGGACGAGCACCGGCAATCCGAAGGAGATCCGCAGATGCGCGCGAGGCGGCTCAGTCTACAGTTCGAGCGATCGCGGCAGCGCATGATGCAGGCCGTCCCGCAGGCCGACGTGATCGTCACGAACCCCGAGCACATCAGCGTGGCGCTCCAGTATCGGAGGGGAGAGATGCACGCCCCCAAGGTCGTGGCCAAGGGCGCTGGTTTCCTCGCCCTTCGCATCCGCGAGATCGCGCGGGAGCACGGTGTGCCTATCGTCGAGAACAAGCCGATCGCGCGCACGTTGTATCGGACCGTCAAGGTGGGACAGGAGATTCCGGAGAAGCTCTTCCAGGCGGTCGCCGAGGTGCTCGCCTATGTGTATCGATTGGATAGGAAGCGAGGGATGTCATGGTAGCCGTCGCGCAGCCCCGCGAGACGAATTGGATGGGACAGGCCGGGATCGGCATCGGCGTGCTCGGGATCCTCGGCATCCTTCTGGTATCGCTGCCGGCGCCGGTGCTCGACGTCGCATTGGCGCTCAATCTCTCGATCTCGCTCGTCGTCCTGCTCGTCACGATCTACGTGCGAAATCCGCTCGAGATCTCGGCGTTCCCGACGATCCTGCTGCTCACGACGTTGTATCGCCTGTCGCTCAACATCGCGTCGACCCGGATCATCCTGCTCGACGGACACGAGGGCGATTTCGCGGCAGGCGCGGTGATCCAGTCGTTCGGCTCCTTCGTCGTCGGCGGAAGCTTCGCCGTCGGCATCGTCGTGTTCCTGCTCTTCGCAACCATCAACTTCGTGGTCATCACGAAGGGATCGGGCCGCATCGCGGAGGTGGCCGCGCGCTTCACCCTGGATGCGATGCCTGGAAAACAGATGGCGATCGATGCCGACTTGAACGCGGGGACGATCAACGAGAAGCAGGCCGTGGAGCGCAGGCGCGCCATCCAGCGAGAGGCCGACTTCTACGGCGCCATGGACGGTGCGAGCAAGTTCGTGCGGGGAGATGCGATCGCGGCGCTCATCATCACCGCCGTGAACATCCTCGGTGGGCTCGTGATCGGCACGCTGCAGAACGAGATGAGTCTCGCGGATGCAGCGAGCACGTACACGATCCTCACCGTCGGCGATGGACTCGTCTCCGCCGTCCCCTCGCTGCTGATCTCGGTGGCCGCGGGCGTGATCGTCACGCGAGCCGGTGGCCAGGAGGATCTGTCACAAGAGCTCCAGGAGCAGCTCTGGAGCCGCGCGACACCGCTCGGCGTCGGCGCAGGCGTGCTGGGGGCGCTCGCGCTCGTGCCGGGACTGCCCACGGTGGCCTTCGGCTTGCTGGCAACGGGCCTCGGCATCGGCGCCTATCACCTCTCGCGCGCGGGTGAATCCACCGAGGAGCCGGCGCTCCCCGCCGAGCAGGAGAAGCCGGCCGAGCGGCCCAAGGACCTCCTCTCTCCCCCGGATCCGATCGAGCTCCAGGTGGGCTACGGGCTCATCGATCTCGTCGACCCATCGCGCAGCGGCGAGCTCCTCGATCGCATCCGCGCCCTGCGGCGGGAGTTCACGCAGAGCATGGGTTTCCCGGTGCCCATGGTGCACATCCGCGACAACCTGAAGCTCGGAGCCGACGAGTATCGGATCCTCGTGCGCGGGGTTCCCAAGGGCCGTGGAACCGTCTATCCCGAGCGCATGCTCGCGATCGCACCCCCGGGTGGCGGCCCCCAGGTTCCCGGAATCGAGACGAGGGATCCCGCCTTCGGTCTGCCCGCGTGCTGGATCCAGGCGAAGGACGGCGAGCAGGCCCAGATCTCCGGCTACACCGTGGTCGATCCCGCGGCGGTGGTCGTCACCCACCTCACCGATCTGATCCGCCGCCACGCATCCGATCTGCTCGGGCGCCAACAGGTGCAGGAGATGCTCGACGTCGTGGCCGAGACGATGCCCAAGCTCGTGAGCGAAGTGGTCCCCGACGTGCTGCCCCTCGGCATCGTCCAGAAGGTGCTGCAGAACCTGCTGCGCGAATCCGTTCCGGTACGCGATCTGCCGTCGATCCTCGAGGCGCTGGGCGACTACGGACCCAAGACTAAAGACCCGGAGCTTTTGACCGAACTCGTCCGGGAGAGGTTGTCCGGACAGATCTCGTCCCAGCTGGCGCCCGATGGCAAGGTGGGTGTACTCGTGCTCGCTCCCGACGTCGAACAGAAGATCTCGAGCTCGCTCCAGCGCACGGAGCACGGCACCCTGCTTGCGCTCGATCCGTCCGGCATCGGCGCGCTGGTCGGCGCGTTGAGGAGAGCCGTGGAACGGGTGGGCGTGCTGCATCCCGATCCCCCGATCCTGTGCTCCCCGGAGGTGCGGCCGCACCTGCGTCGGATCACGGAGCGTTTCCTCCCCCGCTGTCCGATCCTGTCTGCAAACGAGCTCTCTGCCGAGATCCAGGTCGAGTCGATCGGCACCGTGAGCTTCGCCTAGGTGGAACCCATGCGCGTGAAGACGTTCGAAGCGGTAGACATGAAGCAGGCCCTGAGCCTGGTGCGGCGCGAGCTCGGCCCCCGGGCGGTGATCGTGTCCAGTCGGGCCGTTCGCCGCGATGGCGGTCTGTTCGGCATGTTGGGTCGCAAGGTCCTCGAGGTGACCGCGGCCGCCGAGGAGGATGCTCCGGCGCCGCCGTCCGAGGTCCACGGCGCACGTCCAGCGGAGCTCGGCTCCACTCCACGGGCCACCGTGAAGACCCGCGCCGGCAGCGCCTATCACGACCTGTGGGCGGTGAAGCAGGCCGTGGATCCCCTGCTCGACGAGGTCCGCGCCATGCGCGAGACGATGGGCGAGCTCGAGGACCGCGTGAGCTCGCAGCCCGAGGACCTACGCTCCGATCTCGCGCAGATCCGCTCGATGCTCGCCTCGATGGTGGCATCGGGCTCCGTGCACGCGGATGCCGAGGGCGCCGCCGCGCAGCGCCTGTTCTACTTCCTGCTCGGTCGCGGAGTCGACGAGCCCCTCGTCCGTTCCCTCGTACAGCGCGTGGTGTCCCGCGTCGAATCCGGCGGCCTCGGCGACTTGGATCGCCTGAAGCTCAACCTCGCCGCCGAGATGCGCCTCGAGCTCGGCCGCGCGGAGCGCCGCACCCCGCCGAGCCGGGTTCAGCTCTTCGTCGGCCCCACGGGGGTCGGCAAGACGACGACGATCGCCAAGCTCGCCATGCGCGCCGCTCGCAGCGGTGCGGAGAGCGTGCAGGTGATCACCACCGACGTGCACCGCGTCGCGGCCGTGGAGCAGATGATCCGCTTCGGCGAGATCCTGCAGATCCCCGTCGAGGTCGCCATCGGCCCCGACGACCTGCGGCGCGCCATCGACAACGCGTCCGAGAAGGACCGCATCTTCGTCGACACGTCCGGCCGCAGTCACCGCGATCGCTCCTCCATGCGTTCGCTCGCCGGCCTGCTCGACGCTGCCGGCGAGGCAGAGACCCTTCTCGTGATGTCGGCCACGACGCGGGCGGTCGACTCCGCCGAGATCCTCGATGCGTACGCGGAAATCCCGTGGTCGCGCCTCGTGATGACCAAGCTCGACGAGACCCGCATCTACGGAGAGCTGTACAACTGCGTGGTGCGCAGCGGACGCCCGATTGCGTGCGTGACGAACGGCCAGGCCGTGCCCGAGCACCTCGAGTCCCTCGACATTCCTGGCATCCTCCGCATGGTGCTGCACGGATAAGGAGCGAAGTCCGATGACCGAGACCGCCGAGTCGTTCGTGAAGAGGGCGAAGGAGCTGCCCGTGATGCCTCCGATCGCCGCCGAGGTGATGAAGAAGGCGGAGGATCCCGACACGTCGATCCAGCACATCGCGCAGCTCATCGCCCGCGATGCCTCGCTCGCCGTGCGCGTGCTCAAGATCGCCAACTCCTCGTTCTACTCGATGCCCCGCAAGATCGAGACGCTGCAACAGGCGATCCTCCTGCTCGGCTACTCGACCCTTCGCTCCGTGGTGATTGCCGCTTCGGTGAAGGACGTGTTCGCGCGCTTCGGCCTCGCCGAGCGGCTCCTGTGGGAGCACGCCGTCGGGGCGGGAGTCGCCGCGAGCCTCCTCGCGAAGCAGGTTCCCGGCTTCGCCAAGGACGACCTGTTCGTCGGCGGCCTGGTCCACGACGTGGGCAAGCTCGTCATGCATTCCCAGGAGGAGCATCGCTACCAGGAGGTGATGCGCAGGGTCTACTCCGACGAGTGCGAGCCCGTCGATGCGGAGCGCGAGGTCTTCGGCTTCGACCACGCAGAGGTGGGCGAGCTCGTGCTCGGCAAGTGGAACATCCCGGCGCGTCTCGCCTCCGCAGTCGGCTCCCACCACGATCCGATGCAGGC
>CAZOTO010000176.1:0-4171 GCA_964582775.1 uncultured Myxococcales bacterium
CTTGCGAAATATTCGAATGTCTGGGTGAAATTCTCCGAGCTGTATATCATGTCCAAGACGAAAAAATATCCCTATGCGGACGTGCATCCGTTCGCACGCAGCGTCTATGACGCTTTCGGGCCGAAACGGCTGTTGTTTGCAACGGGAATGGTGGGAGTCACGCGGCGAATTCCCTATGCGGATGAATTGCGGCTTGTGCGCGAGGATATTCCGTTCTTTGCGGATCGCGACAAAGAATGGATTCTCGGCCGGAACGCGCTTCAGATCTGGGAATGGAATGCAGGATGAAGCGGGGCCCGTCCGCCGCACCCGTTGAATGCGGCGGACGGGCTCGCCTGTATCCCTCAAATCAAAATACGAGGCGTAGCGAGTACTGCATTTCGCGGCCCCGGTTCTGCTGGCTGGTGGTTACTCCAAAGTTCGAGGCGGTGACGCTCATGACCGGGTTCGTCGGAACGAATGCGTTTGTCAGGTTGTAAGCCTCAAATCGGAACTCCAGGTTGAAGCGCTCCTGAATTGGAAACGTCTTCGACAATGTCGAATCGAGATTCCAATACCGGGGGCCCGTAACGCCCGGGTACTGCCATGGGTTCTCGCGCAAACTGTGCGGCAGCGGACGCTGGAACTTGGATGGGTCGAACCATTGCTCCCGCTTTCGGTACACCTCGGGCGCCGACCCATCGGTGATCATCTGCCCGAAGCGCAGGAACGGCCCGCTGTTAGCCATCAGGAGATGGCTGGTTTGCCAACCGCCGACGATGGCGTTCAGGACGGGGTGCAGATCGTTGAGAAGCGGCCGGCCCTTGCCGAAGGGGAAATCGTAGCTGCCCGCTACGCTGACCCTGTGGCGGGGATTGCTGCTGTCGATGAAAGTGAAATTCCCGTTGAACCGGTCGAGATCATTGAAAAACTCGTAGTTGCGCTCCTGGTTGTAGTTATATGCAAACAGGAAACTGAAGCCCGAGCTGAAAGCCCGCTGCACCCTAACTTGAATCGCTTTGTAGCGATTCAAGACTCCGTCGGTATTGTACTGCTGAACGTTCCCATACTGCGGATACGGGCGCAGCAGTTGCCCCACCGCGACCGTCCTCTGGTTCCGGAGCGCGCCGGGAAATTTATCGGGAGTCAGATACTGATAGAAGGGATTCGGCACAGTGCGATCCCATTCTGAAGTGATCGCATACTCGATGGACGGATCGGCCTGGTTTGGCAGGAGCGTGTAGGGATTGTTGTGCCCGAAATTCATGAAGAACGTCAGGTCAAGGTGTATTTCCTGCGGCAACTGGCGCTGGAGTGAAAAGTTCCAGCGGTCGTTCACGCCGGTGTGCATGGATTGGTCGTACCAGAAAGGCGCGTCGCCAAGATTCGTGTATCGGCCGCGACTCTTTTCAGTCGGCAGAATCAGTGGATTGGTCGCGGGGAAGGGATTGCTCAAAACCGTATCGGGAACGCCCTGCAGAAAAGGCGCAACGTTAGTTTGCGCCGAATATCCCCATGTCGGCATTGGCCCCGAGGAAAGCGTGTTCTGAGTCAGCAGCGGAGGAATCACATAACGGGCATAGCCCGCGCGGAACGCTGTCTTGTCATTGATCCGAATGGCAACGCCGGCGCGCGGCATAAACGTGTACTTCTGCGAATCGTACATCTGCCGGTGCGAGTCATCTGTGAACACCCACGCGCCGTTGTAGGTCGGCGGCGTGTTCATGAACTGCCGCACAGCCTCCGGCATCACCGGCGGCGCCGATTGAAATTCAGGTATGGGGTCGGTCAGATCCAGAAACCGCGACAAACGATTGCGGGTGTCGAAGGGGGCCGTCTCATACTCGTATCGAAGCCCAAGGTTGATGGTGATCCGGCGGTTCAACTTGATGTCGTCCTGGAAGAACGCACCCCAGTAATTCGTACGGAAATACTGGAATGGGAACGTCCGCGCCACCGAGTTGTGGTCGATCGCGCCAAGCAGGAAGGTTGCCCAATCGCTTCCGTTTGTTCTGATGTCCGGCGACTGGAACGTCTCGGCCGTGTGCGCTGGGTAGAAATAGAAGTTCATCAGGTTCGGGAAGATTCCATCGGCATAGTGGCGGCGATGCGACAGGCCTGCCTTCATGCTGTGAATGCCTTTCACCTTTCGGATGCTTCCATCCCATGCCCAGTGCCGTGGGTGCTGATACCAGTAACTGCCCTTGCCGTATGAACCGCCGCCCACGGAAAGGTTGGGATAGTACACGGCGGGCATCTCACCGATGTATGGCTGATACCATGGGTTCCCGGGCCAGAACTGCGCTAAGCCCTCCGCGCCGATGGCCGAACGTGGAGCGTTGTAATCGTCCTCGAGCGACGAAAAGCTCATCCGGAAGTTCAGGACAGTGGTCGGATTCAACGTGTACACGGTGTCGCCGGCGACGTTGCGGTTGTTCATCACCCCACCGTTATCGTTGGGCACCGCGGGTGAGTCAACATATTCCGTCTGGTCGAGATCCGTCCGCACTCTGGAATACCGGAAGAACGTCTTCCACTTGTCGCTGATGTTCCAGTCCACACGTTCGGAGAAGTTCCAGTACTTCTGCGGCCAGGAATAGCCGACCTTGAAATTGTTGATGCCCGTGATGTCGTCGCCCGGGTTATTCGGCTGCCAGATATCCTGCATAAAGCGGGCGGCAGTGGGATCGATGCGATTTGCTGGAATCCGGTTGCCGGGAAACGGTTCGCGGCTGACGGCGCCGGTTGCGGGATTAAACGTCGTCGTCCAGGGGTCGTAAATGGTCCGAAGCCCACCGAAGATATTACGCGATTGGGAGAAGTCGCCCTGCCGTTCGAGAGCAGTCGGCATGGTGCGAATCGTCGCATTCGGCTCCTGACTGCGCCATCCTTCATAGGAGGTAAATGTGAAGAGCCTGTTCTTCAAAATGGGATTGCCTATAGTGCCGCCCCAAATGTGATTGCGCACCAGATTAGGCGTGTTCAAGACCGAGTTCGTCCGCGCGTTGATTTTGGGGTTTCGGCCAAAGTAATACGCAGTGCCGTGGAATTCGTTAGTGCCGGACTTCATGCCGACGCTCATAATGCCACCCGCACTATGTCCGAATTCCGCGTCGACGCTGTTCTGTTGCACGGAGAACTCCTGAACGGCATCCATTGGAGGCGAATAGGACCCCTTGACTCCGATCTGAATCGGCGACCCATCAAGCAGCAGATCGTTCTTCATGGTGGTGTTGCCGCCCACGTCGATTTGACTGGCCGCCCACATGTAAAAGGGATTCCGATGCGCCACATCCCAATAGCGGTTTACCACCGCGGGGTCGAGCAGCGCGAGAGTGAACGGATTACGCTGCATGATAGGCATGCTGTCGAGCATTTTCCGGTCAACCGTCAACTCCATGGTGCTCGTGTTGAACTGAAGGGCGACCGCCGTGCCGGTAACGTTGATCGTTTCTGTTACCGCGCCAGGTTGAAGCGACGCGTTCACTGTAACATCGCCGCGAACCTGAACCTGAATATTTTCCTGAACAAACTTGGCGAAGCCAGGCAATGCCACAGTGATTGTGTAAGTGCCTGGTTCAACAAAGTCGAAAGCGTACTGTCCGGTTTCGTTAGTTAATCTTGAGGTTGTTACTCCGGTGTTCTGGTTCAGCAGGTTGACCTCGGCTCCGACTACTACCGCCTGGCTCGGATCCGTGATCACACCTTGAACCTTCGCCCGGTAATCCTGGGCGAATGCCGGTAAAGCGGAAAGCAGGACTACAGCTAGTGTGTGCTGTAATTTCATCACCGTCCCCTTCCAGTCGAGAAATTGGACCTATTTTGAAGCGGGAAGTTGCCCGTGTCAAGATAAAAATCACCCGCGAGGACACGCATCTTTATAGAAGGAGAGATAGCATGGGGCCAATGGCTGCAACGATTGCCGTTATCATCCTGAGTGCAGGTATGATTCAGGCGGAAACAAAATCACGCGCACGCGACCTGGGCGTTCCATTTGAAGGGAAGACCGGCCCGCTGAACGCTATCACGGACGTTCGCGGAATTGAAGTGGGCCATACAACGCTGATTCGAGGCGAAGGGCCGTTGAAAGTTGGAGAAGGCCCCGTCCGCACGGGCGTTACAGTGATACTGCCGCGCGGCAAGGAGTCTGCTCAACCTGTATTCGCCGGCTGGTTTTCCTTGAACGGAAATG
>CAZOTO010000177.1:0-4128 GCA_964582775.1 uncultured Myxococcales bacterium
GCCACGGGAGTCGTGAGCATCGACCGCGAGACGAAGCTCTCCGGCGCGATCCACGACAAGGGCGTGCTCATCCTCGAGGGCTTCCTGCGCGATCGCTTCGCACGCGGGCGGCCGTTGTCGCTCGTCGCCTCGGTCGTGTTCGAGCAGTCGTACGCGCACGTCGAGGGCGACTCCGCGTCGCTCGCCGAGCTGCTCGCGATCCTGTCGCGGCTCGGCGGCTTCGCGCTGCGCCAGGACCGTGCGGTGACCGGCTCGGTGAACCAGCTTGGCGACGTGCAGGCGATCGGCGGCATCAATGAGAAGATCGAGGGCTTCTACGATTGCTGCCGCGTGATCGACCCCGACGGCACGAGCGGTGTGGTGTTTCCCGCCTCGAATCTCGAACACCTGGTACTGCGCGAGGACGTCGTGCAGGCGATGGAGCAGGGCCGCTTCCAGCTCTTTCCCGTGCGAACGGTCGAGGAGGCGATCGCGGTGCTCGCGGATCGGCCGGCTGGCTCGCGCGAGAAGCCGGGATCGCTCTACTTCCGGGTGGATCGCACGATCGAGAAGCTCTACGAGCAGATGAAGCAGTCGGAGCGCAGCTAGCGGCGCTCACGGAGGCGGCGTGGCGGATCTCCTCTGCATCGACGGCGCACACGGCGAGGGCGGGGGCCAGATCCTGCGCACGGCGCTCGCGCTCTCGGCGATCACGGGTCGCGCCGTCGAGGTCCACTCGCTTCGCGCGGGCCGCTCCCGTCCCGGGCTCGCGGCGCAGCACCTTGCCGCCCTGCGCGCCGTGGCGGCGCTGTGCGACGCCACGGTCGCGGGCGATACGCTCGGCTCGACACGGGTGCGATTCGAGCCTCGTCGCGCGGTGCTCGCGGGGGAGTACGAGCTCGACGTCGCCGCGGCGCGCGAGGGCGGCAGCGCCGGTGCGGCGACGCTCGTGCTGCAGGCGGTGCTCCCCGCGCTCGCCCGGGCACCCGGGGAGTCGCGGCTCGTCGTGCGTGGCGGCACGCACGTGGCGTGGAGCCCGAGCTACGACTACGTGCGCGAGGTGTGGCTGCCCATGCTCCGACACATGGATGTGTCTGCCGAGGTGGATCTCGCGCGCTGGGGCTGGTTCCCGGTGGGGGGAGGAGAGATCCGCGCGCGGATCTGCGGCTCTCCGGGGCCGCTCTCGGCGCTCGATCTTCGACGGCGCGGCCATCTCGTGCGGGTGCGTGGGCGCGCCGTGGCCGCGAATCTGCCGTCGCACATCCCGCAGCGCATGGCGTCGCGCGCCCGTTCGTTGCTCGAGGCACGAGGCATCGAGACCCACATCGAGCCCATGCGCGTGCGCGCGGATTGCCCCGGCGCAGGGCTCTTCTTGGCGGCCGACTACGGGAACGTGCGTGCGGGCTTCGACGCGCTGGGAGAGAAGGGGAAGGCCTCGGAGACCGTCGCCGAGGAGGCGGTTGCATCGCTGCTCGCGCACCGCGACTCCGGCGCGTGCGTCGAGGTGCATCTCGCGGATCAGCTCCTGCTTCCGCTCGCGCTCGCGGCCGCTCCGTCGCGACTCGAGGTCGAGCGGGTGAGTCCGCATCTGGCGACGAATGCCTGGGTGATCGAGCGCTTCGGCGTGGCTCGCGTGCGCATCGACGCCTCCGGGGACGCGCCGGGACTCGTCACCGTCGAGCCCACCCCAGTGCACGATCCCTGGGAGCGCGAGCGCGCCGACATGGTGCGCTACCAGCTCGAGCTCCGCGGCATCGCGGATCCGCGCGTGCTCGAGGCGATGCGGCGCGTGCCCCGGCACGAGTTCGTGCCCGACGATCTGCGCGAGTGCGCCTACGACGACCGGCCGCTCCCCATCGGGTACGCACAGACGATCAGCCAGCCGTTCGTGGTGGCGCTCTCGACGGAGCTCGGCGTCCGGCCCGGCGCGCGGCGCGCGCTCGACGTCGGTACGGGCTCGGGATTCCAGGCGGCGGTGCTCGCGGAGCTCGTCGACGAGGTCTACTCGATCGAGGTCGTCCCCGAGCTCGCCGCCGAGGCCCGGGATCGCCTCGCGCGTCTCGGCTACGCGAACGTGCACGTGCGCTGCGGAGACGGCTACGAGGGGTGGGTCGACGCCGCGCCCTTCGACGTGATCATCGCCGCGTGTGCCGCGCGCGAAGTGCCGCGCGGGCTCGTCGATCAGCTCGCCCCCGGGGGCCGGCTCGTCCTTCCCGTGGGCTGCGCATGGCAGGAGCTCGTCGTCGTGGAGAAGCTCCCGGACGGATCGCTTCGCGAGACCTCGCACGGCGGCGTCGCCTTCGTGCCGATGGTGCATCCGCGTCGCTCGCGCGGCGATTCCCGTGAGGGCTGACGCCGCGCCACAGGGGGCACCGCGTCAGTCCCGCGCGGAGTCGCCCTCCGGCAGCACCGCGCCCGGCGACGGCAGGATCACGACCCCGCCCGCCGGTGTGCCGGGCTCCGGCGCGAGGGTCTGCGGAGTCGCGCTTCGCACGGCCCGAGCGAGATCGACGAGCAGGACGGGAAGGCCGCTCGGGCGCTCCACCGTCGCGCGCACGAGCGATTCGTCCACGTACGGCGCGAGCCCGAGGGCGCGCAGGCGCTCCAGCACTTCGCCCGCGGGATCGGCGACCCGTCCGTACACGTCGGGGTGTGCCTCCAGGTAGATCCGGCCCGCGCGCTGGCCGATCTTCGCGACCTCGTAGATCAGACGCACCCGCGTGCCCTCGGGCGTGCGCGCGAAGAGCGCCTCCATCTCGGTCTCGTACAGGCGCACACATCCATGTGTCGCCGTGCGGCCGATCGACCAGCGGTTGTTCGTGCCGTGGATCCCGTAGGAAGATCGGCCCAGCGTCATCCAGTGCGAGCCCAGGGGATTCTCCGGTCCGGGCGGCACGACCGGCGGCAGGTGCGGCTTCTCCTCCAGGATCGATTCGGGCACGTTCCAGAAGGGATCCTTTCGCTTCGTCCCGACCCGGAACTCGCCCATGGGGGTCGGATCCTCGGCGTCTCCGATGGCGATCGCGATCACCTCGGGCCGCTCGCCGACGGTAAAATCGTACAGACGCATCTCGGGAAGATTGATCACGAGCCCCTCGGGCGGAACGTCGGGCAGCACGATCTCCGTGGGCAGCCGCACGCGGGTTCCCGCATGGGGAATCCACACGGGGACATCCGGATTCGCGCGCACGAGCTGATCGAAGCCGAGCCGGTAGCGGAAGGCGATGTCGAGCAGGGTCTCCTCGGGATCGACGAGATCCGCGCTCGGCGCACCGATCACCGGCGGCAATGCGCCCGCGACCCCATCGAGGTCGATCGGATCCGGAGTGCCCGCCTCCGCCGCGCACGCGATGAGTCCAGCCAGCGCGATGCGAGCGAGGGCGCGGAGCCCTCGGCGCATCATCGGGGGACGTCCTCCGCCAGATCGCCGTACGCCTCGTACAGGTACTGGAGCACCATGCGATGCGTGTTGAAGAACGAGGCGTTGAGCGCGATCGCGTAGCGCATCGTCTCCTGGTAGTGCTCGGGCTGATGGTAGAAGCGCGGAAGGATCACGTGACTCAAGGTCCGATAGAGCGCCTCGGCATCGGCGTCGTCGCGTTCGTGCTCGTGCAGGAAGCTCTGCCCGTCGTAGGGCCCACCGATGGCCCAGCCCGTGATGCCCTCGACGTGGCCCTCCACCCACCAGCCATCGAGGATGGACAGGCTCGGCACGCCGTTCAGCGCCGCTTTCATTCCGCTCGTGCCGGACGCCTCGCGCGGCGGAATGGGCGTGTTGAGCCACAGGTCCGATCCCGCGCACAGCAGACGGGCCGTGTCCATGGCGTAGTTCGGCAGGTACGCGATCTCGACGCGGCCGGCCAGCTCCTCGCGCACCTCGAAGATGCGGCGGATCAGCGCCTTGCCCTCATCGTCGCGGGGGTGCGCCTTTCCAGCGAACACGATCTGGACCCGCCCGATCGCCTTGCTGATCGCGGCCAAGCGCTCCGGGTCGCGAAGCACCAGTGTGGCGCGCTTGTAGGCGGTGGCGCGGCGTGCCACACCGATCGTGAACACCTCGGGATCCAGATGCGATCCCGTCGTGGTGTTCACGTGTTCGACGAGCGCCTGCTTCGCTCGCATGTGCGCCCACCAGATCTCTCCGAGGGG
>CAZOTO010000178.1:0-4128 GCA_964582775.1 uncultured Myxococcales bacterium
GGTGGGAGCCGAGTCGGCGAAGGCTTGTCCGGTCGGGTAGGATCGGACGCGTATCCCCGGCCGGAAGCCGGCACAGCGAGGAGCCGACGATGAGCACGAAGATCGACCCGGACCAGGCCGCCGCCCTCTACGAATTCGCAGGCCAGGACCTTCCCTGGCTGGTTCGGCACTGGGCCACGCATCGCCCCGACAAGGTCTTCCTGATCTGGGAGCCGCGCTCGGGCGAAGCCCGCACCTGGACCTTCGGCCAGTTCGACGAGGACTCGAGCCGGATCGCGGCGGGGCTCCACGCGCGCGGCGTGCGCAAGGGCGACAAGGTGCTCATCCACAGCGACAACTGCCCCGAGATGGTCCTGTCCTGGTATGCGTGCGCGAAGCTCGGCGCCTGCGCGGTCACGACGAACACCCGCAGCGTCGGGGGCGAGATCGCCTACTTCGCCGATCACACCCAGGCGGTGTGTGCGATCACGCAGCCCCAGTACGTGGACGAGATCCGCGCGAATGCGAAGAACCTCCGCTGGCTCGTCGTCACCGACACCAACAGCGACGAGCCCGCGGATCCGTCCAAGGTGGGCCGAGGGGACGAGGCCTTCTCGAGCTTGTACGGCGACCCGTCCACCGTACCCGCCCGCCCGGCCGAGCCGATGCTGCCGGTGGGCATCATGTTCACCTCGGGCACGACGTCGCTGCCGAAGGCCGTCGTCCACACCCATGCAAATGCGCTGTGGGCAGGGCGCATCGGGCCGAACAACATCGACCTGAAGCAGGACGACGTTTACCTGGCGTTCCTTCCTTTCTTCCACGTGAACGCGCAGAGCTGGGCGTTCTGGACCGCGCTCGGCGCCGGCGCGAGCGTCGTGCTGCAGCCCAAGTTCTCGGCGAGCCGCTTCTGGGAGATCGTGAAGAAGCACGGCGTAACGCACGCCTCGATGATTCCCTTCGTGTTTAAGGCGATCGCCGCCCAGCCGGTGCCCGAGCACACGCTGCGCGTGCTCGTGATGGGCATCATCTGGAAGGGAATCGAGGCGTGGCTCAAGGCGAAGCCCTTCGCCTGCTGGGGCATGACCGAGACGGTGACCCACGCCACGCGCTCCGATCACGTGAAGGAGTGGTACGAGGGATCCATCGGAAAGCCCACGCCCGGCTACCGATTCGCCATCGTCGATCCCGAGACCGGCGCGCTGTGCAAGGAAGGCGAGATCGGCGAGCTCTGGGTGCACGGCACGCGCGGCATCCAGCTCTTCCTCGAGTACTACCGCAATCCCGAGGCCAACGAGAAGAGCTTCACACCCGAGGGCTGGTTCAAGACCGGAGACATGGTGAAGATCGGCCCCGAGGGTGACTTCTTCTTCTGCGATCGGGACAAGGACGCCCTCAAGGTGGGCGGCGAGAACGTCTCGGCGCGGCAGGTGGAAGAGGTCTGCATGCAGGTCGGGAACATCACCGAGGTCGCGGTCGTGGCAAAGAAGCACGAGATGCTCGACATGGTGGCCGTGGCCTTCGTGATCAAGGGCCCCGGCGCCCCGGCGGACGACGCCGCCTTCGCGGCAGCGATCCTCGACCACTGCAAGAAGAACCTCGCGGACTTCAAGGTTCCACGCGCGATCTACTTCCTGGACGAGTTCCCTCGTGCCACACTGGAAAAGGTCGCGAAGAACAAGCTGCGAGAGATGGCCGACGAGATGCCCCCCGTGGTCTGAGGCGGGGAGGATTGCGTTGCGGCATGCCACCGACGGCACGGAGAAACCTCAAGGGAAACTTTCGCCATCCCGATAGCGGCCAGCGGCATTGCTGGAGGATCCTTTCATGAGAATCCATTGGGTGATGGCAATCACGTTCCTGTCGGCGTCTTCCTTCCTCGCGCCGGATGCCCATGCGGATGGCAGCCGGAGTCCGCGATTCGAGCAGTTCTGCCGCACGTGGATGGGCAAGCTTCGCGAGCGTGAAACTGCGAACCTGAGGAAGGCTCCCGTGCAACGGAGGGGGGCGCAGCTCGCAGTCGAGTACACCGGGTATGGATCCGATCCCGTTCGCTGCACCGCCGAGCCCACCGGAAACCCGATGTCGCCCTATGTCGGGAAGCTCGTCTACCAGGAGCGCAAGTACCGGCGAACCTCACCCGAGAGCCAGTCGCTGCGCGAGAGCGCTCCCGAGGTGATCGAGACTTCCGAGGTACTCGAAATCTTCCGCTATGACGGATCCCGCTGGGTCTACTGATCCGGCCCACGCGCTCGCTCCCTGGCTCCTTTCCCTACTCGTCCTGGTGTCATTTCGGCCCGAATTGCGCATAATGGGGCCCGCAAGTAACACCTAGGAGACGAGACCCCATGAAGACTTGGTGCCGGGCGCAAGCGGTTCTTCTTTCCCTCACGATGGTCGCAGCGGGATGTGCGACGACGGGTGGATCGACGACGAGGAAGCAGGAGGCCTGCACGATCCTCGGAGGGCTCCTGGGTGGTGCCGGCGGTGCGGCCGTGGGCCACGCGGGCCGCAACGACGACGATCAGCAGGCGGTCGTGGGCGGCGTGGTCGGCGCCTTGGCCGGCGCGACGATCGGATACTTCGTCTGCGGCGGCCGCGCCGAGAACCAGCCCCCGCAGGTGCGCGCCTCGGCGGATCCGAGCTCGGGGGATGCTCCGCTCGCCGTGTCCTTCCGCTCCGTGAGCAGCGACGCCGACGGACAGGTCGTCGACCACGCGTGGGACTTCGGTGATGGCACGACCGCATCCGGCCCGAACGCTGACCACCAGTACACGCGCCCCGGCACCTACACCGCGCGCGTCACCGTCACCGACAACGCAGGGCTCACCGCCTCGACCGAGGTTCCCGTTCGCGTGACCGAGCAGGTGGTCGAGAAGGCCGCGCCCCAGCGAATCGTGCTCCGCGGTGTGAACTTCGACTTCGACTCCGCGGTGATCCGCCCCGAGGCCGAGGCCATCCTGGAGACGGCCGCACAGGTTCTGAAGGAGACGCCGGACGTTCGCGTCGCCATCCGCGGTCACACGGACAGCGTGGGCACCGACGAGTACAACCAGCGACTCTCCGAGCGCCGTGCGAATGCGGTTCGCGATCGCCTGATCGCCCTGGGCATCGGGGCCGGTCGTCTCACTGCTTCGGGAGCCGGCGAGAGCGAGCCCGTCGCGGACAACGCGACGGCGGACGGCCGCGCACAGAACCGGCGCGTGGAGCTGAACCAGCAGTAGCACCGGCACGCCGCAAGGCGTCGAGTACGAATGAAAGCGGCGGATCCTTCGCGGGTCCGCCGCTTTTCTTCTTGGGGAATTCTCCGAAGCGTGGGAGACTCACGCCCGAGAAGAAGCGCTCCGGGCAGAGGAGGCACCCATGCGCGAGGGGAACGACGTCATCGTCTACAGCGCCGTCGCATGCCCGTTCTCGCATCGCACGCGAATGGCCCTCGCCATCAAGGACGTCCCCTACGAGACGGTAGAGATCGATCTGCTGGATCCTCCCGAATGGTTCACTGCGGGCCCCGCCCGCACACAGATGCCTCGCATGGAGACCGCAGAGACGATCCTCCATGGCGCGTCCGTCGTGGGGGAGTACATCGACGAGCGCTGGCCCGATCCCCCGCTGCTTCCGGGTTCACCCGCGCAGAGAGCCCGCGCACGCGAATGGATCCATTGGTTGGAGGTGCATCTCCAGGCGGCGTACGAGTCCGCACTGCTCGAAATCGACGAGGCGAAGTACGAGGCGCTCCGCGTCCACCTGGAGGGAGTCCTCCGCCGGCTCGAGGCACGCCTCGTCGAACATCGCGCCAGTGGACAGGGCTCTCGCGGACCCTACTGGCACGGACAGCGGATCGGGATGGTCGACCTCACCTACGCACCGTCGCTCGTGCGTTTCGCGGGCCTGCGGCGATTCCACGGCTGGGAGCTGCCGGCCGGCCTTCCGCTCCTCGCCTCGTGGATCGAGACGCTGCGCACCGAACCGCTCGTCCGGGATACGTTCTTCGAGGAGGACGTCCTGCGCACCGTCGGCGGCTATCTCGACAACTTCGTCGCACGTGCGCGCACGTCCTCCTGAAGGACGCTACTCGCATTCGCCCACGCCACGCTCCGGCCGTTTTGACGGGGCGTCGCGGTCGATGCGAGTCTTCCCTCCATCCGC
>CAZOTO010000179.1:0-4118 GCA_964582775.1 uncultured Myxococcales bacterium
CGTTCCAGCTCCTGCTCGGTGGCGGTCGCATCTTCGACGTGCCGGCCTTTCCGCTCATCGCACCGCGCGAGCTTCCCGGATTCCTGCTGCTCGCGCTCGTCGGCGTGCCG
Source organism: uncultured Myxococcales bacterium (assembly GCA_964582775.1). GTDB lineage: Bacteria > Myxococcota_A > UBA9160 > SZUA-336 > SZUA-336 > CAZOTO01. The sequence goes on from CAZOTO010000179.1 coordinate 111, forward strand.
ATCGGCCGGGCCTACATCCGCCTGTTCTACGGCACGCGCGATCGCCTGTTCCGGCGCATGACCGTGCCGAAGTACCTGCGCCCGATGCTTGGCGGGCTCGGCGTGGGGCTCCTCGGGCTCGTGATTCCCGAGGTCTACGGCACCGGCTGGGCGTATCTGCAGCAGGCGATCGACGGCAAGCTCGTCGTCGGCAGCATGCTCCTCATCGCGGCGGCGAAGATCCTCGCCACGAGCCTCACCATCGGCTCCGGTGGCAGCGGCGGCGTGTTCGGCCCGACGCTGTTCATCGGCGGGATGATCGGCGGGGCTGTCGGCTTCGGCGGACATTCGTTCGCACCCGAGCTCTTCCCGAATCCGGCTGCGTTCGTGCTCGTCGGTATGGCGAGCTTCTTCGCCGGTGTCGCGAGCGCCCCGATCGGCGCCATGCTCATGGTTACCGAGATGACGGGTGGCTACGCGCTGTTGCCACCGCTCATGCTCGTCTCGGTGGTGGCGATCCTGCTCATGCGGCGCGTGTCCATCTACGAGAACCAGATGCGCGACCGCTTCCATTCCCCGGCGCACTTGGGTGATCTCACGATCAACGTCCTCGAGGACATGAAGGTCGAGAACATCTATCGCCCTTCGGACGACGTTCCCACCGTCGGGCCGGGCGAGCGCTTCCATGTGGTGCGCGCGAAGGTGCTCGGCGCGCGCGACGCCACGCTTCCGGTCGTCGATGGAGACGGCCGGCTCGTCGGCCTGCTCACCGCCGAGCAGCTCCGCCCCGTGATGGACGAGCGACAGCTCGCAGATCTGGTCGTAGCGGGGGACATCGCGGCGCCTCCCGCGAGCGTGCGGCCCGACGACGACCTGTTCCTCGCGCACGAGCTCTTCCACGCCACGGGCTGCCCGCAGATCCCCGTGCTCGCGCCCGACGATGGCAGCGGCGCACCTCCGCGGATCATCGGCGTACTCGACTACCGCGACATGATGCGCGCCTACGGACGCGAGCTCGCGCGCCGCCGCTCCGATTAGTGCGCGCGCGGATCCGGCGACAGCCCCTTGCGCTGGATCATCTCGAGCAGCGTGGTGCGATTCACGCCGAGCACCTGCGCCGCGCGCGATTTGTTCCACGACGTCTGCTCGAGGGCGCGCAGGATCAGCTCACTCTCGAAGCGATCCACGACGTCGCGGAAGCAGAGATTCTCGTCGGGAAGCGGAAGGGAAGGACTCGGGGCACCGTTGGGCGTGGCCTTTGCGCAGCGAATCGGCTCCGGAAGATCGTCCTCGCGAATCACTCCACTCGAGCTCAGGATCGCCAGTCGCGAGATCAGGTTCTCGAGCTCGCGGATGTTCCCGGGCCACGAGTACTCGCACAGGCGCTTCATCGCTTCGGGAGTGACCGCCTCCACGCGCAGTCCACGCTCGCGCGCGAGCTTCTCGACGAAGTGATCGACGAGCAGGGGGATGTCCTCGCGGCGCGAGCGCAGCGGGGGAATCTCGATCGGGATCACGTTCAGACGGTAGTACAAGTCCGCGCGGAAACCGCCCGTTTCGATCGCGCGGGAGAGATCCTGATTCGTTGCCGCCACCACGCGAACATCGACGCGAACGGACTTCGATTCACCCACCGGCTCGAAGGTCTGCTCCTGCAGCACGCGCAAGAGCTTCGCCTGCAGGCTGGGGCTCATGTCTCCGATCTCGTCGAGGAAGATCGTCCCCTTGTCCGCGAGCGCGAATCGTCCCTGTCGGTTGCGCGATGCGTGCGTGAACGCGCCCTTGCTGTGGCCGAAGAGCTCGGATTCGAGAAGCTCTGCCGGAATGGCGGCGCAATTCACGGCGACGAAGCGTTCGCGTGCGCGGGCGCTCTTGTAGTGCAGCGCGCGCGCGACGAGCTCCTTGCCCGTTCCGCTCTCGCCAGTGATGAGAACCGTTGCATTCGAGCTCGCGACCTTCGTCACGACCCCGAGCATTCGCGTGAGCGCATCGCTCCGGCCCACGATCGTGTCGAACTCGTCGATCGAGCGGACCCGATCCTGCGTCGCTGCCGCCTCCGTGTGGGGCCGTTGTTGCGCGACCGCCTGTGCGATCAGTCGATGGAGTGACTCCATGTGTCGATCGAACGGTTTGGACAGGAACCAGAATGCGCCCGCATCGAGCGCAGCCACGGAGCTCGCGGCGTCTCCCATGCCTGTCATTACGATGCACGGGACGTGGGAATCGATCGCCTTCAGGCGCCGCACGAGCTCGATGCCATCGATCTCGGGAAGGCACAGGTCGACGAGTGCGGCGTCGATCGTCTGTTCGCGCAGGATGCCGAGCGCCTCTTCGGCATCGGCCGCGGTGGCGACGGCAAAGCCGCTGCGCGTGAGCGTCCTCGCCAGCAAACGGCGGATCTGCGATTCGTCGTCTACCACGAGGACCGTGGCCGGGGGGGAGGCCGAATCGATCATCGTCATGGAGTTCGCAGCATACACAGGCTGTGATCGCCGTACAATACGTAGACTGGATTATTCGAATATTTTTTGAGTGAGCGCGGCGCGGCTGGCGCGGGTTTCTCGACCGCGGCTTCCGTGGCGAAACGTTTCCGAAGGCTCAGTCGTAATACGGGAGCGCGCCGGGGTCGCGCGCGACGCGGACCGCCTCTCGGATGTGTAGGGGGAGTGTCCTGCCGCGCGAGAGCTCCGGAAGCGAATCGATCGGAAAGAAGTCGGCGGCCGTGGCTTCACTGCCCGCGCGCGGTTGTGCCTGCGGATCCACGAGCTCACCGGTGAATACCAGCTTGTGGATGTGGAAGACGTAGGTGGGCGCGTCGGGCTGCAGCCGTAGGTCGAACACCCCTGCGAGACGCCGCACGCGCACGTCCACCCCGGCCTCCTCGGCGGTCTCGCGGATTGCCGCCTCGCTCGGGCTGTCGCCGATGTCCACGAATCCACCCGGAAGAGCCCAGCGTCCGTCGGCCTGCTCTCGCACGAGCAACACCCGCTCGTGGCGGAACACCGCCATGCGTACGTCGAGCTTCGGAGTCACGTACCCCTCGTCTGCTCCGCGATACAGCTCCTCGATCGCGCGCGCGTCGTCGCCGCTGCCGAGCGAAGCCAGGCGCGCCGCCAGCGCGAGCAGGGTCTGGTAGCGCTCACGGTCGAACGGTCCCTCGGTGAAGTGCAGTCCCGTCGTCGCCAGGGCGCGGATGCGGTCCGCGATCGCGAGAAGCTCACCCTTCATATCGTTTCTCTGCCTTCGTTTCGCTGGAGTTTCGGGCCGGGACGCGCCCCGGGGAGGATCGTCGGGTACGAACGGACGGGCCCGAGCGGGCAGGGGGCGTCCGCATCGGTCACCTGTCGCAGCCGCGGCGACAGGGTACCCTGTCCGCGCCGTGAATCCGCTCGACGCCGCACCCGAGGTCAAAGCCGCCATCCACTTCCGCACCCTGGGCTGTCCGAAGAACCAGGTGGACAGCGAGGTCATGCTCGGCTCGCTCGCCCTCGGCGGCTACCGCATCGCGGAGCGGCTCGAGGACGCCGACGTCGCCATCGTGAATACCTGCTCCTTCATCCACACCGCGCGCGAGGAGTCCATCCAGGCGATCCTCGAGCTGGCCGACCTGCGGCAGGAGGGCCGGCTGCGCGCGCTGGTGGTCGCGGGCTGCCTGCCGCAGCGCTACGGGCGGGATCTGTCGCGCGAGCTCCCCGAGGTGGACGCCTTCGTGGGCACCGGCCACTTCCAGGGGATCGTCGACATCCTGGACGACGCGCTCGCGGGGCGAAGCCGCGGCGTGTACGTGGATGCGGGGCGTACGCACCTGTACGACGAGACGAGCCCGCGCCTGCTGATCGGCGAGCGCCACAGCGCCTACGTGAAGATCGCCGAGGGCTGCGACCGCATCTGTGCCTTCTGCGCGATCCCCGAGATCCGCGGCCCGTTCCAGAGCCGCACGCTCGCCTCGATCGTGCACGAGGTCGAGTCGCTCGGCCGCGAAGGCGTGCGCGAGGTGAACCTGGTCTCGCAGGACACCTGCTCGTGGGG
>CAZOTO010000180.1:0-3998 GCA_964582775.1 uncultured Myxococcales bacterium
CCCCCCGCGACGCCGAACCGAACACCTCCCTGCGCATCCGGATGGATTCCTGAGGGGAGTGGCGCGTCACGGTTCGGGCGGGGGCCTCACTCACAGGACGTGCCCGCGTGTGCGCATGCACTCGACGCGTGAAAGCGGATGGACCTCGTGCCGCTCGATCGGCTCGTGAGCCCGCGAACGAGCGCCGGAAAGTTCGAGGAAATCGCGTAGATCTCGCCCGTAAATGAGCGTAGGCTGGTGAGCGGATCTGCGGAGAACGAGGCGAGCGCGGATACGAGAGTCACGCGGAAAGAGCCGAAGACATGAGCGGATCCGGATCCCGACAGCGAAGCACGGGGAAGCGCCGTTCGAGGACTTCCTCGATCCTGGACCGGCTGCGGTCCAGCGGTCGACGGCGGAGCCGTCGGCTTTCGGATCGGATCGATCCGTCCCCCGACCGCCTTCGTCTCCTGTTCGAAGCGCTCGAGCCGCGCATCCTTCTCGCCGGCGACCCGATCCCCGCCGCGATGGTGGCGAACGTCGAGGGATCGCTCGACGTCCCCGGCGAGACGGACCATTACTCGTTCACGCTCGATGCACCCGCACGCATCGTCTTCGACTCGCTCACCGACGACCACCAGATCCACTGGTCGCTCGCCGGTCCGGGCGGAAGCATCGTCACTTCGCGCACATTCAGTCAATCGGATGCGGCGAGCTTCTCCGGGGATCCGATCCTCGATCTGGAAGCGGGCGAGTACTCGCTCACCGTCGATGGAGTGGAGGAGCGAACCGGCGCCTACGCCTTCGTGCTTCTCGATGTGAATCGAGCGGGTGAGCTGGTGCCGGGCGTCCCGGTCGCGCAGACACTCGATCCGATCAACCAGACCCGCATCTATCGCATCCAGGCGAACGCCGGGGATCGGTTCTTCTTCGACGCGACCAGCCGCACGAACAGCAGTGTGTACTGGCGGCTGCTCGATCCGCTCGATCGTACGGTGTTCCCGTCGAGCTCGATGAGCAGTTCGAGCAACGACCAAGAGGTGGGGCCGCTTTCGATGAGCGGAACCTACACCCTTCTCGTCGAAGGCGGGGTCTGGGAGACGGAGCCGGCGGACTATGGCTTCACGCTGCACCGCATCGAGGATCCGCAGACCGCTGCGCCGATCGCGGTGGGGGCGACCGTGCAGGGGCGCATCGAGATGCCCGGTCAGCGTCGCAGCTTCACGTTCGATCTCCCCGAGCGCCGCCTCCTTCTCTTCGATGCGCTGCTCGGCGCGGATGTCCAGTGGAGCCTCGTGGGCCCGTCCGGAACCGAGATCGAGAATCGCCGCTTCGATGCCTCGGATTCCTCGTCCATCGCGGGCAACGCGTTGCTCGATCTTCGCGCGGGCACGTGGACGATCACGGTCGACGGCGTAGGCGACGCGAGCGGCAGCTTCGCGTTCCGCCTGCTCGATCTGGCCGCGGCGACACCGATCGACGTCGGTGCGCCGGTGGAGGTCTCGCTGCAGGACGGCGGTGCGGGTGCGATGGGGCGCTGGCTTCCTTCGTCGGCGCCGATCGCGTATCCCGAGGGAGAGGTCAACCGGGCCCTCGACTTCTCCGGCGGTGCGAGCTTCGTGCAGGTGGGCGAGCGCGAGTCGCTCGTCGCATCCGATGTCCTGACGATCGAGGCGTGGATCCGCCCGACGGGGGCGGGCACCGGTGACGAATGGGAGGCGCCTGGCGGCGTCATCGCCGGCAAGGAAGGCGAGTACCTCGTCGCGCGTTTTCCCGACGGAACGATCCGCTGGATCTTTGCCAACGAAGACCCGGGCTGGGTCTTCGAGGACGAGTGGGGCTACGACGACGGCGAGAACTGGATCGACACCGGCTTCGTCGCTCCGCTGAACGAGTGGACGCACATCGCCGTCGTCTACGACAGTGGAGTGGTTCGCACCTACGCGAACGGCAATCTCGTTCACGAGCACGTCGGCTCGGGCGCGATCGGCGAATACGACGACGAGGAGAACGACTTCCGCATCGGCAATCGCCAGGCGGAGGAGCAGGGCTTCGTCGGACAGATGGACGACGTTCGCGTCTGGATGGTCGCGCGCACGGCCGAAGCGATCGCGGCGAGCTTCCAGCAACGGCTCGACGGGAGCGAGGCGGGGCTCGTCGGCTACTGGCGCATGGACGAGGCCGCAGGCTTCGCGGTGAGCGACCGGTCCTCGTTCGCGAATCACGGCACGCTCGGTACGGTCGCGACGGAGACGCGGCTCCATCGCTTCGAGGCAACGGCCGGGGAGCGCTTCTTCTTCGACGCGCAGCTCATTCCCCAGGCGAGCTGCTCGCTGCGCATCTTCGGGCCGGCGGGTGGGATCGTGGTCTCCTCGTCGTGGCTCGGCGATCTCGGCGCCTTCACGGCGCCGGAGAGCGGTGAGTACGTCCTCGCCATCGAGGGCGACTTCCGCAACGACAGCGACCGCACGGGCGATCTGCGCTTCGCCCTGAACCAGGTCGAGGACGCGACGCAGCCGCTCGTGATCGGGGCTGCAACGAGCGGTGCCATCGCGCACCCGGGTCAACAGCAGCACTACACGTTCACGCTCGCGGGATCGACCCGCCTCGTCCTCGATACCCTGTCCGCCTCCGGATACCACGCGTGGACGCTCACCGGACCGCGCGGTACCGAGTTCGCAGATCGATACCTCCTCAACTCCGATGCCAGCGGGCAAGGCCCGAGCCCCGTGCTCGATCTGTCCGCAGGAAGCTACACGCTCACGGTTCGCGGCCAAGGCGATGCCACGGGGAGCTATGGCTTCCGATGGCTCGATCTCGCCACCGCCACGGAGACCGCGCTCGACACCGACGTCACCGGTACGCTCGATCCGGCGAGCTCCACCCGCATCTACCGCTTCACGGCAAGTGCCGGCGACGAGCTGCTCTTCGACCGCCTGTCGCTCTCGGTGGGCGCTCCCTATTGGAGGCTCGTCGACGAGACCGGATTGCAGATCTTCGGCCCCGAGTCCTTCGCCGATCGCGCGTCGCTTACCTTGGCCCGGACGGGTGCCTACTACCTCTTCTTCGAGGGCGCCAGCGGGGCGACTGGAACGCTCGAGTACGGATTCCGCATCGCGTGGCAGGGGAACACGCCCCCGGTCGCGCTCACGGGCACCGAGATCGCGACGGGGGCGATCGCGAGCGGAAGCCTCGCGGTCTCCGGCGAGATCGACGACTTCGTGTTCACGATCGTAGAGCCCACCCGCATCTCCTTCGATGCGCTCGCGCCGAGCAACGACAGCCGCTTCGTCTGGTCCCTCGTAGGCCCGCGCGGCGTCGAGATCTCGAGCCGCAGGTTCAACGCCTCGGACTCCTTCGGGATCGGGTCCGGAGATCCGACGGTCGCGTTGGTGCTTCCGGGTACCTATCAGATCCGCATCGGCGCGACGGGTGGGGGGACCGGGGCTTACTCCTTCCGCGTGCTCGATCTCGCCAGCGCCGAGGCGATCTCTCTCGGCACGTCGACGAGTGGATCGCTCGACCCCGGCAATTCGACGAAGGCGTACCGCTTCGCCGCAAGCGCCGGCGAGGGGCTGTACTTCGACGTGCAGACGCTTTCCCCCAACATGGCCTACAACGTGTCGTGGCGGCTGCTCGATCCGTCGGGGAAGCAGGTGTTGGGGCCGCGCTTCTTCGATCCCAGCAGCGATTACGAGGATCTCGTCGCGGTGGCGACCGGTGAGTACACGCTCCTCGTCGAGGGGCGCCTCACCGCGACGTCGCGCTTCGACTACGTCTTCCGCGTCTCTGCGTACGTGAATCCGGCGCCCGTGGCGCTGATGCTCGGGGAAGCCACGAGCGGGACGATCGCGAGCGCGGGGCAGCGCAACGCGTATACGTTCGCGCTGGCCTCGACGCAGTCCCTGTACTTCGATTCGCAGACGTACACCAACCAGATCACCTGGACGCTCACCGGCCCGCGGGGGCCGGAGGTCTCCAGCCGCAGCTTCTCGAGCAGCGACTCCCAGAGCAATGCG
>CAZOTO010000181.1:0-3970 GCA_964582775.1 uncultured Myxococcales bacterium
CGTGAACACGTCGTACCCGAAGAGCTTCGCGTGGGTGCGCGGCGCGGTGGTTCCCTTCGTGAAACACGCGAAGATCCTCGAGCTGGCGCTCCACAACGGCGTGGATCCGTACTCGGGCGAGAGGCTCGGCATCGAGACCGGTGATCCGCGCAGCTTCCAGACGTTCGAGCAGGTGCTCGACGCCTACAAGGCGCAGCTCGCTCACTACTACGACTTCTCGTATCGCCTGTACCGCGAGCTCGAGAGGCCGTACTACGAGGACGCGGCATACTTCCCGTTCTGCTCGGCATTCCTGCAGGACTGCATCGCTGCGGGCAAGGACGCGACGCGGGGTGGTGGGCGCTACCAGCAGCTCGAGGCAGCGGTGGTGGTGGATCGCGCGGTGCAGGATGCGGCGGATTCGCTCACGGCCCTACGCAAGGTCGTGTTCGAAGACCGGGCCGCAACCATGGACGAGCTGCTCGATGCGCTGAAGTCGAACTTCGCCGGCTACGAGGACCTGCGACGGAAGCTGCTCGATGCGCCGAAGTTCGGCAACGACGACCCGTACGCGGATGATCTGGTGGTGGAGCTCTGGGAGAACTCGGTGCGTGGAACCCAGGGCTACCGCGACGGACAGGGCCGCCGCTTCACCATGTTCCGCCAGGGCGCGGCGTGGGCGACGTGGGCAGGTGTCGCGACGGGAGCGCTGCCGAACGGCCGGTTCGCGGGGGCGTCGCTCGCGGATGGATCGGCGTCGCCGCAACAGGGCGCGGATGTCTGCGGACCCACGGCCACGATGAACTCGGTCGCGAAGCTCGACCCCATGTACATGGAGGGCCCGCTGCTCAACATGAAGTTCTCGCCGGCCATGCTCGTGGGGACGGACGCCAAGCGAAAGTTCGCCGACCTCATCGCGACCTACTTCGATCAGGGTGCGAACCAGGTCCAGTTCAACATCCTGGACCGCAAGACGCTGCTCGAGGCGCAGAGGCACCCCGACCAGTATCGCAACCTGGTGGTGCGCGTGGCGGGATACAGCGCCTTCTTCGTGGAGCTCACGTCCGCGGTGCAGGACGAGATCATCAGCCGCACGGAGCAGTCGCTGTAGCTCGCGGTCCTGCGACGTCGTCCGAAATACGTGCGTTCGAGCGGTTCCTCGTCCGGGGGGTAGGGTGAACACGAATCCGACACGGAGAGAGTTCCTGCGCGGAGCCGCTGCGGTGTGCGCGCTATCGCTCGTACGGCTGCGCGTGGGCGAAGCGAGTGCGCAGGATCCGTCGCCGGGGGCGACGCTCGCGCCGCAGGCGGCGCCCTACACGGGCTTCGAGGACGTGTATCGCGAGGCGTGGCGATGGGACTCCGTCCAGAAGAGCAGCCACTTCGTGAACTGCTGGTACCAACGCGGCTGCAACTGGAACGTCTTCGTGAAGGGCGGAATCGCCTGGCGCGAGGAGCAGGCCGCGACGTACCCGCAGACGAACGAGGACGTTCCCGACTTCAATCCGCGCGGCTGCCAGAAGGGCGCGTGCTACAGCGAGCGCATGTACGACGCGAGTCGCGTGCTGTATCCGTTGAAGCGCGCGGGCGAGCGTGGCGAGGGGAAGTGGAAGCGGGTGTCCTGGGACGAGGCGCTGCGCGAGATCGGCGAGGCGTGCGTGGATGCGATCGCGAGCGACGGTCCGGGCGCGCTCCAGATCGACGAGGGGACCGCGATCGCGAACGGCTGCAACGGTCTGGGCCTCTATCGCACGCACTCCATCCTCGACGTTCCCTTCATGGACATGAACTCGGAGTGCGGAGACCATCGGCCCGGCGTGTACGCGACCACGGGCAAGCTCGTCTTCTCCGGATCGGCGGACGACTTCTTCTATTCCGACCTGATCTTGTGTTGGGGTGGGAATCCGGCCTACACGCAGATCCCCAACGCACACTTCATGAACGAGGCACGCTACCACGGGGCGCGCGTGATCACGATCGCGCCCGATTACAGCGCGTCGGCGGTCCATGCGGACCTGTGGATCCCCCTCGACGTGGGCACGGACGCGGCGCTCGGTCTCGGTGCGGCGCACGTGATGGTCGAAGAAGGGCTGTGCGACGAGGCGTTCCTGGTCGAGCAGACGGACATGCCGCTGCTCGTGCGCACGGACACGGGCGAGCTGCTGCGCGAGCGCGACGTCGAGGCAGACGGTGCCGACGATCGCTTCTACGTCTTCGATCGCGCGAGCGGCGAGGTGCGCCTGGCGCCGCAGCGCAGCCTCGCGCTCGAGGGGCTCGAGCCCGCGCTCGATGGCGTGTTCCGCGTGCGTACGCTGCGGGGTGAGATCGAGGCGAGCCCGGTCTTCGCGCGGCTGCGCCAGCACCTGTCCGACTACACGCCCGAGGCGGCGTCGAAGATCACTGGCGTGCACCCGAACCTGATCCGGCGCTTCGCCCGCGAGGTCGCGAAGGCGCGAGCCGCGGTGATCCTGGCGCAGGCGAACTTCTCGAAGTTCTATCACGGGCTCGAGATGGAGCGCGCGCAGCTCCTGGTGCTCACGCTTGCGGGGCACGTGGGGAAGAAGGGCGCCGGGATTCCCGTTCAGCGCGCCCGGCGGTGTGGATGGCCTCGCGGCCGCCACGGGCCCGTCGTCGGCGCGCGAGGCGCTGCGTGCGCTCGAGGCGAAGCTCGCGCCCGCCATGCAGCCCATGGCCGAGCGCGGCTACACGCCCGAGATGATGATCTACGCGGGCGCGCGCGAGGAGTACGCAAAGGCGGGGAGCCCCGCGGCCAATCTCTTCTTCTACACGCACGGCGGCATGGACCGGCTCTGGGGCCGCTCGAAGGAGTGGGATCCACATCTGCGGCGGGAGCTCTCGGACTACCTGGAGGAATCGTTTGCGAAGGGCTGGCAGGCGGACCCGTCGGGCCGCGAGCCGCGCATCTTCTTCCAGGTCGGGGGCAACGTCCTGCGTCGCATCCGCGGCAACGATCGCCTGCACGACGGATGGCTGCCGCGCCTGGATCTGCTCGTCACCGTCGACTTCCGCATGAGCACGACGGCCCTGCACAGCGACTACGTGCTGCCGGCAGCGGGTTGGTACGAGAAGGACGACATCACGTGGTCGACCACGCTCGCGCCGTTCGCGCATCCGGTCGTGAAGGTGGTCGAGCCGCTCGGCGAGGCGAAGTCCGACTGGGCCTTCCACTGCCTGCTCGTGAAGGAGATCCAGGCGATCGCGCGCAAGCGCGGCATCCGCTCCTTCACGGATCGCGCGGGCGTGCGCCGCCGGCTCGATCGCGTCTACGACGACTTCACCTTCGAGGGCCGCTACACCGAGGACAATCCGGACGATCTGCTGCGCGAGATCATGGCGTGCGCGGACAACCTGGGCGGTGCGAGCTGGGACGAGCTGAAGGAGAAGGGATTCGTACCGTACACCGCGGTCGGGGCAGGTCTGCTCAACATCGGCAGCGCCATGGACTTCGTGCCGAACGAGACGCTCACCGCGAACACCTGGCACACGCGCAAGAAGCTCCCGTGGCCGACGCTCACGCGGCGCATCCAGTTCTTCATCGATCACCCGTTCTATCGGGAGCTCGGCGAGGTGCTCCCGGTCCACAAGGACGATCCGCCGATCGGCGGGATCCATCCGCTCCGGATGACCGGCGGACACACGCGTTGGTCGATCCACGCCACGTGGCGCGACCAGAAGCACATGCTGCAGCTCAACCGCGGTGGGCCGACCGTGTTCCTCGGCCGGGCGGACGCGGGGGCGCGCGGCATCGCCGACGGTGATCGCGTGCGGGTGCGAAACGACATCGGCTCCTTCGAGGCCAGCGCCAAGGTGTCGGCGGCGCTGCGTCCCGGGCAGGTGATCGTCTACCACGCGTGGGAGCCCTACATGTTCGAGGGCCGCAAGACCTATCAGTCCACGATCCCCGCACCCATCAATCCGATCCAGCTCGCGGGGGGGTACTTCCATCTACAGCCGATGCTGGCCTCTGGGG
>CAZOTO010000182.1:0-3830 GCA_964582775.1 uncultured Myxococcales bacterium
GCATCCACGCTGGACGGATCGTCACCCGTGTGGCCGAGGAGCGAGGGCGACGCGTGTTCGACCCACCGCGAGAGCGCTTCGACCTCGCCGCGGTGGCCGTCGTCGAGGAACGGCCACTGCAATCGGCTCTCGTCGACGAGGTCGATGCTGCCGGGCGGGTCGGTCCAGTTCAACACGGAGCACCTCCGCGCTGTGCCGGCGCGGCGTGCGTCACGCGGCACGCGCGCATATCGGTCAGGACGGACCGAGGCGCGCTCCGCCGGCCCGTGATGCGCCCTCCGCGCCGCGGCCCGCGCCCGTTCATGTGCCCTGGAACACCGGCTTCTGCTTCGCGACGAAGGCGCGATAGGCGCGCTCGAAGTCCTCGGTCTGCATGCAGATGGCCTGCGCCTGCGCCTCGGCCTCGATGCATTCGCCGAGTCCCGAACTCCACTCCTGCCACAGCATGGTCTTGGTCATCGCGTGCCCGAAGGTCGGCCCGTCGGCGAGGTTTTGCGCCATGGCCGTCGCGTCGGCGAGCAGGCGTTCGGGTTCCGCGAGCCGGTTGTAGAAGCCGATGCGCTCGGCCTCCTCGCCTCCGACCACGCGTCCCGTGTAGAGCAGATCGGCCGCGCGCGACAGGCCGATCAGCCGCGGCAGCAGCGTGCACGCGCCCATGTCCGCGCCGGCGAGGCCCACGCGCACGAAGAGGAACGCGATCTTGCTGCGCGCGGTGCCGAAGCGCAGATCCGATGCGCAGGCGATCATCGCGCCGGCGCCGGTGCACACCCCGTCGATCGCCGCGACGATCGTCTGCGGGCAGGCGCGCATCGCCTTCACGAGGTCGCCGGTCATGCGGGTGAATCGCAGCAGGTCGGGCATGTCCATCTTCACCAGCGGGCCGATGATGTCGTGCACGTCGCCGCCGGAGCAGAAGTTGCCGCCCTCCCCGGTGAACACGACGGACTTGACGTCGGTCGCGTAGACCATCTCGCGGAACAGGTCCCGCAGTTCGCCGTAGGAATCGAAGGTGAGCGGATTCTTCCGGTCGGGACGGTTGAGCGTGATCGTGGCGACCTTGTTCGTCACGACGTAGGCGAAGTTGCGCGCTTGGTATCCGGCGAGTTGAATCTGCTTCATGGCGGTCGATGTCCCGGAGGGATGGACGGGTCCGGCCTCAGCCGGGAACGGCGGCGTGCATCGCGGGCTCCTGCCCGTGGCGGGCGCAGGCGGGATAGTCGATGTAGCCGTCCGGACCCGGAGTGTAGAACGTGGCGCGGTCGGCCTCGGCGAGCGCGCATCCGTGGCGCAGGCGCTCGGGCAGGTCGGGGTTCGAGATGAACCAGCGGCCGAACCCGACGGCGTCCGCGAGGCCCGACTCGAGCATGCGCTCCGCGTGCACGACGTCGAGGTCGCCGGCGACGATCAGCGTTCCCGGATACAGGCGGCGGATGTCGGGTAGCGGATCGGGACGGGCTTCGGCGACGGTGAGCGAGCCCGACACCGCGGGGCGAATCACGTGCAGATAGGCGAGGTTCTGGCCGGCGAGCATCGTCACCACGTGGCGGTAGATCTCCACGGGGTCCGGGTCGCTCATGTCGTTGAACGTGCCGAGCGGCGAGATGCGTACGCCGACGCGATCGGCGCCGATGGCCGCGCTGACCGCTTCCACGGTCTCCCGCAGCATGCGCGCGCGATTCTCGATCGAGCCGCCGTAACGATCGGTGCGCCGGTTGCTCGAACGGTTCAGGAACTGCTCGAAGAGGTATCCGTTCGCACCGTGGATCTCGACCCCGTCGATGCCGCAGTCGATGGCGCGCCGCGCGCCGGCGACGAAATCCGCCACGGCGGCGGCGATGTCGTCCTCCGACATCTCGATGGGCGTCGGAACCTGCTGCAGACCCTTCGGCGTCATCAGCCGCACGTTGGCCTGCACCGCGGAAGGTCCGTAGGGCCGGAGGTGGGGGGGAACGCTGTCGGGGTGGAAGATCCGCCCGTTGTGCCAGAGCTGCATGAAGATGCGGCCCTGGCGCGCGTGCACGCCCTGGGCCACCGCGCGCCAGACTTCGACGTGACGCTCGCCGTGGATGCCGGGCGTGCGCCAGTAGCCCTGCGCGGCTTCGCTCGGCTGCGTCGCCTCGGTGATGATGAGGCCCGCGCTCGCGCGCTGGCTGTAGTAGATCGGCGCCAGCGTGCTGGGCACGTTCCAGTCCACGGCGCGGCACCGCGTCATCGGCGCCATGACGATTCGATTGGAGAGTCGGTAGCGGCCGATCTCGATCGGTTCGAACATGCGCTTCGGAATCGGCTGGGTCGGTATCGCCATCGTCGTCTCCTCGACAGTTGCCTGGTTCTGCCGCGGCACGGCGGGTGCCGCGGATCGGTCTTCCCGCGCGTCGCGCGCAGTCAGAGTGCGGTGCGCATCAGCTTTCCGGGGAGCGGATGGCCGATGATGCGCTCGGCCATGCGGGCGCACTCGACCATCGCGCGAAGGTCGACGCCGGTCTCGATCCCCATCTCCTCGCACATGTAGGCGAGGTCCTCGGTGCAGATGTTGCCCGAGGCCCCCTTGTGGCCGGCGAACGGACAGCCCCCGAGTCCGCCGCAGGTGGCGTCGAACTGGTCGACGCCCATGCGGAGCGCGGCGTAGGCGTTCGCGAGCCCGGTTCCGCGCGTGTCGTGGAGGTGCAATCCGATGCGCGTCGACGGCCAGCGCTCGCGCAGCGCGCCGACGCGGGCCTCGATGGACTTCGGCGTCGCGCGCCCGACGGTGTCGGCGAGGTAGATGCCGCGAAGCGTGACGCCGGCTTCCGCCGCGACGGAGAAGATGCCCTCGACCATGCGCAGCACCTGCGCGACCGGCACCTCGCCTTCGAAGTTGCAGCCGAACGCGGTCATCACGTAGCCCCACTCGACCGCGATCCCGTGTTCCCGATAGAGGGCGAGCCAGCGTCGTTGCTCGGCGAACGTCTGCTCGACGTTCATCCCGGTGTTGCGCATCGAGAACGTCTCGGAGGCCGTGACGCGGATCGCGCCGATGAGGTCGAGCGGCAGCGCGAGCGCCCGTTCGAGGCCCCGCACGTTGAGCCACAGGCCGGTGTAGCGCACGCCCGGCGTCCGGTGGATGCCGCGCGCCACCGCTTCGGCGTCGGCCATGCCGGGCACCCGCCTCGGATCGACGTACGACACGCAGTCGATCTGGGGGACGCCGGTGGTGGACAGCGCTTCGATGAAGGCGATCTTGTCCGCGGTCGCGATGCTCGCGGATTCGATCTGGAAGCCCTCGCGCGGGCCTTCCTCGTGGATGCGTATGCGTCGTGGAAGGTCGCTCATGATTGCGCCTCTTGGGTCGCGCCGGCGACGATGTCGCCGTGCCGGTCGGAGAGAAAGGCGGTGTACACGTTCCCGGACGCGAACTCGGGATGCCGAAGGCAGGCGAGCAGGTAGGCCGCGTTGTTCGCGACGCCTTCGATCCGCAGGTCCCGCAGCGCGGCCGCCAGCCGGTCGATCGCCGCGGCGCGGGTCGGTCCCGCCGCGATCACCTTCATGATCATCGGATCGTAGTAGGGGGTGACGGTGTTGCCCGCGGCATACCCGCAGTCGACGCGCACGCCGTCGGATCGCGGAAGCTCGAGCACGCGCAGCGGCCCGGGGCTCGGCAGGAAGTTCTTCGCCGGATTCTCCGCGTACACGCGCGCCTCGACCGCGTGGCCGGAGGCGCGGATCGCGGACTGCGCGAGCTCGCCGTGCAGCGACTCGCCCAGGGCCTGGCGCAACTGCGCGGCCACGAGGTCGACGCCGGTGATCATCTCGGTGACCGGATGCTCCACCTGGATCCGGGTGTTCATCTC
>CAZOTO010000183.1:0-3746 GCA_964582775.1 uncultured Myxococcales bacterium
ACCTCGTTGGGGATGGGCCTACGGTTGCCCCGCCGTGTCCGACGAGTCCAAGATCACGCTCGACCTCGGGGGAGAGTCCATCGAGATCCCCTCCACCGTTGCGCTGTTGCCCGTTCGCAACACGGTCATCTTCCCTGGGATCACGCTGCCCCTGAGCGTGGGAAGGCCGAGGTCCCTGGCGGCCGTCCAGGCGGCGGCCCGCAGCGGAGGCACGATCGCCGTCGTCTCGCAGCGGTCGCCCGACGTCGATCAGCCGGAGCGGGGCGATCTGTACGAGGTGGGTGTCGTGTGCAAGATCCTGCACGTGGTCGACACCGGCTCGGGTCTCTCCGTCGTGGTGCTCGGACTGTCTCGGATCCGGATCACCGAGCTCTTCGAGAGCGAGAGCAGCCAGAGCGTGGCCTTCGAGATCCTCCACGACCGCCTCGATCAGACCGTCGAAGCGGAGGCCGCGCGGCGAACCGTGTTGCGGCTGGCGAAGGAGCTGGTGGAGCTGCGAGAGGACCTGCCCGACGAGGCCATCGAGATGCTCGACCGCCTCGAGGATCCGTCGCGGCTTGCCGACCTGATCGCGTACAACGCCGCCATGCCCCTCGAGGAGAAGGCCGCGCTGCTGGCGGACGAGGACGTGTTGTCCCGCCTTCGCGTGCTCATGCGCTACCTCATGCGCGAGATCCGCATCTCCCAGGTCTCCCGCGACTTCGCGGCACGCGCCGCCGGCGAGCTCGACGAGGCGGAGCGCAAGCGCTTGCTCCGCGAGCAGCTGCGCAAGATCCGGGAGGAGCTCGGCGAGAGCGACGACCAGGCGAGCGAGGGCGACGAGCTTCGCGAGCGCCTCGCCTTGGCGGATCTACCCGAAGATGTGTATGCCTTGGCGGAGCGCGAGGTGAATCGCATGTCCGCCATGCCCTCTCACTCTCCGGAGCGCTCGGTGGTGCGGACGTACCTCGAGTGGATCCTCGACCTTCCCTGGCGGAAGACGACCGAGGACAACCTCGATCTCGCGCACGCGAGGCGCATCCTCGACGAGGACCACTACGACCTCGAGAAGGTGAAGGAGCGCATCCTCGAGTACCTCGCGGTGCGCCGGCTCGTCGATGATCCGAAGGGGCCGATCCTGTGCCTCCTCGGTCCTCCCGGCGTCGGGAAGACGTCCCTCGGCAAGTCGATCGCCCGCGCGATGGGGCGGGAATTCGTGCGCTGCTCGCTCGGTGGTGTTCGCGACGAAGCGGAGATCCGCGGCCATCGCCGCACCTACGTGGGCGCGCTCCCCGGGCGCGTGCTGCAGAACCTGAAGAAGGCGGGTACGCGCAATCCCGTGTTCATGCTCGACGAGATCGACAAGGTGGGGACCGACTACCGCGGCGATCCCTCGTCCGCCTTGCTCGAGGTGCTCGATCCGGAGCAGAACTCGAGCTTCAGCGATCACTACCTCGAGCTTCCCTTCGACCTGTCGAAGGTCCTCTTCATCGCGACCGCAAACCGCACCGACACCATCCCGCCGCCGTTGCTCGATCGCATGGAGATCATCGAGCTTCCCGGCTACACCGCGCGCGAGAAGCTGCGCATCGCCCAGTCGTTCCTGCTGCCACGGCAGCTCGAAGCGCATGGGCTCGGGCCGGATGCGATCTCGCTCGGCGACGAGGTCATCCTCAAGGTGATCGAGGAGCACACCCACGAGGCCGGGGTGCGAAACCTCGATCGACACATCGCGACACTCGTCCGGAAGTCGGCGCTGAAGATCGCCGAGAACGAGGTGCCCCCGGAGATCTCTTCCGCCGACGTCGGCCGGCTGCTGGGGCCGTCTGCGCACGTCCCCGAGGTCGCCGAGCGGCACGAGCGGCCCGGGATCGCGACGGGCTTGGTGTGGACCCCCGTCGGCGGCGAGATCGTGTTCGTCGAGGCGGCCAAGATGGAGGGCAAGCCGGGCCTGCACCTCACGGGACAGCTCGGGGACGTGATGCGCGAGTCCGCGGAGGCGGCCGTCTCGTATCTGCGTGCGAACGCGGAGGATCTCGGGATCGATCCCGAGGAGTTCGAGCGCAACCAGATCCACATCCACGTCCCCGCAGGGGCGATGCGAAAGGACGGCCCCTCGGCCGGGATCACGATGCTCGTCGCGCTGGCGAGCTCGATGCTCGGACAGCGCGTGCGCGGCGAGGTGGCCATGACGGGTGAGCTCACGCTGCGCGGGCTCGTGCTTCCCGTCGGGGGAATCAAGGAGAAGGTGCTTGCTGCGCACCGAGCGGGCATCCAGCACCTCCTTCTCCCCCGACGCAACGAGAAGGATCTCGAAGACGTCCCCGAAGAGGTCCTGCGGGCGTTCCGTTTCACCTTCGTCGAGCACGCCATGGACGTGCTGCGCGAGGCGATCGAGTCCGTTGACTGAGCAGGGCTCCCGGCTCACGAGCGCCGAGCCGGTGGGGCCGGCGCTGCTCGCGCGCCTACGCCGCGATCGCACGACCGCGCGTGCCGAGCTTCGAACCCTTACACCGGAGGATGTCGCGCGCGCCTGTCTCGAGCTCGGCCCCTCGGTACGCGCGGAGCTGTTGCTCGCCTGTGATCGACCCGAGCTGGTCGTTCCCCTGCTTCCCGAGGCGGAGCTCGTGCATACGATCCGCGCCACCGGCATGTCCGAGGCTGCGTGGCTGCTCGAGATCGCCACACCGGAGCAGCGCGTCGCCTGCTTCGATCTCGACGCCTGGACAGGCGATGCCGTCGACCTGCCGCGCGCCCGGGAATGGGCGGATGCGCTGATCGAGGCGGGCCGCGACACGCTCGTGCGCGGCTTCGAGGAGATGGATCTCGAGCTCTGGCTCGCCTTGATGCGCAGCGAGACCGAGATCGCGATCGTCGGCCGGGACGAGGAGCCGCCGACGGGACACCTCACCGTGGACGGCATGGTGTATTGGCGTATCGACGAGGAGCGATCCCCGCACCGCATTCGCGAGATCGCCGAGGCGCTCTTCGAGCGCAACCCACAGCTCTACTGGCGGCTCGTCTACGGCATGCTCTTCGAGAGCCAAGCGGAGATCGAGGAGTACGCGTTGCGCTGGCGCACGAGCCGCCTCGGCGATCTCGGCTTCCCCGATCGCGAGCAGGCGATGCGCGTGTACCGTCCTCTCGCGGTCGAGCGCGTACCTCGGGTGGCCGAGACGGAGTCCACGAGTGCTGTGGAGCCACGCGCGCGCCTGCCGCGCGAGCTTCGCGGCACCTTGGTCGCGGAGGCGCTCGCCGAGCTACCGGGTCCTCGCGCCGGCGATCTCCTCGGCTACATCCTCGCGGTCGCCAACTCGATCGCGGTCGCGGACGGCCTGCCGTTGTCGGATCCCGAGTCGATCCCGCACGCGCTCGACAAGGCGGTGCAGGGCATCGATGCGGGGTTGCGCGAGCTCGCGCGCCTGCGCGGCGAAGCGCCGCACGTGGTGCTCGATACCACGGTCCCGCTCGATCTATTCCGCGCCGGAGCGACGATGGATCCGCAGCTGCGGCGTCGCGACCGCTGACGCCGGGTCCGCAGCGGAGCGCGTGCTCACCTCGAGCGTGTCCCCCGAATCGAGGGTGATGTCGATCTCGCCGCGTCCGGGCAAGCGGCGGCCGACCACCTCGAACAGGTTCTCGAGCACCCGGTACGTGAGACCCCATACGGTGTAGCGATCGTATCGGATGGCGGGGAAGACTCCCTCGAAGCCGGGATACACCACGCGATGTCGAAGGGTGGCGTTCGGGCTCGCGATCCACGGCAG
>CAZOTO010000184.1:0-3746 GCA_964582775.1 uncultured Myxococcales bacterium
GCGGTAGAAGATGAGCGACATCATCCAGATGTAGAGCATCCCGCCCCACAGCCACGTCGACAGCGCCAGGAAGTTGAGTTCCAGCCGGTACGGATGGCCCCAGTGCACCGCGAGGTAGGCGCTCAGCACCGCGACCGACTGCGTGGCGACCACGGCGAGGAGCCACGCGCCCGAGACGCCTTCGTCGAGCGGAGGCTTCTTCGCCTTGACCGTGAACGCGGTGAACACCGTGTAGGTCAGGCCCACCCAGAGCGCGAGGGCGACGACCCAGAGCGCGGCGGCGATCGTGTAGCTGCCTTCGAACAGCACGAACTGGCTGCCGAGCACGCCGGACGCGGCGACGCCGGTGAAGAATCCGGGCCCGCGCTGGTGGTCGACGAGGTCGCGCAGGAGTTCGCGCGGAAACCACGCCGCGCGCAGCACGGCGAGCACGCCGATGACGACGTAGGCGGCGATGTTGAGCCGGAACAGCGCGGTGGCGACACCCGGCAGTCCGAGCAGGTGCGCGTCGACCGAGACGATGCCGGTCGCCATGACGAGCGCGAAGTAGGCGGGCGAGAGACCGCGAACGCCCTGCCGCAGTGCGCCCATCGGCGCGCGCTACTGGACGAGCGGTGTCGCGGCGGCGTCGAGGTCGACGCCGCGCACGTCGGCCTGGCCGGCGAGCACGCGGACGTATTGCTCGAGCGCGTGGCGCAGGACACGTTCGCGCAGGCGACCGGCGATGGCGGCGCGCACGGCCTCGAACGGCAGCAGCTGGCCGGGCGCGCGACGGTCGACGGCGACGATGTGGAAGCCGTAGCGCGTCTTCACCAGTTGGGCGCCGATCCCGGTCCACGCGCCGTCGAAGAGCGCCTGCTCGAACTCGGGAACCGTCTCGCCGCGCTGGATCTGGCCCAGGTTGCCGCCGTGCTGCGCCGACGGGCAGTTCGACCATTCGCGCGCGAGCGCCTCGAAGCGCTCCGGCGCCTTCAACAGCTCGGCGAGCGTGGACTCCGCCCGGGCGCGGAGCGCGTTGACCGGCACGCCCGGAGCCACCTGGAACAGGATGTGGCGGACCGCGACCAGCTCGCCCGCCATGAACCGCTTCGCGTTGGCGTCGTAGTGGCGACGGCATTCCGCCTCGGTCGGCTCGGGCGTGGTGACCTCGCGTTCGAGCAGCTGCTCGATCGCGGCGTCCACCGCCCCCGACCCGGCGCCTTCGACCAGCGAACCCGCCGCCATCGCGCGTTGCCGCAGCAACTCCCGCGCGGCCGCCGCCTGCGGCGTCGCGTGTCCGGCGATGTCGACGACGACGCCGTTGATCGCGATCGGCGTCGCGGCCGCCGCGGGCTGGTCGGGGTTCACTTGTCGCCGGCCGGGGCCGGGAAGCTCTCGCGCGGGTTGCGGCCGCGCGTGCGGACGAGCTGAGGCGGCCGGAAGAGGTAGGCCACGGTCGCGAACCCGCTCCAGATGTGGGCCATGCGCGTGAACGGGAACACGAGGAAGATCGTGAGCCCGAGCGCGATGTGCGCCTGGTAGACCCAGGGCACGCCGACGAGGAGTTCGGCGTTGCCGCCGCGGAAGATCACGATGCCCTGCACGTAGGCGACGAGTTGCAGGAACATGGCGCCGTCGAGGTGCTGGGCCGAGAAATAGATCGTCCACAGCCCGAGGACGAGCTGGATCCACAGGAGCGCGAGGATCGCGATGTCCCAGGTCCGGGTGTTCGCGTAAATCCTGCGGTCGGCCATCCGGCGATGGATCAGCATCGTGAGGCCGACGAGGGCGCAGGCTCCGGCAACGCCTCCGCCGACGAGCGCGAGCAGCGCGTGCTGCGTCGGCGTCATGAACACGTCGGCGATCGGCTCGGGGACGAGGAAGCCGAACAGGTGGCCGAAGAACACCACGAGGATCCCGAAGTGGAAGAGGTTCGAGCCCCAGCGCAGCTCGCGCCGCCGCAGGATCTGCGACGAGTCGCTCTTCCAGGTGTACTGGTCCCGGTCGAAGCGCACGAGGCTGCCGAGGAAGAACACCGCCAGCGCGATGTACGGGAAGATGCCGAACACGAACGAGTGGAGGTACGAGGTCGCGGTCATCGGAGGGTTCCTCGCGGGAGGAGAGCGCGTCAGGCCACCGGCTTGCGCGGCACGAAGCGGATCGGTGCGGATTCCGGCGCTCCGGCCCGGCCCGGGGGCACGGGTGCGAATGCCGGCTGCTCGGCCCAGTCATCGTCGAACGACGGCTCCGGCTCCGGCGGCGGCGATGCGAGCACCGCGCTCCAGTCGAGCCCGGGCTCGCGCACGAACCCGAGCAGCGCGTCGAACACCGCCGCGTAGGGGCTGTCGCGCCGGACCAGCGCCTCGCCGACGCTGCGCAGCACGTGCGCGCAGTCGCCGAGCATCGCGCGCGCCTCCGCAGGATCGCGGCACGACAGGTACTCGAGGACCACCGGCAGGTAGTCGGGCAGCTCGCCGGCGGCGAGGACATAGCCGGCGTTCGCGTAGATCTCCTTCAATTCGACCATCGCCATGCCGCGGTCGCGCGACTCGCCGTGCACGTGCTCGAACAGGTGGAGCGACGTGGCGCGGCCCCGGTCGAACAGGTCGACGTAGCGGCCCTCGAGCTCGATGCCGTCGGTGGCGCGCATCCCCCCGACCAGCGTCGCGAGCCGATCGCGCGCGGCCCGGGGGATGTCGCGGGCATCGGCGAGCGCCGCGCCGATCTCGGGCAGCGCGGCGACGAGTTCGGGCCGCGGGTAGGTGAGGAGCGCGGAGAGCGCCCGCAGGGCGATCAGGTCGTTCACGGCGTTCAATAGTCGGCGATCTTCTCGTGGCCGTCCTCGCCGCGCACGCGGATCGGGAACACCCGCTTGCCGCCCATCTTGCCGCCGAACAGCGTCGCGCCGCTCTGGCCGTCGGAGCAGCCGTTGCCGAAGCTGAAGCCGCATTCGCCGCGCAGGTAGTACGCGGTCTCGGCGTACTCGCGGTGCGTGGTCGGGATCACGAACCGGTCCTCGTAGTCGGCGATCGCGAGGTAGCGGTGCATGTCCTCGACCTCGGCCACGCTCATGCCCACCCGCGCAAGCAGCGCGGGGTCGTCGCGGCGCTCGAGCTGGCGTTCGCGGTAGAACGCCCGCATCGCGAGCATCCGCTCGAGCGCGAGGACGACGGGCTCCTCCTTCCCCGCCGTCAGCAGGTTGGCGAGGTAGCGCACCGGGATGCGCAGGCTGCGGACGTCGGGCAGGCCGTCCGCCTGCCCGACCTGGCCCGCGTTCGCGCGCGAGGTGATCGGCGAGAGCGGCGGCACGTACCACACCATCGGCAGCGTGCGGTACTCGGGATGCAGCGGGAAGGCGATCTTCCAGTCGATCGCCATCTTGTACGCGGGCGAGCGGCGCGCGGCCTCGAGCCAGTTCTCCGGCACCCCGTCGGCGCGGGCGCGGGCCTGCACCTCCGGATCGTGCGGATCGAGGAAGATGTCGAGCTGCGCCTGGTAGAGATCCTGCGGGTTCTCCGCGGCGGCGGCGCTCTCGATGCGGTCGGCGTCGTAGAGCATCACGCCGAGGTAGCGGATGCGTCCCACGCAGGTCTCCGAGCACACGGTCGGCTGGCCGGCCTCGATGCGCGGATAGCAGAAGATGCACTTCTCCGCCTTGCCGGAGTTCCAGTTGTAGTAGATCTTCTTGTACGGGCAGCCCGACACGCACATCCGCCAGCCGCGGCACTTGTCCTGGTCGATGAGGACGATGCCGTCCTCCTCGCGCT
>CAZOTO010000185.1:0-3745 GCA_964582775.1 uncultured Myxococcales bacterium
TTCCGATTTACGTCGGTGGCGCGACGAAGCCCGCGATGAAGCGCGCCGCGCGCTTCGGCGATGGTTGGCTGAGCGTGATCCACGCCAAGGAAGAGGTGCCGGCGTTGATGGCCGAGCTCCAGCAGCTACGCCGCGAGTTCGGGCGCGAGAACGAGCCCTTCGACGTGATGATGCACTGCCCCGACGCCGAGTCGATCGACGACATCCGCCGCCTGGAAGACCTTGGCGTTACCGATCTTCAGGTGACGCCGTGGTCGGAGCAGGTGCTCGCCGAGATGGGCGTGGGCGCGATCATGCGCCAGCAGCCGCCGCTCTCCGTGAAGATCGACGCCATCCGGCGCTACGCCGACCAGATCGTCTCGAAGTGCAGCTAGGATCGCGCGGCGGGTCGCCTCGTGCGGCCCCACCACGCGGTCTCTCTTCTTCGATCGCGCAGCCTCAGATCGCCAGGCCGATCTTGGCTCCGTGCTGCGTCGCCTCGGCCATGAAGCGCGGCAGCCATGCCGAACCGGCCAGGTAGAGCTGCGCGATGCTCTTTTCCGCCTTGAGCTGATCGTAGAGCTCGTGCTGCGGCAGCGAGCCGTACACGAGGACCACGCTGTCGAAGCCCGTCTCGCGATACTTCCGCGTGCCCCACGAAGACGCGAGCTCGATCGCATCCGCATGCACGGCATTCAGCATCAGGTTCGGATGGATCTTCACGTTGCACTCCTCCATGCGGCGCAAGACCATGCCGATCGAGTAGCGAGCAATCTCTGTGCCTAGGTGCACGGACTTGTGGAAGACCTCGACCTGCTTGCCCTTCGAGGCCAGGTACTCCGCCACGCAGGGCGTCTCGTGGTAGTCCTCCTGCGAGATCACTGCGACGCGATTCCCGACCGAGACCTTGCCCTGCATCACGTCCCAGCCCTGCACCACGTGCGGTGAGTCGATGCCCGGTATGTCTGCCGGTACGCGCGGAAGCGATCCCGTCGCGATCACCACGGCATCGGGCGAAAGCGCCCGGATGGCAGCGACGTCCGCCTTCGTGCCGAGTCGCACGTCGACGCCGAGGCGCTTCATCTCGTTCTCTTCGAAGTAGATCTGATCCTCGAACGAGTCGCGGCCCGGCGCCTTCAACGCGATCAGGAGCTGACCGCCCAGGCGCGCCCCCTGCTCGAGCAGCGTCACGCGGTGACCGCGTAGCGCCGCCACGCGCGCGGCCTCGCAGCCCGCAAGACCTCCGCCGACGACGACGACCTTCTTCGGTGTCTCGGCGGGCCGGAACTTCTCCTGCCACTCCAGCTCGTGTCCGATCACGGGATTGATCGAACACGTGGGTGCGTAGGGGACCGTGCGCGGCTCCGAGGCCTCGTCGATGCAGCGCGTACACGCGATGCATCGACGGATCTCGATCAGGCGACCTTCGCGCGCCTTGTTCGCGAAGTTCTCGTCTGCGATTCCTGCGCGCACCATGCCGACGAGATCGCAGTAGCCTTCCTTGATCAACGTCTCCGCCATGACGACGTCGTTGATCCGACCCGAGAACAGCACCTTGACTCGGGGATCGAGGTCGGTCCGGGCGGCCTTGCCCACCTCCTTGAACTCCGCGATCTCGTAGTGCGAAGACGGAACGTACGACGGCGCGCCCCAGCAGTGACCGACGTCGATGTCGAGGAAGTCGATGAGCCCGCTCTCGGCGATGTGGTAGGCGACCTCGCGCATTTCGACGTGCTCGGCGCCCCCGTGGCGAAACTCCATTCCCGGGATGCGGATGCCGAGCGCGATGCCGTCCCCCACCCGTTCGCGAACGCGCTTCAAGGCCTCGATCACGAAGCGGGACCGCTCTTCCGGTCCGCCGCCCCAGCGATCGGTGCGCTTGTTCGTGACGGGCGACAGGAAGCTGTAGCAGAGCGTCTCGTGCGCGCAGTGGATCTCGATTCCGTCCGCGCCGGCCGCCTTCGCCACGGCCGCCGCATCGGCGTACGTGGCGAGGCAGAACTCGATCTCCTCCTCGCCCATGACGTGCGGCGTGTAGTCCTGCGCACCGACGACCACGACCGGCGACGGCGCCCAAGCGGCATTGAGATGCGTGAGCTGCACGATCACCACCGAGCCCGCGGCGTGGATCTCGTCGGAGAACTTCTTCATTCCCGCGACGAACGCCGGGTTCTGGTAGGCCGCGAAGTGGGACGCGAAGCCGACCATCAGGCCGATCTCGTCCGGGGTCTCCGGCGGGAAGGGAAGGTTGAGCAGCCACGTCTCGCTCCCGATCCAGCCCGTGCCGCCGCGCGCCTTGGCGCCGTGATGCGCGCGGAAGTGGTCGTCGAGCTCCCCGGGGGTCATCGACGAGTTGATCGTGTTCGTAGTCTCGCAGATGCGGTTCGGGACGCGCATCGGCCCCACCTGGAGGGGCGAAAACAGGTGCTTGAACTGCGTGCTGCTCACGAAGCTCTCTCCTCTTGGATCGCTCGGCCTGGCCCCGGGTCCGCCTGCCAATGACCAGAGCGAACCCTCTATCGATGCGTTGACGCGTGAGGTGGCGGTCTGTTCGGCATCCATCCTGCCCGCAGGAACGCCGCGTCCAAGGTGAGGACCGACCGCTCATCGCGCCGACGGCGAGCGGGCAGGGCCCGTACCCCCGGCCCCAAGACCCTGCGGGAGCCTATTTGCCGAACAGAGGTCCACTATACCCCAGCCCGCCCCGCGCAGACCGGGCGAGCCGCGGGCCCCGGCGGCGGCCCGAAAGGCGAGCCCGCTTGCGGATGCGCAGCGGCGCCCGGTCGCGCTAGGATCGCCTGCCCGTTGCCCGAATCCGGCCCCTGCCGATTGCCGCGGTGCGAAGGATCCAGAAGCGAAGATCTCGAGAAAGGCGCAGGAAGCGATGCACGTCGTACTGGTGTACCCGCGATGGGACTATCCGACCTTTGGTCAGCTCCAGGAGCCCCTGGGGCTGCTCCACATCGGCGCCATGCTCGAGGCGCACGGCCACACCGTCGAGTTCTTCGATCTGGCGGTGGATGCGATCGAGGCCGTCGACGCGGCGGCGGCCCAGGCGGACCTGGTGGGCATCAGCTCGAGCACGGTGCTCTTCGGCCGGGCCGGCCGGGTGCTCGATCGCCTGAAGCAGGCGCGCCCGGATCTGCCCGTCATCATCGGGGGACCCCATGCCACCCTGATGACCGAAGAGGTGGTGACGAGGGGCTTCGATGCGGCCGTCATCGCCGAGGGCGAGTACACGATCATCGATCTCGTGAAGGCGCTCGAGAAGGGCACGCCCCTCTACCAAGTGGCCGGCGCGGCGGCGCGCAAGGGCGACGAGATCGTCTTCGGCCCGGGCCGCGACTTCGAGCGGGATCTCGACGTCTTCCCCGATCCGGACCGCACGCTGATCGACTACCGCAAGTACTTCGCGGACGGCATCGCCTTCGTCGGGATGATGACCTCGCGCGGCTGCCCCTACAACTGTCTGTTCTGCAAGCCCATGCTCGACAAGGTCCACGGGCACAAGATCCGGCGCAGGAGCGCGTGTCGCGTCGCGCAGGAGATGGCGAGCATCGCGGATACCCTCGGCTACAAGCAGTTCCTCTTCAAGGACGACACGATGGTCCTCGGCGGAATCGATTACTTCGTGGACATGGAGCGCGAGCTCGCGGCAGCGGGCCTGCCCGATTCGCAGTGGGTGTGCCAGGCGCGCGTCGATCAGATCACCCCGCGCCTGCTCGAGCAGATGAAGCGCTGCGGCCTCGAGGCCATCGCCTTCGGT
>CAZOTO010000186.1:0-3731 GCA_964582775.1 uncultured Myxococcales bacterium
CCCATCACGATCTTCACCCCGACGGGCTTGCCGGTCTCCGCGCGCATGCGCGCGATCCAGGCGACGAGGTCGTCTGCGCTCGACAGCATGGGGAAGCGGTTGGGGGAGTCGATGCTGCGGCCGACGGGGACGAGGCGGATGGCCGCGATCTCCGGGGTCACCTTCGCTCCCTCGACGTGGCCGCCACGGATCTTGGCGCCCTGGTGGAGCTTCAGCTCGAAGCCGCGGACCTGCGCGATCGCCGCCTTGCGGCGGAGCTCCTCCCAGCTCCAGCTCCCATTTGCATCGCGTACACCGAACATCCCCGGGCCGATCTGGAACACGATGTCGGCCCCGCTCGCCAGGTGGTGATCCGAGAGCCCTCCCTCGCCCGTATTGAGCCAGCTCCCGGTGGCAAGCCCGATCCCCTCGCCGATCGCGCGGATGGCGTTGCGGCCGAGGGCGCCGTACGACATCGCGCTCATGCCGATCAGTCCGCGCAACACCCAGGGGTGCGGAAGGTCGGCACCGAGCGTCGGTGCGTGCTGGGGAGCGAGCGTCCACGGCGCGACGCGCACCGGCTCCGTGTGCTCGCGGCGGCTGAACAGCCCCTCTTCGTCCGTCACGTAGCGCCGGGTATCGATCGAGGGCTCGTGATCGACTTCGAGATCCTCGATGCGCGTGGGGAACAGCCCGTTGCGCAGGTACCAGCCCGGTGCCTCGAAGTCGCGCTTCGAGCCGAACGAGATCAGGCTTTTCATGTACTTCCCCGCGAACACGACGCTGCGGTACTCGTCGCGAGAGAAGGGCTTGCCCTCGAGGTCGGCATCGAACAGGTACTGCCGCAGCTCGGGACCGATCTGCTCGAAGATGTATCGCACGCGCCCGAGCAGCGGGAAGTTGCGCAGCACCGCGTGCT
The DNA here is from genome assembly GCA_964582775.1 of uncultured Myxococcales bacterium. Taxonomy (GTDB): domain Bacteria; phylum Myxococcota_A; class UBA9160; order SZUA-336; family SZUA-336; genus CAZOTO01. The sequence continues at coordinate 899 of CAZOTO010000186.1, forward strand.
GGGATTGCCGCCGGTCGCGCCAGTACAGGTAGAGGCCCAGCGCGGGCGGTACCACGAACATCACGAGCAGCAGGAGAAAAGTGAGAACGTTTACGAGATCGTTGAGCTGCACCCAGGACATCGCACCCCCTTGGCCGTGCAGTCTACCCGGAAGGTGGGGCCGTGTGGATCGGAATCCTCTGGGCCCGAGAACGCGAAGGTCCAGGGTTCATTCCGGGAAGCGGATCGTCTGGTATTATTCCGCCAGATGGAAAGACTTCTGAAGCCGGCGGAATCCGTACCCCTTGCTCGTCACCAACGCGGTCTCGTGATGGTCGCCATCGCCGCGGCGCTCGCCGTGTTCGCCGTCGATCTCGTGGTTCCGCTCGGGATCGCCGTGGGTGTTCTCTACGTCGCCGTGATCGTGATGGGTCTCGGACTGCCGCGGTCGAGGCACACGTGGCTCCTGGCGGCCTTGGCCTCGCTACTCACGATCCTTGCGTTGTTCGTGACGGAGCGAAGCAGCCAGATCCCGCCCGTGTTCGTCCACGCGAACCGCCTGCTCTCGCTCGGTGCGATCTGGGTCACCGCGGCCATCGTCGTGGCCTTTCGGGCGCGAATCGAGACGTATGAGCGGGAGCGCGAGCGCGTTCGCCTGTTCCTTGCGCAGGTGATCGATGCGGCACCGTACGGTGTCCTGGTCGTAGCGCGCGATGGGACGATCCGGCTGGCGAATCGAGCGATCTGTGAGACGCTGGGCTACGAGAGGGTCGAGGTCGCGGATATCGGAATCGAGCAGCTCATTCCTGGCGGCTCGGCGCTGCTGCAGACGGATGCGGCGCCTTCCGGGGATCTCGCAGCGCCTGGCCCCGATCACCGCCTTCACGCGCTTCGCGAGGACGGGAGGCCCATCGACGTGGAGTGCGTGGCGAGCTCGTTCTTGTCGGGCACGAACGACGAGGTCGCGATCCTCGCCGTTCGCGACGTCACCGAGCGGCTGCGCTTCGAGGAGAGAGTGCGCGCCACGCAGCGCATGGAGGCGATCGGCAAGCTCGCCGGGGGCATCGCCCACGACTTCAACAATCTGCTCATGGTCGTCCTGGGCAACGCCAACTTCGTGCTCGATGCGCTCCCCGAGGATTCGCCGCTGCGCGAGGACATGATCGAGATCGCCAAGGTGGGCGACCGCGCAGCGGAGCTCACGCGCAAGCTGCTCGCGTTCTCGCGTCGCCAGATCATCGAGCCCTGCGTGGTGAGCCCGAACCAGATGGTGCGCGAGATGGAGCGCATGTTCAGCCGCATCCTGGGCGAGGACATCGAGCTCTCCGTGGTCCTGGCGCAGGACGCCTGGCCGGTCGAGATCGATCCCGGTGCGGTGGAGCAGGTGCTCATGAACCTGGTCGTGAACGCACGCGAGGCGATGCCCGAGGGCGGCGTCCTCACCATCGAGACCGCCAACATCACCCTCGACGAGGCCTACGCACGCGAGCATCCCGAAGTCGTACCAGGTGACTTCGCGGTCCTTGCGGTGAGCGACACCGGGACCGGCATGACCGAGGAGGTGCGTGCACGTGCCTTCGAGCCGTTCTTCACCACCAAACCGCACGGCATCGGAACGGGGCTCGGCCTCGCGTCCGTGTACGGCATCGTGAAGCAGGCGGGTGGACACATCTGGCTGTACAGCGAGCCGGGACGAGGCACATCGGTGAAGATCTACCTGCCGCGCAGCCGCAAGGCGACAGGGTCGCTGCCGAAGCGCGACGAGGCGCGCCGCGCGAAGGGCGGAACCGAGACGATCCTGGTCGTCGAGGACGAGGTCTCCGTGCGGCGCACGATCGTTCGCAGCCTGCGCGAGGCAGGCTATCAGGTGATCGAGACGACGAATGGGATGGATGCGCTCGCAAAGGTTCGTGCCCTCGACGGTTGCATCGATCTGCTGCTCACCGACGTGATCATGCCGCAGATGGGAGGCCAGGAGCTGGCGCTGCGCATGCGCGAGCGGTTCCCCGAGCTGCGCATCCTGTACATGTCGGGCTACACCGAGAACGCGATCGTGCACCACGGCGTGCTCGAGCCCGATCTGGTGTTCCTGCAGAAGCCGTTCCTGCCGACGACGCTGCTGCGGCGCGTGCGCGAGATCCTCGACGCGTGACCGCACACGGCGCGCCGAGCGCGGGATCCTAGAGGAGCCGTCCCACCTCGGCGCCCTTCGCGACGGCCGCGAGCGCGCTGCCGGGGGCGTGGGCGTCGCCGATCACGTGAAGCTCGATTGGCATGCCTTCGAGCGCGCGGGCCAAATTCGTGTCGGGTGCGACGCCGAGGGCGATCACGACGGTATCGATGCCGTCGAGGGACTCCCTGCCGCGAGGCCCCTCGACGACCACGGCCTGCGGGAGGATCTCGATCACCTTCGTCGACGGCCGCATCTCGACGCCCGATCGCTCCAGGTTCGCCATGCGCCACCGGCGCGGGACCATGATTTCATCGGGTGCGATCGCCGGGCGCGCCTCGACGAGGATCACCTGCTTGCCGTATCCGCGCAGATGCTCGGCGGTCTCGCACCCCACCTCGCCGGCACCGGCGACGAGCACGCGCGCGCCCGTCGCTACGCGGCCCGCGAGCACGTCGTGCGCCGGGACCACGTGGGCGAGATCGATCCCGGGAATCGACGGACGCGCGGGTGCGCTCCCCGTCGCCACCACCACCGCATCGGGCTGCTGCCGCTTCACCTCGTCCACCGTGAGTGCCTGCTCGCTTCGCACCTCGACGCCCAGGCGCGCGACCTCATGCGCGAGGTAGCGGACGAAAGGGGCGATCTCCTGCTTGCGCGGGGGGATCGCTGCCAGGCGAAGCT
>CAZOTO010000187.1:0-3667 GCA_964582775.1 uncultured Myxococcales bacterium
ACCCGCGACACTTCGTCTTCGAAGTGGGGTACGAGTTCTAGGGGAGCGCCCTTCGCGCCTTCCCGGCGCGATGCACCGAACAGCCCCTGGCTCTACGCGAGCCAGGGGCTGTTTCCGTTTCACAGGGCTTCCACTCCGTCGATCGCCTCCTCGTTCCGCGCGGGCGCGCGCCGGAAACCGCGATTCCGGGGTGACGCATCGCGACTGACCGATAGGTCATCTTCCAGATGCGGTTTTTCAACAGTTGCAACTCATTTGTTCACATCCATGGGAAATGCTGATAGGCTCGCCACGAATCCGGCCGTACGAGACGGCGCCGGCAAGGGGGACGTAGTCCTCGAGGAGGGGTGTTCTCATGGGAATCCGTAGAGCGTTCGGAGCGCAGGCCGCGGTGATGGCGGCGTGCGCATCCTTTGCATTCCTGGCTTCTGCACAGGAGCAGCCGGCGGGGCCGTCCCGATCGGCGGGTCAGGCCGTCGAGGAGATCACGGTCACGGCGGAGAAGACGGAGAGGAGCCTGCAGGAGACGGCGCTCTCCATCCAGGCGTTCGGCGTGCGCGACGTCGAGAAGCTCGGCCTGTCGCGGGCCGAGGACGTCGGAAAGTTCACACCGGGCTTCGTCTCGCTGCCCGGGCCGAGCGGCCCATCTTCGACGACGTTCACCGGGCGCGGCGTGGGCGAGCGCGACTTCGCGCCGGGCCTGCCGCAGAGCGTCGGCATGTACGTGGATGGCATGTACATCGGGTTGGCGCTCGGCATGAACCTGTCGCTGCTCGACATCGAGCGCTTCGAGGTGCTGAAGGGCCCCCAGGGGACGCTCTTCGGCCGCAACACGATCGGCGGCGCGGTGAGCATCACCACGGTGAAGCCGCAGCCCGAGCTCGGCGGGAGCGTGAAGCTCGGCCTGGGAACCTACAAGGAGCGATCCTTCCGCGGCATGCTGAACGTGCCGCTCATCGAGGAGCGGCTGTTCGCGCGCGTCGGCCTGCTCCGGAACAAGCGCGATCCGTTCTGGAAGAATGAGCACCCGAGCGGCCCGAACGACTACAGCGACAACGACGAGCTCGCCTGGCGCGGCGCACTGCGCTGGCTCGTCAGCGACAACTTCACGGTCGACTACTCGATCGACCGCCTAGAGATCGACAACGACAGCACCGCTGCAGTGCTCACTCAGGTGGATCCGGGCTTCCAGGCGCAAGTCCTGGGGATCACCACTCTTCTCGGCAATCCCGTAGATCTGAACGACTACATCCGCGGGGAGAAGGGCGACATCGCCACGGGCGATCCGAACTGGATCAAGGTGGAAACCTGGCAGAACTTGCTGACGCTTACCTGGGATGTCGGTGAGAACACCACGATCAAGTCGATCAGCGGCTGGCGACGGATCGTCTTCGACGCGCGGAGCGATATGGATGGCACCCCGCTGCGCTTCTTCCGCTCGGGGGATGACGGGTCGAAGGAGAGCAACTTCTACCAAGAGCTCCAAGTCACGGGCAATATTCTCGACAACATGCTCGAGTACGCGCTCGGTGCCACCTGGTTCCAGGAGGACGCGACCTCGCGGAACTTCCAGGGCTTCCAGGAAGTCGTGCTGGGTGGTCTCGGCAACCAGATCACGAAGCGGTACTACGAGGGGCACGCATGGGGGATCTACGGCCAGACCACCCTGCATGCCACCGATCGGCTCCACCTCACGGCGGGCCTTCGCTACTCGAAGGAGCGCAAGGAGACCCAACGCGGCTACTGCAGCTTCCAGGTCACCGGTGGGTCACCCACTCCACCGTTCTTCACCTGGACGACCCCCGACTTCAACCGTCCGTTCCACGAGTGCGTGGCCGGCGGTGGCGCCTTCGTGGATCTGGATCCGAGCAAGCCCGGACTCTTCGACGACAAGACGTTCCGGTCGGACAACTGGTCGCCGCTGTTCCGCGCGGCCTACGACTGGACGGACGACCTGATGACCTACGCAAGCTGGACGCGCGGCTACCGCTCGGGCGGTTTCAACATCCGCTTCGGTCGCGATCTCGCGGGATTGGTTCCGTACGAGGACGAGACCGTCTCCCAGTGGGAGGCGGGCATCAAGTCGCGCTGGTTCGACAACCGCTTGCAGTTCAACGGCAGCGCCTACTACGCGCAGTTCGACGACATGCAGGTCTCGAGCTGGCGGAGCGGAACGGGCGGAACGTTCACCGTGCGTGAGAACGCGGGCCGGGCGCGGATCCGCGGCTGGGAGCTGGAGGCGATCGCCGTTCCGCTGGAGGGTCTCGAGATCCGCCTGTCCCACGGCTGGACGAATGCGGAGTTCTCGGAGTTCAAGGAGTGCGACCCGGCGGACGTGGCGGTGCCATGCACGGTGCTCGACCGCTCGGACGCGTACAAGGTGGCGGTATCCCCGAAGCGGACCTACACGGGATCGATCTCGTACATGTTCCCCGAGTCCGAGATCGGAACGTTCGAGATCTCGTCGAACTTCCAGCGCGTGGGCCCCATGGGGTACCTAGCGGACATCGAGCAGTGGAGGGACACCGCGAACGACACCTACACGGTGTACGGAGCTCGCGCGGCCCTCTACGACGCCTTCGGAGTGAGCGGACTGCAGCTCTCGCTCACCGGGACGAACATCACGGACCGCTCCTACGTCTCCAATGGCATCAAGTTCGGTACTCCGGTTGTTGATGGGCACACCATGAACAACTTCGGATACCCGAGGCACTTCATCTTCGAAGTGGGATACGAGTTCTAGGAGGATGAGCTGGGGCTCGCTGCGAGCCCCAGCGAGGGATCTTCCCGCGCCCCGCGGCGCAGGGGATTCAACAGGCGGCCTCTGGTTCGAAGGAGCCAGAGGCCGCCTTCCTTTCGCCGCAGTGGATTCGCGCCAAAGCGCCACGTCTCATGGGTGGCTCGATCATGCAGGGGAGAGGGATACGACCACGCTTGCTGGATCTCGCTCCGAACGCATGGGGCAGACAGCGGCCCGTTAGGATCAACCGTTCCTGGTGTTGGCTCGCTTCCAGGCCGCCCACCTTGGGACGATGCCTATCTCAGCCATTCAATGAGATTCTCCCCAAGTATCAGGATCCCGACGACCACAATGGCCCCGATCAGGGCGATGAACCACACCGCATCAATGAAGTCTGCAATAGAGGCGAGGCCCTTCATCCATTCGCGAATGCGACGTCCCGCCCCCTTCATCGGTCGTCGCCCTGCGGGAACGCGAAGAAATCCCGGATCGCCTCCCGAGCGGTTCCCCAGAAGTCGTACCTCGCTCGGTCGTACAGGCCGCTCCAATACTGGCCAAACGTAGGTTCACCTGGATCATCGTACCTCTGTCCGCTGGGGAGCCACCCAAGGAGATTTTTCAGAGACGCGTCGCCAAGACCCTCATCCGCCGCCTCCCACATCTGATGTCGGCCGCGACGGAACCGACCGTAGCCGAAGGTGAACATCGCGGAACCCAGCGCAGTTGCGGCGGTTCCGCAAACAGCCCCGACCGGACCTGTGAGCGGGGTGGTAAGCAGAGCTCCCTCGCCAACTGCCGCGATGCCGGCTCCGCCAACCATGGCGAAAGAACCCTGTACGACACTGGCGGCGCCCACACTCAGCTTCACCGGGTTGACGTCGTACCACCGCGTGCTGGTTCCACTTTGGGACGATCGCTGGCTGACTT
>CAZOTO010000188.1:0-3641 GCA_964582775.1 uncultured Myxococcales bacterium
GTCGTGCTGCCCGCGCTGCGCGCCGAGGGCGTGCGTCGCCTCGACGCGCTGGTCCTCACGCACGCCGATCTCGATCACGTGGGCGGCGCCGTATCCGTGCTCGAGGGCGTGCGTGTCGGTGAGGTGTGGCTTGCGGCACAGGCGCTCGAGGCACCGGCGATCCGCGAGGTGCGGCGCACGGCCGCCCGCCATCGCGTGCCCATCCGCCTGGTTGGCGCGGGGGATCTCGCGTCGCTTCCGGGTGTGCGCGCTCGGCTGCTGTGGCCGCCGCGCGGGCATCGCTTCCGCGAATCGAACGACTCGTCGCTCGTGCTGCGGATCGAGACGCACGACGGTGTATGTGCGCTCCTTCCCGGAGACGCTCCTGCCCGCGTCGAGCGCGAGCTCGCGCCCGGCATCGCGCCGTGCGCGGTGCTCAAGCTCGGCCACCACGGAAGCCTCACCTCGACCGATCCCGCCTGGCTCGCCGCGCTCTCTCCTCGCGTGGCCATCGCAAGTGCGGGTCGACGCGAGCGCTCACCACTTCCGCATCCGACCGTACGTCGCCGGCTCGAGCGCGCGGGGGTCGAGGTCTTCGAAACCGAGCCCTCCGGCGCGATCCGCGTGGAGCTCGCGCCCGACGGTCCCCACGCCCACCGATTCCGCCGTGGGGCCGGTCCGCTACGGGAGTGAGCTCGGCCCACGTGCTCGGCACGAGAGTCCAAGAAGACGGTGTGTCGAACACGATCTTCGCCGGCGGCGCCTGGCGAACCCGATCCGCGCGAACGTCTGCGGCTTCATCATTTTCTTCCCTTTCCGGATCCTCGACTGATAAGCTTCGATGCGCAGGGAAGTTTCTTCGAGGTTTCCTCGAGGACTGGGAGCATCGGGAGCGGGTCTCCGGCAATGCCGGGACGGTCCGGTCCCCGATGACAGCAGGAGGACAGGTGCGGTGGGCCAGGAGCAGGTTTCGTGTGGCATCAGACCCGGAGCGCTAGTTGCGACGATCGTCGTTTCTGTGACAGCGACGTTTGGCCTGTCGACGCGCAGCGCCGCTGCGCCGCTTCCTTCGAATGCGAGCTCCGATGTTACGGTGGCGTGTCTGGGCCAGTCCGATCGGATCTTTGCGGAGATGGCTCTCAACCTCGGCTGCGACAGAGCCACGACGTCGAGCCAGGGCGTCGGACAGGCTTTGACGACGTTCTCCGACTATCCGGGCCCGGTGGCCGATGTCCAGGCGAGCTATCAAGGCACCTCATTCGTCTTTCATTCGGGCACTTCTCAGGGTGTGAACACCTACGCGGAAGTCGCCTTCGACGCTGCGGTGCAATCGATCAAGGATTCGCCGGTTCCCGTTTCCGAGGTCCCCGTGACGATCGTTGCGCCGTACAGCATGAACGTGTCAGCGACGATCGCCGACGGATGGAGTCCAACGAGCATCCATGCCTTTGCAGCCGTGGGCTTGTGGGCTCCTGCCGTGGACCTGGTCGAGAAGAGCACGAGCGTGAACGTTTACGCCGGCGACAGCGCGGTGCTGGAGGGCAGTCTCATCGTATCCGGAATGTTCCAAACCGGGGAGAGCAACACCGTGACCATTCGGATCCGATCCCAGTGCTTTGCAGGCGGATCAGGGAGCTTCTCCATCCCCGGCTCGGCGGAGTGCCAGTCCATCATCGACCCGATCTTCCTGTTCGACCAGGGTCTCTTCGACGGGATCATGGGGGAGGACACGTTCGCGTTGGCCGACTACTTCGAGCTCGGCCTCAGCGGTAACGTCGCGCAGCCCGTCGTTCCGGAGCCCTCCACCTTCTCTCTGCTCGCCTTGGGCTTGGTCGCCGTCTCCTTGCTCGGCCGGAGTGAACGACCCCGGCATGCCGCCGGCTGGATTCGCCGAGCTCGCCTGGCGTAGTCGGACTCATGCGCGGTCCTGGGATCGCGCGGTGATGACTTCGTCTCGGGTGGTTCAGCGCTCTGCGCTCGGCGTGGTGTGGCAGATGAGGTAGGCGGCGGCGAAGACGTCGTCGGCGATGGGGACGCCGGCGGGAACCTGCGCTGCGTGGCTCGCGCCTTGTCCGCTGCGCACGAGCACGGTACGCGCGCCGGCTCGCCGTGCGAGCTCGATGTCGGCTGCGCTGTCACCGACGACCCAGCTCCGCGCGAGATCGGCGCCGAGCTCGCGCGCGGCGCGCTCGAGCATTGCCGTTGCGGGCTTGCGGCATGCACAGCCTTCGTCGGGCCGATGCGGGCAGTGGTACACCGCATCGATGGGTGCATCGTGCGCGGCGAAGTCGGCGAGCATGTGTGCTTCGAAGCGCGCGTAGTCGTCCTCGGTGAAGTAGCCGCGGCCGATGCCGGACTGGTTGGTGACGATGGCGACGCCGAAGCCCGCTTCGCGCAGCCGGCGCACGGCTTCGTGGGCGCCGGGGAGCGGAGCGTAGTCCTCGATGCGGTGCGTGTAGCCGTCGTCCCGGAGCAGCGTTCCGTCGCGGTCCAGGAAGACGAAGGGGCGTCGGTCCACGTGGCTCCCCAGCGCCGTCGCGTGCGGCGCGTCGGCGCGCAGTCTACCGTACCCGGCGCGTCGACGGGGGAGCCGCTGCGGTCCGTTCCCGGGCGCGGCGAGGAGTACCGATCCCGTGAGCAGACCCCTGGACGTGTTCCGCATCCGCGTGCCGGACGACGAGGCCGAGATCGTGATCGCCGAGCTCCATGCGCTCGGCACGCTCGGCATCGAGGAGCGGCCGGAGCAGGGCGAGCTGCACGCGTACTTCGAGCCGGATCCGCGGATCGCTGCGCGCGTGCTCGCGCTGGCGAACCCGGAGCGCGGCATCGTGGTGGCGCCGCCGGAGCGGATGGAGCCCGTGGACTGGGAGCAGGAATGGCGACGCGGGCTCGCTCCGCGCCAGGTGGCGGGGGTGTGGATCCGCCCGTCGTGGTGCGAGAGCCAGGGCACGCCCGAGATCGTGATCGATCCGAAGCAGGCGTTCGGATCGGGCGAGCACGCGACGACGCGGCTCGCGCTCGGGCTGCTGGTGGATGCGCTCGCACCCGGCGATCGCGTGCTCGACGTGGGCACGGGGAGCGGAATCCTGGGGCTCGCCGCGCTCCGCCAGGGAGCGGCGCGCGCGGTGGGCGTCGAGATCGATCCCGTGGCCTGCGAGAACGCGGTCGAGAACGCCGAGCGCAACGGCCTGGCGCTCGAGGTGGTCTGCGGCGATCTCGATGCGATCGATCCCGCGGCGCGCTTCGAGGTGGGCGTCGCGAACATGATCCTGCGCGAGCTTCGCGAGTGCGTCCCAGCATTGCTCCCGAGGTGCACGCGCGCGGTCGTGCTCTCGGGCTATCTCGAGGGGGAGCGTTCGCGCATCGAGGATCTGCTCGCGGGCACGCCGTGGCGGACGGTGCGCGAGACGAGCGAGACACAATCCGGTGACGCCTGGTGCGCGCGCTGGCTCGTGCGCGCGCGCGAAGCCTGACGTCGATCAGGAGCGCGAGCGCCAGTCACCGAGCAGATCGTCGAGCATCTGCTCGAAGGGAATGCGCGGCTCCCAGCCGAGCGCGCGGATGCGCCCGGGATTGCCGTAGATCGCCTGACGCTCGGGCGTGTCGGGCCGGTAGCGCTCGGGATCGACCTTGATGCGGGGCTGGATCCGCGCGCGCGCGAC
>CAZOTO010000189.1:0-3576 GCA_964582775.1 uncultured Myxococcales bacterium
GAACGGCCCGAGGGCAAGCAGCTCCTCTCGCTGCTGCGTGCGATCGCCGATCCCAACGATGCCGCGGCGGTGGTCGGCGTGCTGCGCTCTGCGCTGGGCGGGGTGTCCGATCCGGAGCTCGCCGCCTACGCAGCCGCTACCGGGCCCACGGCGCGCTGGAGCTATCTCGAGGCAGGCGTCGATGCGGAGCGCTTTCCGAACCTGGCTCGAAGCTTCGTCCTGCTGCGCGATCGCCGGCGCACCGCCAGCGAGCAGCCGCTCGATGCGTGGCTCGCCACGCTCGAAGAGCATGCGCCGCTCGCCGCGCTCCATGCGGGCGCCCCCGATGGCGCGCAGCGCCTCGTGCTGCTGCGTGCGGCCATCGACGCGATCGTCGCACGCGCGCGCCGGGATCCCACGCTCGATCTGCCCGGGCTCGTCGGGTGGCTTGCCAAGCGCCCCCTGCGCGAGCCCGGACCCGATGAGCTCGGTCCCACGAATGCCGTGCGCATCCTCACGATCCACGCGGCCAAGGGACTCGAGTTCCCCATCGTGATCCTCCCGGACCTCGGGCGCGGCAGGGGACGAACGGATGCGCGCCATGCAGCGCTCGCGCAGGCGGTCTGGCGGACAGGCATCGATGGCCTCGCCGTGGATACGCGCGCCGCCATCTCCTCGGGCTGGTTCGCGCACGACCGCGAGGAGCAGCACCACGCGAGCGCCGAGGAGGGACGCCTGCTCTACGTGGCCTGCACGCGGGCCCGGGAGCGGCTCGTCCTGGTCCATGCGCCGAGGGGCCGGCGCGAGGTCGACGCACCGGTGTGTCGGCTCGCGCCGTGGAGCTACCCCGCGGACGGACTTCCGGCGTCGGCCCCCTCGCCCCATCCCGGTGTGGTTGCGCGCTCCATGCGGGAGAACGAGCTGCGCCGGCTCGCACCGAGCCCCGTCGAGCCGATCGATCCCCGGCCCGCACTCGCGCGGACGCGCGCCGGAGTCGAGATCCTGCGGGCACGGGCGGTTGCGCGCTTTCGCAGCCCCTCGGGCCTGCGCGAGGAACGCGACGAACGGCTCGACGCCATGGACGCGGCGCCGGACGCGCGGCTTCCCTCGGCTCGCCGCGACGCCGGCACCGTCGCGCGACACGTGGGAACGGTGCTGCACGAGGTGCTCGAGCACTGGGACTTCCGAGATCCCGCGAGCGGACGCGAGCGCATCGCCGCCGCGAGCCTGCGCAGCGCAGCCGAGGGCGCGGATCCCGAGCGCGTGGCGGAAGAGGCGCGCCGGGTGTGGGACGCCTTCGCGCGCTCCGATCTCGCGCACCACCTGGCGAGCGTCGAAGTCGTCGGCCGCGAGATGCCGCTGCTCCACGAGGACGACGAGGGCGTGGTCTGGAGCGGCTCGATCGACCTGCTCTACGTCGATCGCGACGGTCGGCTCGTGGTCGCGGACTACAAGACGGACCGACGGCCGGATCGGGAGACCCACGAGCGCTACCGCCCCCAGCTCGAGCTCTACGGACGCGCCGTCGCGCGAGCGCTCCCCGAGCTCGCACCGCCCATCCTCGAGCTGCTGTACCTGAGAACCGGCGATCGCGTGCGGCTGTAGGTACAATCCGCGCCCCATGGACTTCGACCATCTCGACGAGCGCCTGCTGCGCACCAAGCGCGGCGAGAAGTGGCGGACGTACCCCGAGGACGTCCTGCCGCTCTGGGTCGCCGACATGGATTTCCCGGTCGCGGAGCCGCTGCAGCGGCTGCTACGCCATACGCTCGAGAGCTGCGACCTGGGCTATCCCGTGAACCCGACCCCTGCGGGCCTGCCGAGCGTGTTCGCGCGGCGCATGCGCGAGCGCTACGGCTGGACGGTCGATCCCGAGCGCGTGGTCGTCCTCACCGACGTGGTACAGGGCCTCTACGTGGCGCTGTGTACGCTCTGCGAGCCCGGCGACGCCGCAGTGATCCAGCCTCCGATCTATCCGCCGTTCCTACACTGCGTGCGCGAGACGAAACGGCGCCGGATCGACAACGCACTCGTGCGTGGAGCCGAGCGCTACGAGATCGACTTCGACGCGCTCCGCGCCTCGATCGACGCAAACACGCGCCTGCTGCTGCTGTGCAATCCTCACAATCCTTCGGGGCGGGCCTTCGAGCGCGCGGAGCTCGAGACGATCGCGCGGATCGCACTCGAGCGCGATCTGGTGATCGTGAGCGACGAGATCCACGCCGACCTCGTCTACCCCGGCGCGCGCCACCTGCCGATCGCGACGATCGCCCCCGAGGTGGAGCGGCGCACGATCACGCTCATGTCGGCCTCGAAGGCGTTCAACATCGCGGGGCTGCGCTGCGCCGTGGCGGCCTTCGGCTCGCGCGATCTGCAGGAGCGCTTCTGCTCGATTCCCCGCCACGTGCGAGGAGGACTCGGCACCCTCGGTCTCGCGGCGACCGAGATCGCATGGACCGAGGGCCAGCCATGGCTCGACGAGGTGCTCGCCTACCTCGACGCAAACCGGCGCTTCCTCGCCGAGTTCCTGCGCGAGCGGCTGCCCGGCACGCGGATGCACCTTCCCGAGGCCACCTATCTCGCCTGGGTCGACTGTCGCGATCTCGGCCTCGAGCCGAGCCCGTACGAGCTCTTCCTCGAACGCGCCCGGGTGGCGCTGAGCCCCGGGCGCAGCTTCGGCACGGGCTACGACTCCTTCGTCCGCATCAACTTCGCCACCTCGCGCGCCCTCCTCACCGAGGGACTCGAGCGCATGGCGAAGGCCGTCGCCGAGCGCTGATCCCATCCGGCACCGTTCGGTGTTGGATGCTACACTCCCTCGGCGTACGCGCGGGCGCCAGCCGCCCGTCGCACCGCATCGATCGGCGTCGTTGCAGCGTGCACGGGGGATCGATACACGGGAGGGCGAGATCCATGAAGGTGAGGGTCGACTTCGACCTGTGCGAGGCGAACGCAGTCTGCGTGGGACAAGCACCCGATGTCTTCCGTGTGGACGACGAAGACCACCTGCACGTGAAGATGGACGAGATTCCCGAGCGCCTGCGCGCCGACGTCGAGGCGGCCGTGCGCATGTGCCCCCGCCAGGCGCTGAGCCTCGAGGAGTAGAGGCAGCCCGGGAGCTCACGGACAGGCCCGCACGCCCCCGGCCCTTCCGTGCGAGTGGAGCGCGCGGTTGAGCGCGCTCACCACGGCCTCGAGCGAGGCCACGACGATGCTGCGATGGCGCCCGACGCCGAAGTGCGTTGCACGCTCCCGAGGCGCATTCGTTCGACGATCCCCGGCACGCACCGCCCCGGCGCGATCCACCGCACTCTCGGCCTCGATCTCCACGTACGCCATGGCCAGTGCATCCTCGCCGCTGCCGAGCCCGTGCTGATGGAAGCTCGCGACGCGGAGGTCGACGCCCAGCGTATCGCGCAGCCCGTGCACGAAGGCCTCGATCGGACCGCGGCCGCGGCCATGCACCTCGCGCAGCTCTCCGTCGACGCGCACCGTTGCCGAGAGATCGACCCAGCCGTCCCCGCTCGCGCGCTCCCGCGGATCGCCCACCCGCGCATAGTGCCCCTCGACGGCGACGTACTCGTCCTCGAACACCTC
>CAZOTO010000190.1:0-3562 GCA_964582775.1 uncultured Myxococcales bacterium
AGTCGGGCACCTACAGGTTTTCGATTGCGCAGGACGGCAACGACATGAATGCTCTTCTGAGTGGAAAGGCCCTTGCCCGGGATCCGAGGAGTACGCCGACAACCGGATTCGCGGAATACTCGACAAGCCCAACAGGTGCGAGTGAGTTCGAAGTCACTTTGCGCGTCTGGAAGCTCGCATATCCGTCCAGCGTCCCGGTCGACGGCGCTACCTTGTTCCTGCGCTACTTCGCTCAGGGGCGATCGATGACGCTCCTGGGTCGGAGCGCGCTTCACGAAATACCCGCCATTCGTTCCGAGTACGTCACGGCGCCTGGCGCATCACCTCCTCGCGGCGCTGTGCAAGAGCCGGCGGGTGTCGCGGTGTCCCGGTAGTATTCATGGCCACGGGGCTGGCTGCCCGGCGGCCACGAGGTCAACCTATCACCTTCGAGAGCGCGTCGTAGCGCGCTCTCATGGCGCTAGGCAGGCGTTCGCCCAGCTTGTCGAAGAGCTCGCGGTGCAGCGGCATCTCCTGCTTCCACATCGACTTGTCGAGCGCGGAGATGGCGAGGTACTTCTCGGCGGCGAAGCCCTCGAGGCCCTTCCAGTCGAGATCCTTGTGCGAGGGCACGTAGCCCCACTCGGTGCGCTGGGCGTCGGCGATGCCCTCGACGCGCTCGACCACCCACTTGAGCACGCGCATGTTCTCGCCGTAGCCCGGCCAGATGAACTTGCCGTCGTCGCCCTTGCGGAACCAGTTCACCATGAAGATCTTCGGCGGGTAGGGGATCTTCCGGCCCATCTCGATCCAGTGGGCGAAGTAGTCGCTCATGTTGTAGCCGCAGAAGGCGAGCATCGCGAACGGGTCGCGGCGCACCACGCCCACCTGGCCCACGATGGCGGCGGTGGTCTCGGAGCCCAGCGTCGCGGCCATGTAGACGCCTTCGTCCCAGGTCGCGGCTTCCGTGACGAGCGGCACGGTGGAGGAGCGCCGGCCGCCGAAGATGAACGCGGAGATGGGCACGCCCTTGGGGTCGTCCCAGGCCGGGTCGATCGAGGGGGCGCGGGAGGCGGCCACCGTGAAGCGGGCATTCGGGTGCGCGGCGGGGCGGCCGCAGCCGGGCGTCCACTCCTTGCCGGTCCAGTCGGTGAGCTTCGGCGGCGGCTCCTTGGTCATCCCTTCCCACCACACGTCGCCTTCGGGCGTGAGCGCCACGTTGGTGAAGATCGTGTCGGCCTTGATGGCCTCCATGCAGTTGGGGTTGGTGTCGTAGCCCGTGCCGGGGGCCACGCCGAAGAAGCCGGCCTCGGGGTTGATCGCGTGCAGGCGCCCGTCCTCGCCGGGCTTGATCCAGGCGATGTCGTCGCCGATGGTGGTCACCTTCCAGCCCTTGAAGGCGGGCGGGGGAATCAGCATGGCGAAGTTGGTCTTGCCGCAGGCGCTGGGGAAGGCGGCGGTGACGTAGTGCTTCACGCCCTCGGGGGATTCCACGCCGAGGATCAGCATGTGCTCGGCGAGCCAGCCCTGCTCGCGGCCCATCACGGAGGCGATGCGCAGCGCGAAGCACTTCTTGCCCAGCAGCGCGTTGCCGCCGTAGCCCGAGCCGAAGGACCAGATCTCCTTGTCCTCGGGGAAGTGGACGATGTACTTGTGCTCCTTGTTGCAGGGCCAGGAGACGTCCTTCTCGCCGGGGGCGAGGGGCGCGCCCACGGAGTGCACGCAGGGCACGAAGTCGCCGTGGTCGCCGAGCGTGGCCAGCACCGCGGCGCCCATGCGCGTCATGAGCTTCATGTTCACGGCGACGTAGGCGCTGTCGGAGATCTCGACCCCGATGTGGGAGATGTGCGAGCCGATGGGGCCCATGCTGAAGGGCACCACGTACATCGTGCGGCCGCGCATGCAGCCCTTGAAGAGGCCCTTGAGGGTCGCGCGCATCTCGGCCGGGTCGACCCAGTTGTTGGTGGGGCCGGCGTCGTCCTTCGCCTTCGAGCAGATGAAGGTGCGGTCCTCGACGCGCGCCACGTCCGACGGGTCGGAAAGGGCGAGGTAGGAGTTGGGGCGCAGCTTGCCGTCCAGCCGCGTGAAGGTGCCCGCCTCGACCAGCTGGGCGCACAGGCGGTCGTATTCCTCCTGCGAGCCGTCGCACCAGTAGATGGAATCCGGCTCCGTGAGAGCGGCCACCTCGGCCACCCACTTCAGGAGCTTCGCGTTGCGGGTACGGGCGGCCCCGGGGACGGGCGCGGCTTGTGCGTGCATCGGGCTTCCTCCAGGCGGTTGCCGGGCCGCCAGGGTTCCGGGGCCGGCCATCTAGGTATGGTCGGTCAATTATACCTACGGGCTATGGGGACGGTTCCTTGACTATGGGGACGGTTCCTATACCCATTCAACCGGATGGAGTGCGCACTCGTGTCACGGCCATTCAAGTGAAGGAACCGTCCCCGCAGGAACCGTCCCCAGAATAGTGACTGAGGCGCATGGCGTGCTGGGCGGTGCCGCCGGTGAGGGCCGCGAGGCGCTCGCCCAGGCCGAGGAGGTCGCGCAGCGGCGCCCGCGCCCGGATGATGACGATGCGCCCGCGCTGGCACTCCTCCTCGATGCGGGCATTGCGGGCGCGAAGCTCGTGGACGGCGGCGAGCGAGTGCTCCCGCCGCACGATCACGCGCAAGGCCATCACGGGCTGGTACTGGGGGTGGCCCGGCAGGCAGCGCACCCGCGGCGGTCGGACGTCCAGGAGGTCGCCGAAGCGGTCGCGCAGCACCGCCACGGGCTGGGCGAGCGCCTCCTCGTGGGCCGCGTACATCTCCAGCCCTCGCTCCGTGGGCTCGTAGCGGGCGTCGTCCGATTCGTGCAGCGCCAGCAGGGCCTCGCGCGCGAAATCGATCTGGGGCCGGCTGCCCCGGTGCCTTGCCAGCCGCTCGAGGGGAAGCTGGTAGAACATGGCCGGCTCCCCGTCAGCGCGTGAGCTCGCCCGCCGCCTCGGGCTGGTAGTGGATGGCGAGGATGCGGATCACCCGCGGCTCCGGCCCGGGCGCCTCGACCTCCGCGACCGCGCCCACGGCGCGACCCAGCAGCGCCCGGCCCACGGGCGAGAGCACCGAGATGCGCCGCTCGGCGACCGCCACGTCCGCCGGGTAGACGAGGGTCACGCAGTGCGTGAGCCCCGTCTGCTCGTCCCGGAACGAGACGGTGGAGTTCATCGTGACCACGTCGGGCGCCACCTGCGCGCCGGGGACGATGTCCGCATCCGAGGTGACCTGGTCGACCAGGTCGCGCAGCCCCGCGAGGCCACGCCCGCCATCGGGCAGGCGCGCGCCCAGTTCGCGGATGCGCGCGGCGTCCAGCTCGGTGACGACGAGGGGGGTGAAGTCGTTCATGTGCGTTCTCCTGGGCGGGCGCGGCGCGGGAAGCGCGCGGGACCGCGGCCGGTGCGATGGAGGAAGGGCTCCGCGCGCAACGCGCACGGAAGCGTCGAAACCGTTTCGGGGAGGAGGCCCGGCAGCCGGAAGGGGAACCCGCGGGGTTCGCGGGGCCTTCGCGCGCGGCTACCGGGCCGCGGAGACGAAGACCGTCGCGCGGCCCG
>CAZOTO010000191.1:0-3544 GCA_964582775.1 uncultured Myxococcales bacterium
GCCCACGCATCCGGGCGAGTCGCCCGCGTCGCCCTCGCGACACCCCTTGCGCCGCGCGCGCCGCCGCGATTTCTTCTCGCGCCCATATGCCCCACCCGAACACGGTTCTCTTCGTGGCCGGCCTCACGCTGAGCAACCTCTTCATGACCTTCGCCTGGTACGGGCACCTGAAGAACCTGTCGCACCGGCACTGGGTCATCGCCGCCTTCGTGAGCTGGGGCATCGCCTTCTTCGAGTACCTGATCCAGGTCCCCGCGAATCGCGTCGGCTACCAGGTCTTCTCCGTGGGGCAGCTCAAGATCATCCAGGAGGTGGTCACCCTCTCCGTGTTCGTGCCGTTCGCGCTGTTCTACATGCGCGAGAAGCTCACGCTCGACTACCTGTGGGCGGGGCTGTGCCTGGTGGGCGCGGTCTACTTCGTGACCCGCGCGCACTCCTGACGCAGCGCCGAACGCGAGCCCCGCTCCAGCGCGATCCGGGTAGAATCGCGCACGGACCGCGCGGTAGACTCGCCGCGCACGGCGCATCCCGCGCCCGACGAGGGGTCCCCCATGAAGCTCTCCTGCTCGCTCGCCCCGTCCCAGGACATCGTCGATCGCGCGCGCCTCGCCGAGTCGCTCGGCTACGACCGCGTGTGGAGCTGGGACTCGCCCGCGCTCTACGGCGACGTGTGGATCGCGCTCGCGCGCGTCGCCGAGAACACGCGGCGCATCGGCGTCGGCACGGCGGTCGTCGTCCCCCATCTGCGACACCCGATGGTGACGGCCTCGGCGATCTCGACGATCGAGCAGCTCGCCTCCGGCCGGCTCGCGGTCGCGATCGGCACCGGCTTCACCGCGCGCATGACGATGGGACAGCGCCCGCTCACGTGGGCCTTCGTCTCCAACTACGTGCGCAGCCTGCGCGCGCTGCTGCGCGGCGAGGACGTCGAGATCGAGGGCCAGACGTGCCGCATGCTGCACTGGGCGGGCTTCGCGCCCGCGCGCCCCATCCGCACGCCCATCGTGATCGCCGCCAACGGGCCGAAGGGCCTCGCCGTCGCGCACGAGCTCGGCGATGGCGTGATGGGCGTCGCCGCGCCGATTCCCGGCTTCGCGTGGAGCGCGCTGCTCTCGATGGGCACCGTGCTCGAAGCCGGCGAGACCTTCGACAGCCCGCGCGTCCGCGATGCGCTCGCGCCCGCGATCGCCACGATCTACCACGGGACCTACGAGGCGAACGCCGACGCCGTCGTGAACCTTCCGAACGGAGCCGCGTGGAAGGCCGCGATCGAGGCCGTTCCCGCGCGCGTGCGTCACCTGGCGCTGCACGAGGGGCACATGACCCACGTGAACGAGCGCGACCGCGCGCACATCTCGCCCGCGATCGGCGCGCTCACGCTCACCGGCACGCGCGAGCAGCTCGCCCAGCGCCTGAAGGACATGTCCGCGGCAGGCTGCACCGAGCTCGTCTACACGCCCATGGGCCCCGACCACGAGCGCGAGCTGCGCGCCATGATGGACGCCTTCCGCTCCGCCGGGGTGTAGGTCGCGGCGAAGACGCACCCGTGGGTCGCGGCACCGGCGTGTCGGGCCGCGCCGCTACGCACGACGGTGGATGCGACGAGCCGTCAGCGCGGGATGGGCGCGTGGGGATCCGGCGGCTGTGCGCGCAGCGCGGGCCAGTCCGCAAACGCGAACATCCACAACACGACCAGGCTCACGACCGGCACGAGCAAGAGCAGCGACCACGCCGGAGCGAAGCCCGCCCGTCCGGCGACCTGCCACGCACACCACACGGGGACGAGGCCGATCGCGATCAGCACGAGGATCGCAACGATTCCGAGCAGACCGATGTCGTGCATCACGGGTCTCCTCTACCAGCCGGACGGCCCGATTCGGGCCCCCGCCAGATCCTCCGTGCGCTCCTGCGCACGAAGCGCCGGCCACTCCGACAACGCGAGGACGAGCCCCGCGATCACCCAGCCCACGAAGGGCACCACCACCCAGAGCGCGTGCGCGGGCGCGAGCCCCGCGCGCGAGAAGATCCTCCACAGGGGGATCAACGTGAGGAGCCCAAAGACCAGGGCTTCGACCCCAACCCCAATCATGTTCGCTTCCATGCCTCTCTTCCTCGGGACCCGGGGCGAGGCGACGTAGGGTAGCATACGGGCAAGGCCCGAATTTTCCGTCACGAGCGCACTTCCGGCCGGTGTCCGGAGGGGCGTCTTCTCCACGCGTGACGCAGGCGGGCGACGGGAGCGCATCCGCATCATGGAGTTCCACCACCTGCGCTACGAGACGTCGGACCACGTCGCGACGATCACGCTCGACAACCCCGAGAAGCTCAACGCGATGTCCGGGCTCATGCTCGCGTCGTTCTCGCGCGCGGTCGAGCTCGCCCGCAAGGACGACGACGTGCGCGTGGTGATCCTCACCGGCGCCGATCGCGGCTTCTGCACGGGAATCGACACGGAGGTGCTGATCGCGCTCGCCGAGGGGCGGCCCGCCCCCGGCGCCATCCAGGAGTACAGCCGGCGGCATGCGCTCGAGCCCATCGGCTGGTTCGGCGTCGAGATGAGCGAGATCGAGAAGCCCACCATCGCCGCCATCAACGGCCACGCCGTGGGCGGCGGCTTCGCACTCGCCATGGCCTGCGACCTGCGCATCATCGCCGACGACGCGCTGATCGGTATGGCCTCGACGCATCGCTATGCGCTGCCGCCCGAGGGCGGCCTCACCTACACGCTCCCGCGGATCATCGGCTTCGCCAAGGCGTGCGAGCTGCTCTTCACCGGCGATCTGATCCAGGGCGCCGAGACGGAGCGCATCGGCCTCGTCACCCGCTGCGTGCCGCGCGATCGGGTGATGCCGGTCGCGAGGGAGCTCGCCGCGAAGATCGCCGCCAACGGCCCCATCGGCATGGAGCTCACCAAGCAGCTCCTCTACCGCGGGCTGCACGAGACAAACATCGCCACGCAGGTCGAGCGCGAGGACGCCGCGCTCGTGCGCGGCTTCAAGACCGAGGACTTCCGCGAGGGCGCGACGGCCTGGTGGGTCGACAAGCGCAAGCCCGTGTTCAAGGGACGATGAGGCGCGGGGCGATGCGCTAGCTCCAGTCGGCGAGGATGCGAGCCGTGGCGAGCTCGAGCGCCGGCGCGATCGTGCCCTTCCGGTAGGCGTCGCGGATCTTGCGGCGCAGCTCCCGATCCAGATCGCGGCCCGCCCGTGACTCGGTGAGCGCGTACAGGAAGGCGAGCACGACCGACTCCTCGTACGGCGCGCGATCCACGAGCGCGCGAAGCTCTTCGATCACCGGCTCGGGAACGCCCCAGCTCTCGAGCTCGTCGAGCGTCGGAAGCTGCGCGATGCCGCGCACGTTCAGGCGACGCACCAGCGCGGTGGACGTATCGTCGACGTCGGAGGCGAGCGGCTGCTTGCGCAGGACTTCGATTTCGCGCCCGCAACCGAGCCACTCGTCGCCGGCGTCCAAGCAAGGCGCGGATTCAAGGGCCTCGTACGCGTGGTCCCCCGCGAGCGGGAGGAGGTGGACGCCGAGCTCCTGC
>CAZOTO010000192.1:0-3361 GCA_964582775.1 uncultured Myxococcales bacterium
CGGCGGTTTTCGAATTCGAGAAGTTCATGGCCACCTGGACGCTCGACTACAGCAATTCCTATGAGAACGGCTGGTCCATCACGTTCATGGGCGACCGGGGCACCATGATTCTCGATGAGAAGGGTTACCGCGTGTACGCCGAGCCATGGAAGCCGGAGAATCCGCCCACGCACCAGGAGGATGCTCCTGTTCCTGTCGAGGCCCACATTCAGAATTTCCTGGATTGCATCAAATCGCGCAAAGATCCCAATTGCACAGTCGAAATAGCTCAGGCGGCTGTTGCCGGACCGCACCTGGCGAACATCGCCCTGGTGAAGGGACGCCGCATGCACCTGGGTAGCGATATGGTGAAGGTGTCCTGAAGATCTACCGGACTACTCCCTCGAGCGGGCTGCTGGCCGTGGCGTAAAGTTTTTTTGGCATGCGGCCCGCTTCGTAAGCCAGGCGTCCCGCCTGTACCGCGAGCTTCATCGCCAGTGCCATCTTTTCAGGCTCATTTGCCGCCGCGATGGCCGTGTTCATCAGCACACCATCCGCCCCGAGTTCCATCGCAACGGAAGCGTCCGACGCGGTTCCTACACCTGCATCGACAATCAGGGGTACCGCTGTGATCTTTTCGCGCAGAATGCGCAGGTTCGCGGCATTTTGCACTCCCATGCCGGACCCGATGGGCGCGGCCAGTGGCATTACCGCCGCCGCTCCAGCGTCGATCAATTTCTTTGCGTTCACCAGGTCGTCATTGGTATAGGGCAGCACCACAAAACCCTCTTTCGCCAGAACGCGCGTCGCTTCCAGCAGCCCTTCATTGTCGGGGAACAGGGTCTCCGGATCGCCGATTACTTCGAGCTTCACCCAATTGGAAAGCCCTACTTCACGCGCCAGCCGCGCCGTGCGGATTGCCTCGTCTGCGTTATAACAGCCGGCCGTATTCGGCAGAATGAATATCTTCGTGCGATCGATGTAGTCCAGCAGAGATTCTTTTGATTTATCGGTCAGGTTCACGCGGCGCACGGCCACTGTGACCATGTCCGTTCCCGAGGCCTCGTGGCAGCGCTGCATTTCCTGGAAGCTGCGATACTTACCGGTGCCTACGATCAAGCGCGAGCGGAACTCACGATCGGCAATTCTTAATACATCTGACATATGGTTTCATTGTAGCTGCGGCACGGGCTGCCGGATCGCAATCCCACACTATGAAGAAGCTGTCTCCCGCCTACTTCGCGATGGTCATGGCCACAGGCATCGTGTCCATTGCGGCCCGGCTTCTGAACATGCCGGTACTTGCGAGTGCTCTTTTCTATTTGAACGCCGGCATCTATGGGGTGCTGGTCGTGCTGACCGCTCTGCGTTTCGTTCGCTTCCGCCGGGAGTTTTTGGCCGACCTGATCGATCACCAGCGGGGTCCGGGATTCTTCACCTCCGTAGCGGGCTCCTGTATCCTGGGCAGCCAGTTCGTGTTGATTTCCGGCCGGTATGAAATAGCGATCGCCCTTTGGGCCACCGGCATCGTGCTGTGGGTGTTCCTCACCTACACGATATTTACGGCGTTCACGATCAAAACCAGTAAGCCGCCACTGGCCGAGGGACTGACCGGAGGATGGCTGCTGGCCGTGGTGGCAACGCAGTCGATTGCAGTTCTGAGCGCGCTCATTGCGGTCCATTGGGAACAACCCTACAGGCTGGAGCTCAACTTCTTCGCGCTGTCGATGTGGCTGTGGGGCGGAATGCTTTATATCTGGATGATCTCGCTCATCTTCTACCGGTATACTTTCTTCAAGCTCGCTCCCGGGGACCTGACGCCGCCGTATTGGATCAATATGGGGGCGATGGCGATTTCGACGCTGGCGGGCGCCCGCCTGATAGAGAACTCGCCTCATGCGCCGTTCCTTCACTCGCTGCTGCCGTTTCTGAAGGGGTTCACGGTCTTCTATTGG
The DNA here is from genome assembly GCA_964582775.1 of uncultured Myxococcales bacterium. Lineage (GTDB taxonomy): Bacteria > Myxococcota_A > UBA9160 > SZUA-336 > SZUA-336 > CAZOTO01. The sequence continues at coordinate 1,935 of CAZOTO010000192.1, forward strand.
GCCACGGGGACATGGTGGATTCCCATGCTCGCCGTTCTGGCGCTGTGGAGGTACGGCTACCAGCGCTTCCCACTCCGGTACGATCCTCTGTACTGGGGCGCCGTGTTTCCTCTGGGCATGTACACGGTTTGTACGTTCGAGATGGCGCGAACGATGAAGCTGGATTTCCTTATGGGGCTCCCCCGCTACTTCTTTTTCATCGCCCTTGCGGCGTGGATGGCGGCTTTTGCGGGATTCGGATGGCGGATGGCGACTGGAGTGGTTCGTTCTACCGGGCCGCGGCGCGGCACTTCCACCCCATTACCGCTTTAGCGAGCCTGGCCCTCTGCTCCGCCGCGTTGGCGTAAGATACGATCAAGCTCATCGCGGAGCCGGCGCTTTTGCGATGCCAGCGACGTATCGGCCGCCCGGTTGCGCAATTCCCGGGGATCGCCCCGATAATCATATAGCTCCTCCCCTTCCGAGCCGCCGGCCCACATGGTGTAGCGGTAACGTTCGGTTCGAATCGAGTAGCCCATCACCGCCCCATCCTCCCGGGCGCGCCGGACCTGTGTGACGGCGGGCTTCTCCCAGCGGCTGTCCGGTTTTCGAACGAGCGGCGCGAGACTGCGTCCGTGCAGGTTGGAGGGCGTCCCTTTGAGCGAGCACAACTCCGCCAAGGTTGGGTAAAGATCGAGCAACTCCACGGTACGCGCCGAGCCGGCGCCACGCGCTTCAACACCGGGCCCACCGATCAACAGCGGCACACGGGCGGAAGGCTCGAACAGCGTCTGTTTCATCCATTGTCCGTGTTCACCGAGCTGGTAACCATGGTCGCTCCAGAACACGACGATCGTGTTGTCCGCCAGTTTTAACCGTTCGAGCGCATCCAGAACATGGCCGACCTGAGCGTCCATGAAGGAGATGGAAGCGTAATAGGCGCGCATGGCGTCCTTACGCTGCTTCTCATTCATTCCCCAGTGCGCGGGTCTGGTGAAGTAAGCAAGCTCCGGTGCGATCCGCATCTCGCTCTCATCGAACGGAATGAGCTCGATGCTATTCAGCGGATAGCGGTCGAAATACTTCGATGGAGCAATCCATGGTACATGGGGGCGGTAGAACCCGGCCGCTATAAAAAACGGATCGCCCCTATGCTGTTCGAGCATTCGAATCGCTTCACTGGCGACCATGCCGTCGGTGTGCTCTTCGTCCTTCGCCCCCGATGCATAGAACGATATCGCAGACCCGAGTCCCCGCTGCGGAGTGTAGTTTGTCAGCAGAGGCTCTTCCCGCCGGCGGTCCACACCGCTCGGGTTCGCTACTTCGTTCCACGAAGGCTTGTCATCCAGGCCGTCCGTTCCGATCTGCCCCGGAACGCCGTAATGGTAAATCTTGCCCGAGCGCGCCGTGTAGTATCCGTTCTTCTGAAAGAGCTGGCCCAGCGTCAC
>CAZOTO010000193.1:0-3352 GCA_964582775.1 uncultured Myxococcales bacterium
GGGAAAGGTCCTCCAGCCGCCCCTCGATGCGCTCGCGCGGGATGTCGCTGCGCAGCAGACGCACGCCGCAGTTGATGTCGTAGCCCACGCCGCCGGGCGAGAGCACGCCCTCGTCCTCGTCGAACGCGGCGACACCTCCGATGGGAAAACCGTAGCCCCAGTGGATGTCGGGCATGGCGAGGGAGTAGCGAAGGATCCCGGGAAGCTCGGCCACGTTCGCGACCTGCTCGGGGCTCTTGTCCCGGCGGATGTCGTCGAGCATCGCCTTCGACGCGTAGACGAGGCCCGGCACGCGCATGCGTCCCTCGCGCGGAATCCGCCAGCGGTACTCGTCGATCTCTTCGAAGCGGATCGCCATGGATGCCTCACACGTCGAGCACGACGTGCGCCCGCGCGCCGTCGCTGGAGTGCTCGAGCCGTAGCTCGTGGTAGGTCGCGCTCTTGATCTCGGCGAGAGGCCGCGTGGGGTCGGCTGCCTCTCCGTACACGCGCGCGCGTAGATGCGTGGGCTCGAGGTGGATCTCGGCGTCGCGCACGAGGAAGGCCTCGACCGTCGCGAGGAACAGCACCTCGTTCAGCCACTGCACCAAGCGATCCTCGGGATCGATGCACTCGAACGCGAGCTCGCGCGTGCCGAGGGGAGCGCGACTCTCCCGCGACCTGCGATCCCCCGCGGCCCGATCCCCCGGCGTGCGATCGCCTTCGAGACAGTCCACCAGCGCCCGCGCCGCCTCGACGAGCAGGGCCTCTTCGCTCGGCGCCCATACATCGAGCGCGAGATCCGCCGTGTGCTCGACCTGCCGGTGGCCGCGTCCCTCCATCGAGGAGATTCTACGCGGCCACCGGTGCGATCGCCTACGATCCTCGCCGCGCTACGCGACCCGCTCGACCTCCACCGCATTGCCACGCGGGTGGTGCCCCGGCGCGCCGTAGTACATGCGGTAGTGGAGCTGGCCGTAGCCGCCCGCCAGGTGCAGCGCCTTCCACGGCGCCGCAGCGGGCTCCTGCTGCCCCTTCCATCCCTTGAACTGATAGGGCTCCCAGGCGTGGTACATGATGATCTCGCCCGGCTGCACGCGCGACGCGGGCTTCACGCGCGCCTCGAACGCGCCCGTCCCGTTGAAGACGCGAACCTTGTCGTGGTCCTGGATGCCGCGTGCCTCCATGTCCTTCGGGTTCATGAACACGGCCGGCTCGCCGCGCTGCAGTGCGAGCATGAGCTTCTGGTCGCGCTGGATGGCGTGGATGCTCCAACGCGTGTGCCCGCTCGTGAGACGAAGCGGCAGGTCCGAGCGCATCCCCGGCGAGTCCTTGTGCACGGGAAGCGCCTCGCCGCCCTCGATGAACCACGGATGATCGATCAGGAACTGCTGGCGTCCCGTGATCGTCGGCCACGCGACCTTGTCCCTCGTCATCCAGTCGAGCGTGTGATAGGTCTCGCCCGGCGTGAAGTCGCTCGCCGCCTGGTGCAGGAACGTGAAGTCACTCTTCGCGACCACCGGGATCGCACCCCTCTTCAGGGCCTCGTCCGCGCTGATCCCTCCTGCCGTCGGGCTCTTGCGGAGCATCGCGTCGAGCGCGGCCTTCGGATCCTTCGGATCGAAGCGTCCGTCCTGCGACCAGGCGTCATAGACCTTCGAGAGATCGACGGTGCGCCCCTGCGGCCCCTTCACCGTCGAGACACCGCGCTCCTTCGCTCGCTCCTGGACGCGCTTGGCGAGCAGCCCGAAGACCTCCCAGTCGCACTTCGATTCCCCTGCGGGCTCGACCGCCCGGTCTCCCAGCACGAAGTACGGCATCGCGGCCACGGCGTACTTCACGCCGTGCTTCTCGTAGTAGGCCGCGACGGGAAGCACGTAGTCCGCGTGCATGCAGCTCGTGCTCATGCGGAAGTTCGCGGCCACGATGAGATCGAGCTTCGGCCATAGATGCTCCTTCGCGTACTGCGGAGCAGGCCAACGGCGCAGCGGATTGCCTCCCGTGAAGATCAGCACCCTCGGTCGGTTTCCCGGCTCGGGATGGATGGGGATCCACTTCTTCTCGATCGCCTCGTCCATGTACGCGCGAAGCGGACGCGGCAGCGTCGGATCCTGGTGCTCCGGGCGATCCCAGAGCTTGTCGTAGCCGCCGTGCACGTAGAGAAACGGCATGAGCGCCACGATGGGCTGCTGCCCGCTGTACTTGGTGAAGACCTCCTCCCAGACCGTCGGCGTGAACCCGCGGAACCACTCGCGGGCGAGCCGCAGCTGCTCCACGAAGGAGAGCCGGAACTCGCTGTTGTCCGTGTCCTCCATCCCCTTGAGCTCCCACCAGGAGGCCACGCGCAGACCGGCGCCCTTCTTGCCCTGATTGCCGGTGAGGGCCATGAGCAGCACCATCGCGCGCTGGAAGAGATCGCTGTGGTGGTTCTTGCACGCGCCCCACGAGGCATAGATCATCGCAGCGGGCGCGGCCGCCAGCTCGCGCGCGAAGCGACGCACGATCGAGGGGTTGAGCCCCGTCTTCTCCTGCGTCTTCTCGGGCGTGTAGCTCTCGCGCAGGTGATCGCGCAGGTGCCGCAGGAGAGGGCGCACCCAGACCTTCGAGCCATCCGCGAGCGACATCTCCCAACGCCCATCGAGCGCCGGCTTCACCTCGCCGAGCTCGATCGACCGCGCCCCATCGCCCCGGCAGCCCGGAGCCTTGGTCATGCGGTTCGCCGTCTCGTCCCACAGATAGAACAGATCGTCCTTGCCGCCCCTCTTCAGGTCGGACTCCCGCAGGAAGCGGCCCGAGTCCTCGCGCACGAGCAGAGGAAGATCCGTCTGCTCGCGCACGATCGCGTCGTCGAACAGACCCTCTTCGATGATGACGTGCGCAGCCGCCAGCCCGAACGCCGCATCCGTCTCGTGCTTGGGATTGATCCACAGATCCGTGTGGATCCCGCTCGCATTGAGGTCGGGCGAGATGAGCACCACCTTCGCACCGCGGTAGCGGGCCTCGTGGATGAAGTGCACATCGGGCATGCGCGTATAGGCGGGATTCGCCACCCACATCACGATGTAGTCCGACAGGAACCAGTCGTCCGCGCCGCCGTCGACGTTGTACATGCCCCAGGTCTGCACGACTCCCATGGGCATGTCTCCCACGCCCGCCCAGGAGTCCATGATCGTGGTGCCGAATGCATTCTGGAAGGACGTCTCGCTCGCGGAGTCGGGACCGAAGTCCCCGTTCGTGGTGCCATGATCGTGAACGACGCAGTCCGTCCCACCTTCGAGGGCAGCATCGATGAGTCGATCGGCGATGTCCGTGAGCGCATCGTCCCAGGTGACGCGCTGCCACTGGCCCGAGCCGCGCTCGCCCACGCGCTTGA
>CAZOTO010000194.1:0-3332 GCA_964582775.1 uncultured Myxococcales bacterium
GGTCGGTCCGGTCATCGATGGACGCGAGGTGAAGCGCGACTACACCAAGCTCTACGACGAGTGGACCCACGGCCACATGTTCACCCACGAGAACGATGACAAGTTCTATGAAGTAGTGACGGCGAAATCTCCCGAGGTGGGGCACGTCTCCTGGGACGAGGCGGTGACGAAGGGAGCCGTTCCGATCAAGAAGCTCCCGGAGTTCCGAACGCATACGAATTTCTGCAGCGACTGGGAGCCCGGAGACACGGTCTACTCGTGCCAGTGGTTCACCGAGCTGAAGAAACCGTGGCCCACGCTCACCGGGCGTCAGCAGTTCTACCTGGATCACCCGTGGTTCATCGCGGCCGATGAGCATCTTCCGATCCACAAGGAGCCACCGATGATCGGCGGTGACTATCCGATGCTCCTCACCGGCGGCCACACGCGCTGGTCGATCCATTCCACGTGGCGCGACGAGAAGCACATGCTGCGCCTGCAACGAGGCGAGCCGTCTGCATGGATCGGCGTCGACGACGCGGAGACGCGAGGGATCTCGGATGGAGACCGCATTCGCATCTTCAATGACGAGGGCTCGTTCCAACTGATCGCGAAGGTCTCTCCCTCCGTACAACCTGGGCAGGTCATCGTCTACCACGCCTGGGAGCCGCTCCAGTTCAAGGACTGGAAGGGCCAGCAGGAGCCGGTTTCGTCGACGTGGAAGTCCCTGCACCTGGCTGAGTATGGGCAGCTTCACTACCGCTTCGTGTACGGTGGACCGCATCACGCTCCACGCGCGATGACGGTGGAAGTCGAACGCGTCTAGACGAGGGAGAGTTCGTCGTCGTGGGTGTGCGAACGAAGTTCGATCGACGCCAATTCTTGATCGGAGCGAGCGCCGCCACGGTCACACTCGGCTTGGGGCGACTTGCGGTCGGACTCCCGGATGCGCATGCGCGATCGGATGTGCTGCAAGAAGTGGCTCGGCGCGCGTACCACGGCTGGCAAGACGTGTACCGGCAGCGCTGGACGTGGGACTCGATCCACAAGGGCACCCACTACGTGAACTGCTGGTATCAGCGGGGCTGCAACTGGAATGTGTTCGTGAAGGACGGCGTCGTGTTCCGCGAGGAGCAAGCGGCGCTCTACGAGCAGACGAACGCGGACGTTCCCGACTTCAATCCGCGGGGCTGCCAGAAGGGGGCATGCTACAGCGAGCGCATGTACGACGCGGGTCGGCTTCGCCATCCGCTCGAGCGCGTGGGTGCTCGGGGCGAGGGCCGATGGCGGCGGATCTCGTGGGACGAGGCGTTCACGAAGATCGCCGATCGCATGATCGACGTGCTTCGTACGAGCGGTCCCGGTGCGATCGTGTGGGACATGGGTACGGGCTCGACGAACGGCTGCCACGGGATCGGCATGCATCGCATGGCGATGCTGCTGGATACCCCTGTTCTCGACATGAATGCGGAGATTGGCGACCACCATCCAGGAGCGACGGTGACCGCCGGAAAGATCTGCTTCGCGAGCTCCGCGGACGACATGTTCTATTCGGATCTGATCCTCGTGTGGGGCGGGAACCCGGTCTACACGCAGATTCCCAACGCACACTTCCTGAACGAGGCCCGCTACCGCGGTGCGACCGTCGTGAGCATTACGCCGGATTACAATCCCTCGTCGATCCACGCGGATCTGTGGATCCCGGTGAACGTGGGAACGGATGCGGCACTGGGCCTGGCGATGGCGCGCGTGATGATCGAGGAGGGACTCCACGACGAGGCGTTCCTGCGGGAGCAGACGGATTTTCCGCTGCTCGTGCGCAAGGACACGGATCGATTCCTGAGGGCCGAGGACCGCAAGGCGAGCGGCGCGGATGACGTCTTCTTCGTCTACGATCGCCGCACCCAGTCGGTGGTCGAGGCTCCACGCAACACGCTTGCGCTGGGGGACGTCGATCCCGCCTTGGAGGGAGAGTTTCGGGTCGATACGAGGGATGGAGAGATCCTCGTCGAGCCGGTATTTGCTCGCTTTCGCAGATCGCTCGACGAGTATGCTCCGGAGGCGGTGAGCCGGATCACGGGAACGCCGCCGGACCTGATTCGAGATCTTGCGAGGCGCATCGGGCGGGCACGCGCGGCGACATGCCTTACGCAGTCGAACTTCTCGAAGTTCTATCACGGACTCGAGATGGAACGCGTGCAGATCCTCGTTCTGGTCCTTGCAGGACACGTGGGAAAGAAGGGGAGCGGAATCGCGGGCTTTCCCTACCTGTCGCTCGCGGGGTTCGAGGCGCTCAGTGTGGCGTCGGGCTCGCTGCCGCCGAAGCTCGCCTTGCTGGCGCTCGGCGCGAGGATGGCGCCCTCGATGATCAAGGCGAAGCTCGCGGGATACACGGACGAGATGTTCCTCTATGAAGCTGCGCGGGACGAGTACAAGAGGGGTGGTTTCCTTCCGTCTTCGATCTATCTCCACATGGAGGGCGGTCTCGATCGCAACATGGGGCGATCGCGCGAATGGGATCCGCATCTCCAGCGCGATATCGGCGATTTTCTCGAGGAGGCCATCGAGAAGGGGTGGCAGGTAGGACCGAAGACATCGCCTCGGATCCTGTTCGAGGTGGGCGGGAACCTCCTGCGTCGTATTCGGGGGTACGACAAGCTCTACGACGGGCTGCTTCCGAAGCTGGATCTGCTCGTCACGGCCGACTGGCGCATGAGCAATACGGCACTTCATAGCGATATCGTTCTCCCGGCAGCCGGCTTCTATGAGAAGGACGACATCACCTGGGCCACGCCGATCTCTCCTTTTGCGCACGTGACGACCGCGGCAGTGAAGCCGATCGCGGATTCGAAGACCGACTGGGAGATCCACGGCATGCTCACGAGGCGGCTGCAGGATCGCGCGAAGGAAGTGGGGGTGACCACCTTCCGGGATCGTGCGGGAGAAGAGAGACGGCTCGACGATGTCTACGACCAGTACAGCTATCAAGGACGCTTCCGGCCGGACAATGTGGAGGAGGTCCTGCAGGAGATCCTCGAGATCACGACGAATCTCGGAGGGATCGGCTGGAACGACCTGAAGGAGAAGGGGTTTGCTCGGTACACATCGCTTGGAATGAGTGTCACGAATATCGGTAACGCGACGGACATCACGCCGAACGAGACGATCACCGCAAACACCTGGCACACGGAGAAGAAGATCCCGTGGCCGACCCTTACACGAAGGCTGCAGTTCTATGTCGACCATCCGTTCTTCCTGGAGCTGGGAGAAGAGCTTCCGGTCCACAAGGACAATCCTCAGATTGGAGTGGACAATCCTCTACATATGACTGGAGGGCATGAGCGCTGGTCGAT
>CAZOTO010000195.1:0-3313 GCA_964582775.1 uncultured Myxococcales bacterium
GCCGCACCCGGCGTGTCGATCTGGCCCACGATGATCGCATTCACGCGAACATCGGGAGCGAACTCGGTGGCCAGCATGCGCGTGAGCTGATTGAGCCCTGCCTTGGCGGAGCCGTACGCGGACAATCCAGCGAGGGACATCCGGCTCGCCCCCGAGGAAACGTTGATCACGGATCCACCGCCCGCCGTGCGCACCATGTGCGGGACGATCATGCGCGTGAGCAGGAACGGGCTCGTAAGGTTGAAGCGGATCACCTTCTCGATGGAACGCTCGGACATGGCCAGGGCCGGCTTCGGGATGCCCCCCCCCGCGTTGTTCACCAGCACGTCCACGCGCCCGAACGCATCGATCGCCGCTCGCGTCAGGTGCTCGAGCTGCTCCGTCTCGAGCACGTCGCAGCGCACGGCGAGTGCGCGCCGCCCCCGCGCGCGAACCTGCTCCGCGGTCTCGTCGATGTCGGCCTGGGTGCGCGCGCAGCACACGACGTCCGCACCTGCCTCCGCCAGTGCGACCGCGGTCGCGCGCCCAATTCCGTGCCCGGAACCAGTCACGACTGCGACCCGGTCGGTCAATCGAAAGTGATCGAAGACCATGGACCCCTCCTCGTCCGAACTTTTCGTTTGCGCTTTCGTGCGCCCATCGGATAGTCTCCCACATTGAAAGGTAGTTGGCTACCTATCTTTCGTTGCGAGATTCGGTCACGAGGTTCGATCGCAAGGTTCCATCGCAAGACGTGGCCGGCAGGAGGGCTCCGATGTCCAGGGTTCGTGTGGTCCAGTGGTCGACCGGGGGACTGGGTGCGATCGCGACGCGGGTGATCCACGCGCGGCCCGACCTCGAGCTCGCCGGGGTATGGGTACACAGCTCGAAGAAGGCGGGGCGCGATGCGGGCGAGATCGTCGGAATCGGTCCCATCGGAGTGAAGGCGACCTCGGACATCGACGCGTTGCTCGCCTTGGATCCGGACTGTGTGTGCTACACCGCGGACGGCGAATCGCGGCGCGATGCCTGCGTCGACGACCTCTGCCGCATGCTCGGCGCCGGCATCGACGTCGTGACGACGTCGATCAGTGGATTGGTGCACCCGGCCGCCTGCGCACCGAAGCACGTACAACGGCTCGAGGAGGCGTGCCGCGCAGGGGGTGCCACGCTGTACGCATCGGGGCTCGAGCCGGGCTTCGCGGGCGATCAGCTCGTGCTCACGCTCGCAACGCTCTCCCATCGGATCCGCTCGGTGCGCACGCAGGAGATCTTCTCCTACGCCGAGTACCCCGTTCCCTTCACCATCTTCGAGGTCTTCGGCTTCGGGAAGCCGCTGGAGCACCGCTGCATCATGGAGATCCCCGGGGTGCAGCGCTCCTCCTGGGAGCCGCCCGTGCGCATGGTCGCCGACCACCTCGGCGTGAAGCTCGACGGGGTTCGCGAGACCTACGAGAAGCGGGTGACGGATCGCCGCCTCGAGGTTTCCGCAGGCGTGATCGAAGCGGGCACGGTCGGTGCCGTGCGCTTCGAGACGATCGGCGTGGTCGGCGGCCGCGACGCCATCGTGATCGAGCACGTGAATCGCATGGCCCCGGACATCGCGCCCGATTGGCCGACCGCGTCGCGCGATGGAACGTACCGGGTGTTGTTCTCGGGCGAGCCGGATCTCATCTGTGAGCTGCAGCTCGGAAAGCCCGAGGAGCGATCGGAGCGCGAGATTTCCGCGCAGGGCATGCTCGCCACGGCCATGCGCGTCGTGAATGCGATTCCCGTCGTGTACGAGGCCCCGCCCGGAGTCCTCACGTCGACGGACCTGCCGCTCACGCTTCCTCGACATGCGTTCGAATAGGGACGCGCACGGCATCACAACGCAACACAGGAGACATCTGAAGATGGGGCATCTCGACGGCAAGGTCGCAATCGTCACGGGAACGAGCCGCGGAGTCGGCGTGGGCATCGCGAGGCGATTGCTCGAGGAGGGAGCCACGGTCGTCGGCTGCTCGCGACGCGAGCTTCCCGCGCTTCCCGCGGCTGCCGGGATCGATGACGCGGGGAAGCGCTCCGCACAGTGGGTGTGCAACCAGGAGGACCTCCACCAGATCGATTCCTTCGTGCAGCGCGTGGTCGACCGGTTTGGTCGCATCGACATCCTGGTGAACAATGCCGGCGGAACGGTTCCCGCGCCCCTGGCCGAGGACATTCCGGCCCTCGTGACGAAGCTCCAGGGAGCGCCGCGCTCGAACGACGCCTTCGAACGCACCGCGCTCTACCACGCGTACGCCATCCAGAACAATCTCACGAGCCCGCTGTGGTTCTCTGTTCGCGTGGCGCGACAGATGTTCCAGCAGGAGGGCACCCACTCCATGGTGAACATCTCGAGCTCCGCATCGCATCCCGCGGGATCGCCCACGCTCGTATCCTACGGAGCGGCGAAGTCAGGCCTCAACCACATCACGAAATCGCTCGCAGTGGAGTGGGGACCGAAGATCCGCGTGAACTGCCTCTCGCTCGGTGCCACCATGACCGACAACTTCCAGCGCCTGGTGCTCGGCAAGGCGGAGTCCGGCGAGGACTACTTCGAGAACGTCCCCATCCGCCGCGCGGGGACCCCCGAAGAGGTGGGCAACGCCGTGGTCTTCCTCTGCTCCGGACAGGCGGACGTGATCAACGGTGCGACCATCCACATGGACGGGGGTCAGCTTCCCGGTGTGCTCTACGAGCCGGGAATCGCACCGATCCGCGAGATGCTGAAGGCGGCCGGCGAGCGAAGCGAGCGATGAGCGTCGCGCACGAAACACAACAGGAGAGTCGATGATGAGAACGGAGACGAAGCGCCCTCTGCGAGTGATCCAGTGGTCGACCGGTAACGCAGGACGCAAGGCCCTGCACGGCATCCTTCGCCATCCCGAGCTCGAGCTGGTCGGCGTCCACGCCCACTCTCCGGCCAAGGTCGGCAAGGACGCAGCCGAGCTCTGTGGGCTCGACCGGCCGACGGGAATCCGCGCGACGAACGATGTAGACGCTCTGCTCGCCATGGACGCGGACTGCGTATGCTACAACGCCCAAGGCGAGACGCGGATGCGTGAGACGGTCGACGAGCTGTGCCGGATCCTGGCCGCGGGCAAGAACGTGGTGAGCACGGCAATCGTCTCGCTGTGCTACCCGCCTGCCTCGGGCCGCAGGATGGTCGCATCGCTCCAAGAGGCCTGCGAGCGCGGCGGAAGCTCGTTCTTCACCTCGGGCTTCGATCCGGGATGGTCGGGCGACGTGATCCCGTTGGCACTCGCCGGCTGCTGTGAGCGCGTCGACGGGGTGCGCGTGACCGAGATCA
>CAZOTO010000196.1:0-3279 GCA_964582775.1 uncultured Myxococcales bacterium
GACCCGGCCGGATACACTTGTCGGTGCGACCTACATGGTGCTCGCGCCCGAGCACGAGTGGGTCGATCGCGTGACGACTTCCGCGCAGCGCGCGGCCGTCGACGCCTACATCGAGGCCGCGGCCCGCAAGAGCGAGCGCGCGCGCATCTCGGCCGACGCCCGCGAGAAGACCGGCGTGTTCACGGGCGGCTATGCCGTGAATCCCGTGAACGGCCAGCGCATCCCCATCTGGATCGCCGACTACGTGCTCATCTCGTACGGCTCGGGGGCGATCATGGCCGTGCCCGCGCACGACGAGCGCGACTACGCGTTTGCGAAGACCTTCGATCTTCCCATCGTCGAGGTCGTGCGCGGCGGCGACGTCTCGCGCGAAGCCTTCACGGGCGACGGTACGGCGGTGAGCTCGGATTTCCTGGACGGGCTCGACACCGCGCGCGCGAAGGAGCGCATGATCCAGTGGCTCGAGCAGAACGCGAAGGGGGAGCGCTCCGTTACCTACAAGCTTCGCGACTGGCTCTTCAGCCGGCAGCGCTACTGGGGCGAGCCGTTTCCCGTGCTGCACTTGGAAGACGGCTCGACGGTGCTCGTGCCCGAGGAAGATCTTCCGGTGCGGCTGCCCGAGCTCGACGACTTCAAGCCCACGGGTGACTTCCAGCCGCCGCTCGCGCGCGTGCCGGAGTGGCTGCACACGACCGATCCGCGCACGGGAAAGCCCGCGCGACGCGACGCGAACACCATGCCGCAGTGGGCGGGAAGCTGCTGGTACTATCTGCGCTTCTGCGATCCCGCGAACGACCGCGCGCCGTTCTCGCCCGAGGCCGAGCGCTACTGGATGAACGTCGACCTGTACGTGGGCGGTGCCGAGCACGCGGTGCTGCACCTGCTCTACTCGCGCTTCTGGCACAAGGTGCTCTACGACCTGGGCCTGGTGTCGACGAAGGAGCCGTTCCAGCGGCTGCTCAATCCCGGCATGGTCCAGGGCAAGAGCTACCGCTACTTCAGCGAGGGCGAGGGGGCGGAGCGCCGCTGCTACGCCTCGGCGCAGGTGCGCTACGAGGGCGAGACCCCCGTGCACGCCGCGACGGGGCGCGAGCTTCTCGAGGAGTGGGTGCCGACGGCCGAGGTCGAGTGGAAGGGTGGGCGTCCCTTCGCGCCGGGCACCGACGTCGAGCTCGAAGAGGTCGTCGAGAAGATGTCGAAGAGCCGCGGCAACGTCGTGAATCCCGACGACGTGATCGCGGAGTACGGCGCCGACGCCATGCGCCTGTACGAGATGTTCATGGGGCCGCTCGGCAAGGCCGCGCCGTGGTCCGCCGAGGGCATCCCGGGGGTGTTCCGCTTCCTGCAGCGCGCGTACCGCCTGTTCCTGGACGACGAGACGGACCGGCTGCGCGACTTCGCGCCGGGTGAGGGGACGGAGGCGCAGAAGCGCCTGCTCGCCGCCACCGTCGACAAGGTGACCCGCGACTGCGAGGGCCTCGACTTCAACACCGCTATCTCGGCGCTCATGATCTTCGTGCGCGACATCGAGAAGGACGCGCGCATGCCGCGCGCGATCGGCGAGGACTTCCTGCGGCTGGTGGCGCCGCTCGCTCCGCACCTGGCCGAGGAGATCTGGCAGGCGCTCGGCCACGAGCGCAGCATCGCCTTCGAGCCGTGGCCCCAGGCGAACGAGCGCTTCCTGGTGTCGGACGAGGTCGAGATCGGCGTGCAGATCAACGGGAAGATGCGCGCGCGCATTCGCGTGCCCGCGGATGCGGACCAGTCGAAGGTGCTCGCGATCGCACTCGCGAACGAGGCCGTGCAGAAGTACGTCGGCGAGGATGCCCCACGCCGCGTGGTGTACGTGCCGGGAAGGCTGCTGAACCTTGTCGTCTAGTGCTGCGGATCGCTGGGGCGGATGGGAGCCGGTGATCGGCCTCGAAGTCCACGCCCAGCTCAAGACGAAGACGAAGCTCTTCAGCTCCGCGCCGAACCGCTTCGGCGGCGAGCCCAACACCTGCACGACCGAGGTCGACATCGGCATGCCCGGCGTGCTGCCGGTCCCGAACGGGAAGGCCGTCGAGCTCGCGGTGCGGCTCGCGCTCGCGGTCGGCTGCCAGGTGCAGCCGGTGTCCCTGTTCGCGCGCAAGCACTACTTCTATCCGGATCTTCCCAAGGGCTACCAGATCTCGCAGTTCGAAGAGCCCTATGCGCTCGGCGGCTGCGTGCCCGTCGACCTGGACGGTGCAGAGCACACGGTCGCGCTCACCCGCATCCACATGGAAGAGGATGCGGCGAAGAACATCCACGACGACGCGATCACCGGCGGGGCGACGCACGTCGACCTGAATCGCGCGGGCGCGCCGCTCGTCGAGATCGTGAGCGAGCCCGACCTTCACTCGCCCGAAGAGGCCGGCGCCTACCTGCGCAGCCTGCGCTCCATCCTGCGCTACCTGGACGTCTCCGACGCGGACATGGAGAAGGGGCAGTTTCGCTGCGACGCCAACGTGAGCGTGCGCCGCGTGGGCGACCCGAAGCTCGGCACGAAGGTCGAGCTCAAGAACCTGAACTCGTTCCGTTTCGTCGAGCGCGCGATCCAGGTCGAGATCGAGCGGCAGATCGAGGCGCTCTGCGACGGCGGCACGATCGTGCAAGAGACGCGCGGCTACGACGACCGCACGAACGAGACGAAGTCGCAGCGCACGAAGGAGACGAGCGCGGACTACCGCTACTTCCCCGACCCGGACCTTCCCCCGTTGCGGCTCGATCCGGAGTGGATCGAGCGGATCCGCAAGAGCCTTCCCGAGCTTCCGCATCGCAAGCGCGCGCGGTACACGGGCGAGCTGGGGCTTTCGGCAGACGATGCGCGCGTGCTCATCGAGGACCGCGACGTCGCCGCCTTCTTCGAGGAGTGCGTGCGGCTCGGCGCGGATGCGAAGAGCGCCGCGAACTGGATCATGCGAAGCCTGCTCGAGCTCCTGGCGGCCGAGGGCTCGTCCGTGGGCGCGCTCGCGCTCACGCCCGCGCATCTGGTAGGGCTGCTCGCGCTGGTGGATCTGGGGCGCGTCACTGCGAAGAATGCGCGCACGATCTTCACCGAAATGGCACGGACCGGCGAATCCCCCGAGGCGATCCTGACCGCGCAGGGGCTCGAGTCCGTATCCGACGCCGGCGAGATCGAGCGCATCGCCGCCGAGATCGTCGCCGCGAATCCGAAGCAGGCGGAGCAGTACCGGGCGGGCGATGCGAAGCTCCTGAACTTCTTCGTCGGCCAGCTCATGAAGGCCATGCGCGGAA
>CAZOTO010000197.1:0-3245 GCA_964582775.1 uncultured Myxococcales bacterium
CGAGCGGCCGCGACGGCCTCCGGACGTCCTGCTCGATCTTGCGCAGCGCCGACACCGAGCAGTGCACGCGTTCGGCGAGCGCGGCGTGCGTCATGCCGAGCGAGCGCCGGCGCTGGCGCAGCCAGCGGCCGAACGTAGGCGTGGACGAGGGCGAAGACGTCATCGCGATCCCCTGCAGCGCCGGTCGCTGCCGGACGCGGCCCGTTGGATCTTCGGTGTCTCCCGATGTTACCCGTCCCCGCGTCGCGCGTGAACGTCGAGCGCCCACGCGACATGCTCGCGCACGAGCGCGGAGGGGTCGTCGGCGCGCGAACGCAATGCGGCGAGGATCGCCGGTGTCGTCGGCGCGTTGCCGAGCGCGACCGCGATGTTGCGCAGCCACCGCTCGTGGCCGATGCGCCGGATCGCGCTGCCGGCCATGCGCGCGTCGAACTCCTCGCGCGTCCACGCGAAGAGTTCGGTGAGCGCGGCGTCGTCGAGGCCGTGGCGCACCTGTGCGAAGTCCGGGTGCGCGGCCGCCCGCGCGTACTTGTTCCACGGGCAGGCGAGCTGGCAGTCGTCGCAGCCGTAGATCCGGTTGCCGAGGAGCGGGCGCAGGTCCTCGGGGATCGATCCGTGGAGTTCGATCGTCAGGTAGCTCACGCAGCGACGCGCATCGACCTGGTAGGGCGCGACGATCGCGCCGGTCGGACACGCGTCGAGGCAGGCGCGGCAGGTGCCGCAATGCGCGGCGACGGGCGCGCTGACCGGAAGCGGCAGATCGGTGTAGATCTCGCCCAGGAAGAAGAGCGAGCCCGCCTCGCGTGACAGCAGCAGCGTGTGCTTGCCGCGCCAGCCGAGCCCCGCCTTCGTCGCGAACGCCACCTCCATCACCGGCGCACTGTCGCAGAACACGCGGTAGCCGAACGGCCCGGTCGCCTCGGCGATGCGGTCGGCGAGCGTCTGCAGCTTGCTGCGCAGCACCTTGTGGTAGTCGCGGCCGAGCGCGTAACGCGACACGTACGCGCGATCCGGCGCTGCGAGCGTCGCGGCGGCGTCGCGCGCCTGCTGCGGCCAGTAGTCGATGCGCGCGCTGATCACGCGGATCGCGCCGGGCACGAGGTCGCCGGGCGCCGCGCGAAGCCCCGCATGTCGGGCCATATAATCCATCGTGCCGTGCCGGCCTGCGGCGATCCAGTCGGCGAGACGCGCGGGCGCGTCACCGAGGTCGAGGTCGCAGACGCCGATCGCGCCCAGTCCGAGTTCGCGCGCCCAGTCTCCGATGCGCGCGGCGAGCGCGGGCAGGTCGATCGCGCGCGCGTCGTTCGGAGGTTCTATCGCCGGACGTTCGGGCATGCGCGCGAGCGTAACGCCAAGTCGGGGCACGGCGAATCCCGCGATGGAGTCCACCTACCGCACCCACCTCCCGGACGCCTTCGCCACCGAACGCGCGGGCCGCGCGCTCGCACGCGGTCTCGCGGGCGGCATGGTGGTCACGCTCTCGGGCGAACTCGGCGCGGGGAAGACGACGCTGGCGCGCGGCGTGTTGCGCGGACTCGGATGGGCCGGTCCGGTCAAGAGCCCGAGCTACGGGTTGCTTGAACATTATCCGCTTTCGAGCATATACTTGTATCACTTTGATTTTTATCGGTTCGCCGATCCGGGGGAATGGGAGACCCTGGGTGCGGCCGAGGGCTTCACCCCGCACACCGTGGCGCTGGTCGAATGGCCCGAGCGCGTGGCGGAGTACCTGCCGCCGGCGGACCTCGCGGTGCGCCTCCTGCCTGCGACCGGAGGGGACGGTCGGACACTGGAGATCGTGGCGACGACGACGGCCGGTGAGCGATGCGTAGCCGAACTCCGACGGGAACTCGCCCCCCCCTGACCCGCGTCTCGATCGGGCGGCGGCGCGCGCTCCGCTGGGCGCTCCTGCCGGCCGCGGGCGTCCTGTCTCCGCTCGCATGGTCGGAAGCCGCACGCATCGCCTCCGCGCGCGTGTGGCCCGCGCACGAATACACCCGCGTCATCTTCGAGTCGAGCGCACCGCTCGCGTGGCAGGTCACGACGCTCAGGGATCCGGCGCGCGTCGTGCTCGACCTCGACGGCATCGAGGCCGGTCCCGAACTCGCGGAACTCGCGCGCCGCATCCATCCGGACGATCCGCACCTCGCCGCCGTCCGCTACGCGCGCAAGTCGCCGACGACGCTGCGCCTGGTGCTCGACCTCAAGGCCGATGTCCTGGTGCAGACGTTCGCGCTGAAGCCGGTCGGCGACTACGGCAACCGGCTCGTCATCGACCTCATTCCGGCATCGCCGCCCGATCCGCTGATGGCGCTGCTCGACGCGGAGAAGGCGAAGCCGGAACCGCTGTTCGAGCCGCCGCCGCCCGGCGCGGCGGCCGCGGCCCCGGCACGGCGCGACCGGGTCCGCCGCATTACCGTGGCGGTCGATCCGGGGCACGGCGGCGAGGATCCGGGCGCGATCGGTCCGCGCGGCACGCGCGAGAAGCACGTGGCGCTCGCGATCGCGCGCAAGCTCAAGGCCGCGATCGAGGCGACGCCGAACCTGCGCGCGGTGCTCACCCGCGACGACGACTACTTCGTGCCGCTCGCCGCGCGCGTGCAGAAGGCGCGCCGCGTGCAGGCGGATCTCTTCGTCTCGATCCACGCCGACGCGTTCCGCGAGGCGCGCGCGCGCGGCTCGTCGGTGTTCGCGCTCTCCGAGAACGGCGCGACCAGCGCGGCCGCGCGCTGGCTCGCCCAGAAGGAGAACGAGGCGGACCTGATCGGCGGCGTCAACCTCGACGTGCGCGACCCGATGCTCGCGCGCACGCTCCTCGACCTGTCGCAGACCGCGCAGATCGCCGACAGCCTGAAAGCGGGCCGCCAGGTGCTCGCCGAACTGTCGGAGACGAACACGCTGCACAAGCGCGAGGTCGAGCAGGCGGGCTTCGCGGTGCTGAAGGCGCCCGACGTGCCGTCGATCCTCGTGGAGACCGCGTTCATCAGCAATCCGGACGAGGAGCAGAAGCTGCGCGACCCGAAGCAGCAGGGTCGCTACGCCGATGCGATCGCCGACGGCATCCGGGGTTACTTCGCGAAGAATCCGCCGCTCGCGCGGGGCTGATAAGATCCGCGCGTGGTCCGCTTTCTCGTCCTCTTCCTGCTGATCCAGGCGACGCTGTTCGGCCTGGAACTCACGCCGCCGGCGCAGCGCTGGTTCGTCGAGCCGTGGACCAACGCACTCGCGCAGATCTCGACCGCGAT
>CAZOTO010000198.1:0-3223 GCA_964582775.1 uncultured Myxococcales bacterium
ATACGCGCTATCTCATGGCTACTCGTACGTCAACGGGGCCCCAGGGGGCGTCTTCGTTACGTACTCTAGACATTCCTTCGCTGAGTACACACCAGGACAGAATGGCGAGCTCTCGCTGCTCCGAATGGATTGTTGCACGGTAGAGCCGGTCACGGGTCCATTCAACCCCATCCCAATCAGTCGGCGGAGCATCGCATTCGTTGGATTCGATCTCGATGCGGATGGGAATCGAGATCCGATCGTGCTCCGCTGGCACTTCTATAACAACGCGATCGACCTAGTTCGCGGTGGTCCGGCGGAGCCATCCTGGGTTCAAACGATACTCCCTTGGTCGGGCAATGTGCGACCAATCTCGGGGGACTGGAACGGAGACGGCCCCCCGGATGCGCTGCTCATTCTCTCAGATTTCCAATACACCCAGACCACCCTTCGATCCGTGTTCGATACTGGCCTGGGCGGTTACGCGCTTTCGCCCGCGAGCACTCCGCTCAATGATCTACAGGCCGCGGACGAGCTTCTCCCCCTCGACGTCGACGCGGACGGACGTACCGACATCGTGCGCGTTCGCAACGTGAGCGGAAATGCGGTGGTTTCCGTCTTGCGCTCGAACGGAGATGGCAGCTTCGCTCCGCTCGGCACGCCGACCACGCTATGGACGTGGAGCGACGATGATGTCTGGCTCACGGGTGACCACGATGGAGACGGCTTCACGGATCTCCTGGTGGTCCGAAAATCGGGGACACAGGCCCAGCTCGTTCCCGTATCGACGCTCGGCCCCGCGCTCGACCTCATCGCCGGCATCACGGATGGCTTCGGCGCGCAGATCGAGATCGACTACGCGCCGCTTACGGATCCCGCGGTGTACACGAAGGGATCTGGCGCGGTGTACCCCTTGCAGGACGTGCAGGTGCCGATGTACGTCGTGGCGCAGCACCGCGAGAGCAATGGAGCGTACGGACTGCGGGGGTTCACGTATGCCTATGGGGGCGCTCGCCAGCACCTGCAGGGAAGGGGATTCCTGGGGTTTGCCGAGCGGATCGTGATCGATGACGCGAGCGGATCGTACGTCCGAAGGCTCTTCCGGCAGGATTTTCCGCTGAATGGCTTCGTAAGCCGCATCGAGGAGCGCCTCGGGAACCACACCCTCGTGTCGGAGACCGACAACACATGGAGCGCCGTAGACCTGGGGAATCGCTGGTTTGCGCAGCTCGATCAGAAGGTCGAGAAGACCTACGAGCTCGACGGCACGCTGGTGACCACCAAGACCACCTATCAGGAGTTCGACGCCTACGGGAACGTGACGAGCCTGGGGGTGGTTACCCAGGATGGAAGCTCGTCGCCCGAGAGCTTCATCGACGTCGTGGCGACAACGTACGTGAACAACACCTCGAGCTGGCTTCTCGGCCTCGTAGATCAAACCCAGGCGACGGCGCTCGCCCCGTATCGGCCGTGGCTCACGCGAACGACGGACTACGAGCTCGATCCCATCACGGGTGCAGTGACGGCCGAGATCACGGACCCGGGTCAACTCTTCGCGCTGCGCAAAGACTTCGGCTACGACACATTCGGAAATCCGACGACGATCACGCTGAGCGGAGCGGACATCCCGACCCGCTCGGAGACCGTAACGTACGATGCGCAGGGTCGCCTCGCGGTCGAGGTCGAGAACGCAATCGGACATGTAGAGGCGCGCCAGCACGATCCGCGCTTCGGCGTCGCGACGCAGCGCACGGGACCCGATCCGAGCTTCGTGGCGACGACGGCGATCGATGCGCTGGGCCGCCCGCAATCGGTTGCCTATGCGGACGGGACGAGCGAGGGGGTCTGGAGGTTCTTCTGCGCGGCAGCCTGTGTTCCCGGGAGCGTGTATGCGGAGGCTGCGTACCGCAGTGGGAATCCGCCGACGATCACCTACTACGATGCGCTCGGGCGCGAGGTAACGAGGCGCACGATCGGGCTCGACGGCCGCTCCATCGACGTCGAGACCACCTACGATGTGCGCGGGCGCGTGTACTCGGTAACGCAGCCGCACTTCGACGGTGACGCCGAGTACACGACGCTCTACGAATACGACGATCTCGATCGCGTCGTTCGCGAGACGAAGCCCGACGGCGGGGTGCACACCACCCTGTACGCCGGGCTATCCGTCACCTTCACGAACGCCAAGAACCAGCAGCGCGCCGAGGTTCGCGACGCGCGCGGCAAGCTCGTCCATGTGCAGGAGGAGCTCGGCGCCACGAATACGTACACGTACGATGCCTTCGGCCGGCCCCTCACCGTGACGGACTCCGATGGGAACGTAGTCGAGAACACGTACGACCTGCGCGGCAAAAAGGTCGCCTCGAGCGATCCGGACATGGGCGTGTGGACCTACGCATACAATGCGATCGGCGAGCTCGTGAGCCAGACGGATGCTCTTGGGCGAACGATCACGTTCTCGTACGACCTGCTCGGGCGGGCGATCACGCGAACGGAGTACGACGGCGGGGTGACCACATGGGAGTACGACACCGCGGCGAATGGCATCGGCAAGCTCGCGCAAGTGATGGCTCCCACGGCGGAGAGGGGATTCCAGCGCGCCTTCACCTACGATGCCTTTGGTCGGCCTTCGAGCTCGACGTGGCAGATCGATGGGGCCGGCTACACGATCACTCCGACCTACGACGCGCTGGGGCGAATCTCCGAGATCACGTACCCGAACGGAACCAAGGCGCGAAATGCATACACTGTGTACACGAACCATCTCTTCAAGGTCGAGGTCCAGGTCCCGGGAAACCCGACGTGGAAGTCGATCTGGCAGGCAAACGCCGCCAATGCGCTCGGGCAGGTCACGCAAGAGACGCTCGGCAACGGCCTGGTGACGCAGCGCGTGTTCGATCCGGCGCGGGGTGTGGTGACGGACATCCTCACGGGAAGCGGCTCCACGTGGCAGGTGCAGCAGCTCCAGTACGAGTGGGACACGCTCGGCAACCTGACGAAGCGTCGCGACGAACGGCAGCAGATCGAGGAGTCCTTCGCGTACGACGCCCTCAATCGCCTGGTGACGGTGACGGGCATTGGCGGTGTCCCGTCGAAGTCCATCACCTACGACCTGGTCGGCAACATCGTCTCCAAGTCGGATGTCGGGACGTACACGTATGGGCAGAACGGCGCGGGCCCTCACGCGGTGACGCAGGCCGGAAACCAGACCTACACCTACGACGCGAATGGGAACCAGTTCGCG
>CAZOTO010000199.1:0-3173 GCA_964582775.1 uncultured Myxococcales bacterium
GGATCGCGCCATCCTTGCCGGCGGCATCCATCGCCTGGAAGATCACGAGCAGCGAGTAGCGATCGTGCGCGTAGAGCAGGCGCTGCAGCTCGCTCAGCTCGAGCGTTCCCGCCGCGAGCTTCTTCTCGTAGTCCTTCTTCTTCTCGTAGAGCGGATCGATGCGCGTCGGCCAGCGGCCGAGATCCACGCGGCTGCCCGCTTCGACGCAAACGTCGCGGATATCGAGGGTTCGGCTCATGGGGGCTCCGATGCTCCGCCGCGAGGCACATCGTGCGTCGCGCATCCAGGTCGCTGCGTTCGTGTGTCGCGGGGCGCCTGCCGCGCCCGCACGGCCACGGGGCGATTATAGACCGAGCCGCGTCGGATGGTCCCACGCTGCCAGGATCGCGCGCAGCGCGGCCACGAAGGCGAGGGGTTGGTCGAGGATCAGGTGGTGGTAGGCCTGGGGAATCTCGACCACGGGGACGGGTCTCCCGAGCAGGCCGAGCATGTACTCCTGCAGGTCGGGGGTCACGACCTCGCTCCACTCGCCGCGCAGGAACGCGACGCGGCCGCGCACCTGCATGAGCGACTCGCGGATCAGGTGGGCTTCGAAGCGGCGGAATACCACCGGATCGAACTTCCACGTGTAGCCCGTGTCCACCTTGCCGACGGAGTGGAGCGCCACGTGTTCCAGGATGAAGTCGTTCTCGCACGGCTGATCGGGCACGAGCCGGAAGCGACGCGCCGCGGTGTCGGGGTCGCGGTAGACGCTCGGGTAGCGAAACGCCCGCCCGCTGCCGTCCTTTCGCTGCTCGGGATCGGGCCGGTACACGGGGGAGTCCACGATCACCGCCCCGGCGAGGCGATCCCCATGCTGTGCAGCGGCGATGATCGAGACGAGCCCGCCCATGCTGTGGCCCACGAGCACGGGAGGCCCCGCGATCCCCGCGTGCTCCGCCACGGCGAGGACCTCGCGCGCCCAGAGCTCGCGCGGGTACGTCTCGCGCCGGCCGCTGTCGCCGTGCCCGGAGAGATCGAGCGCGACCACGTGGTACTCGTGCGCAAGGAACGGCGCGAGGAACGTCCACCACTGTGCATGCGCGGCGCCGCCGTGCACCAGCACCACGCCGGGTCGCCTGCGATCTCCCCAGCGAAAGTAGTGGATCGGGCAGCTCTCCACGTCGACGGCGTCCTCGTCGCGTGGCGCGGCGAGCGCCTCGGTGAACCAGTGCGGTGCGTCGCTCACGGGACGCCCCCCGCTAGCCTGCGAAGCCGTAGAGCGCGCGGTACTCCGGATCGCGGCTCGCGATGAGCCGCGCGAGCTCCACCATCACCGTGCACTGCTTGAAGGTCGCGTCGTCCTGCATCTTGCCGTCGATCATCACGGCGCCCGATCCGTCTGGCATCGACTCGATCACGCGGCGCGCCCACGCCACCTCGTCCGGCGGCGGGCTGAACACGCGCTTCGCGATCGCGATCTGGTTGGGATGCAGCGACCACGCGCCCACGCAGCCCATGAGGAAGGCGTTGCGGAACTGGTCCTCGCACGCAACGAGGTCGGCGATGTCTCCGAACGGACCGTAGAACGGGAGCGCTCCCACGGACACGCACGCATCCACCATACGCCCCATCGTGTAGTGCCAGAGGTCCTGCTGTGCGGTCGGGCGCGGTGCATCGGGGTTCGACGGATCCGGATCCGTGCGCACCAGGTAGCCCGGATGTCCTCCGCCCACGCGCGTCGTCTTCATGCGCCGCGACGCCGCGAGGTCTGCCGGTCCAAGACTCATGCCCTGCAAGCGAGGGCTTGCGTGCGCGATCTCCTCCACGTTCGCCACCCCGAGCGCGGTCTCGAGGATCGCGTGCACGAGAATCGGCCGGCGCAGGCCCGCGCGCGCCTCGAGCTGCGCGAGGAGCTGATCCACGTAGTGGATGTCCCAGGGCCCCTCGACCTTGGGGACCATGATCACGTCGATGCGATCGCCCACCTCGGTCACGATCCGCACGAAGTCGTCCAGGCACCACGGGCTGTCCAGGCTGTTCACGCGGGTCCAGAGCTGCGCGTTGCCCAGGTCCGCCGCGCGCGCCACCTGCACCAGGCCCTCGCGCGCCTGCTCCTTGCGGTCCGTCGGAATCGCGTCCTCCAGGTTGCCGAGCAGGATGTCCACCTTCGCGGCGATCTCCGGCACCTTCGCGGTCATCTTCGGATTGCTCGGATCGAAGAAGTGGATCATCCGCGACGGCCGCAGGGGAATCTCGCGCACGGGCTCGGGCGCACCGATGGCCTTGGGGCGGAAGAAGTGGCGGGCGCTTCGCATGCACGGGTCTCCTCGAGAATGAAGCCGGGCGCAGTCTATCATCCGAGCGCCGGATCGCGACCACCGCCGATGGGCCCGGGCGCCCGCCCGCGCGGCCGCGCCGCGCGATTCGTGCGTTACATTCCCGCCGCGGTCGATCCCCCCGAGGATGCACGCATGAGGACCATGACTTCGGCGCTGCGCCGCGAGGTGATGCGCGTCGCACAATCGCCCAGCCGCTGGATTGCCTTCGGGCTCCTGGTGGGGGTGGTGTCGGGGCTGGCGGCAGCGGCCTTCTTCGCGGGCCTCGAGATCGCGAATGAGCTCGTGATGCGCACGCTCGCGGGCATGCCGGTCATGCTGCCCCCGGGCGATCGGCTCGTGGAGCTCGGCCTTCCCGTCGCGCCCGAGCCACGGCGCTGGCTGTTCTTCCTGCTGCCGGCGATCGGTGGGCTGCTGTCGGGGCTCGTCGTGTACCACTTCGCACCCGAGGCCGAAGGGCACGGCACCGATGCGATGATCCACGCCTTCCATCGCAACCGTGGGATCATTCGCGCGCGCATTCCACTGGTGAAGGGCATCGCCACGATCTTCACGCTGGCGACGGGCGGCAGCGCCGGGAAGGAGGGGCCGGTCGCGCAGATCGGCGGCGGTATCGGATCGCTGCTCGCCACGCGGCTCGGCCTCGGAGCGCGCGATCGGCGGATCCTGTTGCTCGCCGGCACCGCGGGCGGGCTCGGTGCGATTTTTCGCGCGCCGCTCGGCAGCGCGCTCACCGCGATCGAGGTGCTCTACCAAGAGGACTTCGAGTCGGATGCGCTGATCCCGTGCGTCATCTCGTCGGTGACGGCCTATGCGACGTTCCAGCTCCTGCTCGGCGGCGGTCGCATCTTCGAC
>CAZOTO010000200.1:0-3159 GCA_964582775.1 uncultured Myxococcales bacterium
TCGAGCGCCGCCAGGCGCCGGACCCACGCCGCGACATCGGCGCGGACCATTCGCAAGCCCTCGACGCGCTCGTCGGAATAGAGCTCGAGCCGCAGGGCGAGTGCGGCGAGCGTCGTCGCGGTCCCCGCAACGGCAACCACCTCGCCCCGCTTCCCGAACCCGCCGAGCTCTCCGGGAATCCGCTCGTCCGCTGTCCGCGCGACCGCATCCGCCAGCCGCTCGAGCTCGGAAGCGGGCACGGGATGACGCGACACGAACGACTCGGTGAGGCGCACGGATCCGAGGGGAAGGCTCACGCCCTTCACGCGGTCTCCTTGCGCCGCCCAGGCGATCTCGGTACTTCCCCCGCCCACGTCGATCACCGCGAGCCCCTCTGTCCCGGGGCCCAGACCGTGCGAAGAGCGGCGGCTTGCCTCGATGGCGAAGGCCGCCTCCTCCTCGCCGGTGAGGAGCCGCGCCTCGTCGAGGAGCCCGTTGCTGCGAAGCGACTCCAGGAAGTCGCGGCCGTCCGCAGCGACCCGCAATGCCTCCGTCCCCACGCCGATCACCCGGCTGGCGCCCATCGAACGGGCAAGACCCGCAAGCTCCTCGACCGCGCCCCGCGTGCGTTTCCGCGCCGCGGCAGCCAGGCAGCCACCGGACCCCGCGCCCCGGAAGAGCCCCTCCCCGAGCCGGGTGATGCGGCTCTCCTCGCACAGGACCCGGCCGTCGCGACCCATCACCAGCAGGAGCACGGAGTTCGAGCCCAGATCGAGAACTCCAAGTCGATCCTGATCTTCCCCTTTGTGATTGCTCACGAATATCCTTTACTGCTAGCCTACGGCTGCGTCCGTGATCCGTGGGTGGGGTTGTGGGAGGTTCATGATTCGAGCCCTCTCGCCAATCGTCGGAAATCGATTCGAGCTTCCAACTCGAGCGGAGCTTTGCACGAATGAACGACCTTCGTGCAGCCCGGATTCTCTCCGCCGCGAAGCTCCGCGTCCAGGACGGGCAAGGGCCCGACGGGCGGCGAGTCCGGTCGCTCCCCATGCACGGTCCGTGCGCAGGAACGTACGCAAGGGCCTGCGTCGCATGAGCGTCGGCACCCGCCTCCCGGTCCGGGGCGTCCGTGCACCGAACGCGCGGACCCTCGGATACGAACGTGCTATAGGACTCGGTGCACTGCATCGCGGCAACCGCTCGCATCCGCGAGGCACGCCGCGATGCGGGATCGCAACGGCGTAGCCCTGTTGGGGGAGGGAAACACGATGCGCACGATCGCCGTCATGAACCAGAAGGGGGGCTGCGGCAAGACGACCACCTGCGTGAGTCTCGCGGGTTGTCTCGCCGCCGAGGGTCACCGCGTGCTCGTCGTCGACATGGACCCACAGGGCCACGCGACGCTCGGCTTGGGTGTGGACCCCGAGGACCTCAGCGAGAACCTCTACGAGGTGCTCGCGGAGGACGGCGGCAGCGCCACCCCCATCGAAGACGTGATCGTGCATGCCGGTGACCGGCTCGACGTCGCACCGAGCGGCGTGATCCTCTCCGCGCTCGAGGGCAAGCTCGCAGCCGAGGGCGCGCGCGGGCGTACGGAGCGGCTCGCGCGAGCGCTCGAATCCGTCCGCACGAAGTACGACTTCTGTCTGATCGACTGCCCGCCCAACGTCGGCCTGCTCACCTTCAACGCGCTGCGCGCCGCGGCCGAGGTGATCGTCCCCCTCGAGACGAGCTACTTCGCGATGCACGGGGTCGCGAAGCTGCTCGAGACGATCGGAGTGCTCGAGGACCGACTCGGCCACTCGCTCTCCGTGCGCATCCTGCCCACGCTCTTCGACGGGCGCACGCGCTTCGCCAAGCGCGCGCTCGCCGAGATCCGGCAGACCTACAAGGACCTCGTGTTCGACACGGTGATCCGGCAGAACGTGCGCCTGCGCGAGGCGGCACAGCGCGGGCTCTCCATCGCACACCTGGACCGCCGCTCCTACGGCTTCGTCGACTACATGTCGCTCGCGCTCGAGATCCTGTTCGATCGCGAGGAAGAGGAGCAGACGAAGCCCGCCACCGGAAACGCGACGACCGACGATCCCGCGGACTCCGCGGAGAAGGGCGTGGTGTTCACCTTTCGCGACCCGGCCGCCGACCGGGTCCAGCTCGCGGGAGACTTCAACGCCTGGGTCCCGGACAAGGACGTGATCACGCGACAGGCGCCGAACGGAACCTGGGAGAAGATCGTGCGGCTCGGACCCGGCGTGTATCAGTACCGCTACTTCGTGGATGGCCAGTGGACTCCCGATCCGAGCAATCCGCGGCGCGTCGAGGGACCGGCTGGCGGCGTGAACTCCGTGCTGATCGTGAGCTAGGAGCCGAGGTCGTGCGGCGGCGCGGGATCGAGGACGTGCTCGAGTTCTTCATCCCGGAAGAGGAGCAGGAGCCGCGCACCCCGCCGGGATGGACGGACGACGCCCACGAGCCCGTGCGCCCGGTTCGCTGGGGGATTCCGGTCGGTCCGGAGCAGATCCTCGGCTGCGCGCTCGCCGTGGACCTCGCCGACGCCTTCGCGCACGCGTTCGGCGAGGGCATGGTATTGGCGCCCTTCGCTCCGCCTCCATTGGCACCGCGCATGCCCCCGGGGGTGCGCTGGGAGCAGTTCGCGCTCGGTGATCCGGGGACGAGTGGATTCCCCTCGTTGGGATCCAGGTCCGACGCGCCCGCCGTCGTGCTGTGGCCACCGAATCGGCTGTCCGAGCTCGGCCCGTCGACGGTGGAGCTCGGCCTCGACGGGCTGCTGCTCCCCGTGGAAGCTGCACCCTGGGGAGTCGCGCGGGCGCTGCGCTGGATCGATCGCCTGGGGACGACGGCGCGGACACTCCGGCTGCGAGTCGTGCTCCTCGGGCTCGCGAGCTGGCGAGAGGCGAACACGGTCTTCGAGCAGCTGGCAGCCGAGTGCCGCGCGCATTCGAAGGTGGAGATCGATCTGGCTGGACAGATCCCCCGGGATCGATCGAGCTATCGGTCGCTCCTCGCCGGACGGCCCCTGCTCGAGATCGACCACGAGGCGACGAGCGCCCGCTCCCTCGAAGAGCTCTCGCGCCGACTGCTGCTCTCGAGCCAGACGGCCTTCGCGTAGGCTAGGATCCGCCGCCATGTCGACGGCGAAACCGAGCCCCTCGCCTGCCG
>CAZOTO010000201.1:0-1900 GCA_964582775.1 uncultured Myxococcales bacterium
CACGCCCCCGCCGCGGCGTCCGCCGAGCGTACTTCCGGCGCCGCCGAAGATGAGGATGGCGAACCACGCGATGACCGCGGCGACCGCCGCGAGCGCGAGCGACCCCAGCACCCACCACGCGAGCCCGCCCGCGAATGCGCTGCCCACGGTCGCGCCGCCCACCTTGCCGAAGATCGCCTTGAGCACGCCTCCGACCGCCGGCAGCACGACGAGCGCGAGGATCGCGACCATGCCCCAGTCGATGCCCGCCGCGCCGCGCTGCGTCGAGGACCGCTGCTCCGGCGGCGCCAGGTCCCCCTTCTCGACGATCGCCACGATGCGATCGACGCCCGCGTCGATGCCCGCGGCGAAGTTCCCGCCGCGGAATTTCGGCGCCACGTCCTCGGCGATGATCCTTCGCGCGATCGCGTCGGTGATCATTCCCTCGAGACCGTAGCCGACCTCGAGCCGCATGCGCCGGTCGTCCTTCGCGACGAGGAACAGCACGCCGTCGTCGCGGCCCTTGCGTCCGACCTTCCACGCATCGGCGACGCGAATCGAATAGGCCTCGATCGGCTCGGGCTCGGTCGTCGGAACGATCAGCACCGCGATCTGGGCGCCGGTGGCGCTCTCGAACGCCGCGAGCTTCGCCTCCAGCGCCTGCCGATCGCCAGCGGAAAGCGTCGCGGCGAGGTCGGTGACGCGCGCGGAGAGCGCGGGCACCGGTTTCAATCCGTCGGAACCGCCCTCCCAGGCCGGTGATTGCGCCGAAACGACGAGCGGCAGCCAGGCGCCGAGCGCGACGGCCGCGAGCGCCGGAACGATGGCGATGCGCATGCGGAGCAAGCGGCGCGAACGGACGCTCCGCGGCGGACCCGGGAGGTCCGCCGCGGCAGGCGCGGCCTCGCGTCAGCTCTTCTTGTCCGGCGCGCCCTTGCCGAAGTCGACGGCCGGGGGCTTCGCGATCGCGGCCTCGTTCTCGACCGTGAAGTTGGGCTTCACGTCCATCTTGAACAGCATCGCCGTCAGGTTGGTCGGGAACGAGCGGACCGTCGTGTTGAACGCCTGCACGCTGTCGATGTAGCGCTTGCGGGCCACGGTGATCCGGTTCTCGGTGCCCTCGAGCTGCGACTGCAGGTCGCGGAACAGCGCGTCGGACTTGAGCTGCGGGTAGTTCTCGACCACCAGCAGCAGCCGCGACAGCGCGCCGCTGAGCTGGCCCTGCGCCTGCTGGAACTTGGCGAACGCGGCCGGATCGTTGATGAGTTCGGGCGTCGCCTTGATCCCCGCGACGTTGGCGCGCGCGTTGGTGACCGCCTCCAGCACCTCGCGCTCCTGCGCGGCGTAGCCCTTGACCGTGTTGACGAGGTTCGGGACCAGATCGGCCCTGCGCTGGTACTGGTTGATCACCTCGGACCACGAGGCTTTGATCTGCTCGTCCTGCGATTGCAGCGTGTTGTAGCCGCAGCCGGACAGCGTGAGCACGGCGGCGAGCGCCGCGAGCGTGGCGAACTTCCTCAGCATGATGTCTCCATCCTGGATGAACGGACGCGTGTTTCGCGCGCGTTCCCCACTATGCGGGCAGGGGGACGGCCGCGCAAGGGGTCAGGGCTCCGGAAGCGTGGTGGGCGCGCCGTGCGCGGCCACGCGCCGCGCGAACAGCAGGTCCTCCCAGGCCTTCGCCTTGTCCGGAAGGTTGCGCAGCAGGTAGGCCGGGTGATAGGTGACCACGAGCGGCGTCTCGCCGTAGCGGTGGCGCCGGCCGCGCAGGCTCGCGATCGTCGCGTCGGTGCCGAGCAATAGCGACGCGGCGCTCTTGCCGAGCGCGACGATGAGCTTCGGGCGGATGAGCGCGATCTGGCGCTCGAGGTAGGGCCGACAGGCCTCCGCTTCGCCCGGTTCGGGGGTGCGGTTGCCCGGT
>CAZOTO010000201.1:1910-3083 GCA_964582775.1 uncultured Myxococcales bacterium
ACGACGTTCGCGATGTAGACGTGATGGTCGCGATCCATGCCGAGCGCGGCGAGCATGCCGTCGAGCAGCTTGCCCGCCTGGCCGACGAAGGGTTCGCCTTTCGCGTCCTCCTCGGCGCCGGGTCCCTCTCCGACGAACAGCCACTCGGCGTCGCGGTCCCCCACGCCCGGCACCGCGCGATTGCGCGTGCGACACAGCCCGCACGCGGTGCACGCGGCGACGTCGGCGTCGAAGGCGTCCCAGTCGAGCGCCGCGATGCGCGTGCGGCGCGCGGCGGGGTCCTCGACCGATACGATCGTCCGCGGTGGCGCGTCTTCGATGACGGGCGCGTCCTCGGCGACCCGAGTGGCGGCCGCGCGCTCGCGCAGCCGCCACTCGGGGGCGAGCTTCAGCTCACGCAGGACCTCGGCGCGCGATGCCATCTACGATCCGCCGCCTTCCCGGCGCGCCAGGTCGCGCGTCAGCACCAGCGCGTCCTCGCGCGGGGCGGTGGCGGTCGCCGGGTAGTAATCGTCGCGCCGGGCGACCGGCACGAATCCCTCTGCCGCGTACAGCGCGAGGGCGGGCGCGTTGGACACGCGCACTTCCAGGAAGCACTGCTCCGCGCCGGCGCGCGCCGCGACGTCGAGGAACTGGCGCAGCAGCGCGCGCCCGAGGCCCTGCCGGCGCGCGTCGGGAACGACGGAGAGATTCAACACCTGCGCCTCGCCGGGCGCGAGCATCAGCACGCCGAACACGACGATGCGGCCTTCACGCTCGCCGACCCGTGCGCAGTACCCGGCAGCGAGCGCGTCGCGGAAATTGCCGAGCGTCCAGGGCACCGAGTGGATCCCGCGCTCCAGCGCCGCGACGTAAGCGAGATCGCGCTCCTCCAGCGGGCGCCACGTGACCGCGCGCAGGCCGGACTCGGTGGCGATCGTGGCCATCGCGACGCCGGCACGCGACCGTCAGAGCGTCGCGCCTGCCGCGCGCTCGGCAGCGGTGAGCGCAACGCGGTGGCGGACGTAGACCGGATGCGCGTCACCGGCGGCGACGGTCTGGCCCCGGGCGACACGCTGGGCCGCGAGTTCGCCGATCGAACGCGCGGTGGGCGCGAGCGCGGCATCGAAGCGCGCGAGCCCGGCGCGCGCGGCGAGTTCGGGATACGCGGCGAAGCCGTCGCCGGCGCCGATG
>CAZOTO010000202.1:0-3079 GCA_964582775.1 uncultured Myxococcales bacterium
GCTCTACCTGGTCTCCGACGCCGCGGCGTGGGTCACCGGGCAGATCGTGCGCGTGGACGGCGGCTGGATCAAGCGCGTGGCCTGAGCCGAGCCGACGCGTTCCGGTGTCGGATGGGGACTACTCCGCTCGGCGGAGGTCGACCACGGCCGGATCCGTCTCCTCGAGCAGGACATCGACCTGGTGGTCCGTGTGCTCGCCGAGATGGGGCTGGCCGGCGACCACGAGGGCGGGAAGGACGCGGCGCAGATCGCCGCTCGATCCGGTGCTCGTCACGATCGTCTTCCACGTCGGGATCGGCCTCTTCGCCTCGCGGGATCTGGCGACGTCGAGCGCCTCGAGCACGAGGAACCGGAAGTAGACGGTCGCCGAGCCGATGCGCGTCTCGGTGCCCACGACGCCCACGTGGGGGAACGGCTCCAGCGTGCCCGTGGTCGTGGTCCGGCCGGCCTCGCCCACCGTCGTGGAGTGGAACGTGTAGGTCTCGGGACCGAGGATGCCGAGCACCGGATACGAGTAGGTGAAGTACGTGGTGCGCGGCTCGCCGATGCCGTAGTTCAGGAAGATGGCGATCTCGGCCTTCGCCGGATCGGCGGCTTCGGTGAAGCCGCGCGCCGCGAGCGCCTTGCGCGCGTAACGCGCTACCTCGCGGTACTGCAGGTCGGCATCGGCAACGCCCTCCAGACCGGGGAACAGCGCGTAGCTCTTCTTCGCCGGTGCGGTTGCGGAGTCGCGCAGCGCATCGACCTGGATCGCGAAGGAGGCGCGTCGCGGCTCGGGCGGAGAATCGGGCGGGAGCACGCACGCCGACAGGAAAAGGGCAAGGAGGAGGCTCCCCGGAGCGAAACGTGCCTTCATGTGGATCCGCCTTTGCAGCGCGGTGGCGCCAGGAGTGCGAGCCTAAGGATACGCGAGCTTCTCGAGCAGCGCGGCCAGCGCCTTCGGCTGCGAGATCATCGCGTCGTGGCCCGCGTCGAGCTCCACTCTGCGCACGCGCCCCATGTGCGAGGCAATCTCGTCCTGCAACGCCGGGGGCACCGCCGTGTCGCGCAGCAGCTTCACGTAGGTGAGGGGGATGCCGAGCGAGAGACCCGCCAGCCGGCTCGGCGTGAGCATGGGCGCCCACGCCTCGGGCACCAGGCGATCGAGCACGAAGCGCGTCTGCTCCTCGTCCATGTCGTTGCAGAACATCGCCCGCGCGACCTCGTCGGGCAGCACCGAAGCCTGTCGATTGCGCAGGTTCTCTTCCGCGAGGGGGCGGATGCCCGGCGACAGGATGTCGATCACCGTCTGCCCCTCGGGCGGCACCGAGCACGACACGAAGATCATCTGCGCGATGCGATTTGCCGCGCGCTCGGCCACGCGCGGCAGGACGATACCCGCGAGCGAGTGGCCCACGAGGACCACGGGCTCGGGGGCGAGCGCGGCGATCTCCTCGACCACTGCGTCCACCCAGTCGTCCAGCGTGGTTTCCTCGAGCGGCGCTGGTCGCGAGCCCCGGCCCGGCAGATCGAGCGCCACGGCGCGCGACGACAGGTGCGCAATCACCCGCTCCCAGCACCATGCGCCGTGCGCGCCCCCGTGTACGAATACGAACACCATCTCGGATATCCTTTCCTTCGCGGATGCCGAATGCGCCACGAGTATCGGGCATCGCGTACGGGATTCATAGCGAGGCCCCCGCGGGGGCGCCGCATCGAGGGGAGGAGATGCATGCACGAGAGCACGGAAGTACCGAGCGTCGAGCAAAGGCTGCGCGCGCTCGAGGATCGCAATGCCATCCTGGACCTGGAGGCGGCGTACGCGGTGCACTGGGACACGAACGAACCGCAGCGATGGGCCGGGCTCTTCACCGAGGACGGCGTGTTCGAGATGAAGGCCGCGGGCGACACCCCGCCCATGCGCATCGAGGGGCACGATGCGCTTCGCGAGTTCTGTTGCAGCATCAACGAGCGCTGGACGGGAATGCACTACCTGCACCCCCCGCAGCTCGAGATCGACGGCGACACCGCGCGCGCGACCGTCTTCTTCGAGTACCGGTACCTGCACCGCGGCGGGATGGCGCTCACGCGCCAGGGCAGCGTGTCGGGCTACTATCGCGTCACCTATCTGCGTACCCCTCGGGGCTGGCGGATGCGCGAGCGCATCGAGAAGGCCGTGATGGCCGCGAGCGGCTCGTTCTACGACATCGGCGCCTGACGCCCGGACGTGTGCGCCTCAGCCGATCTTGGATTCCCGCTCGTCCACCATGTAGCCGACGGTCTTGCTGCGATCCATGAAGCGATCCTCGTCGTCGCGGAAGATCTGCGCCGCGGGCGAGGCGTTGAACTCCATCGACTTCGCCAGCGCGGCCTCGTCCTCGAACCAGAACTCCGTGATGACGTCGAAGGGCGGCTCGTCCGTGCCGGGAAGGGGAACCGGGTAGTTGCGCACGTACTTCACGAAGGGGAAGTGCGCGAGGCCGAGCGGTGCGTGGCGCTCCTCGTAGTAGCGGATGAACTCCTCGCGGCTCATCCCCTCCTTGCGCTTGATCATGGCGATCGTCTTGATCATGGCGTTTCTCCTGGATGGCGATCAGATGGCGGTCTGGCCGCCGTCGATCACGAAGGTCGATCCGGTGACGAAGCGGGCCTCGTCCGAGCACAGATAGGCGAGCGCGCCCGCGACCTCGTCCGGGCTCGCGCTCGGCGTCACCAGCGGTGCCAACCGCCCGAACACGCCCCAGTCCGCGTCCGCGGGCGGCATCGCATCTTGCGTCATGGGTGTAAGCACGTGGCCCGGACACACCGCGTTCACGCGAAGCCCGCGCGATGCGTATTCCACGGCGAGCGTCTTCGAGAGCACGTGCACGGCCGCCTTGCTCGCGCTGTAGGCAGCGTTGTAGGGCGTTCCCGCGAGGCCCGCTGCCGACGAGATGTTCACGATGCTGCCGCGGGTCTCGAGCAGATGCGGAATCGCGGCCCGGCACATGGCGACCACGCCGTGCACGTTCACTGCGAAAATGCGCGACCACTCGGCGTCGGAGATCTCGGTGAAGTGCCCGAACGAGAGCACGCCGGCGACGTTGCACAGGGCGTCGAG
>CAZOTO010000203.1:0-3067 GCA_964582775.1 uncultured Myxococcales bacterium
TTCCCGCCGGCGCGTGGCTCCTCGCCGCGCTGGTCGCGGCCTTCATCGGCGTGCTGCTGCTGTGGCCGATCGCCACGGTGCTGCACACCGCGTTCGTCGACGGCGAGGGCCGCCTGACGCCGGCGCACTTCACGGCGTTCTTCTCGCTGTCGCTGATGCGCGAGTCGTTCGTCAACAGCGTGGTCGTTGCGCTGGCGTCGGTGGTGCTCGCCACGTTCTTCGCGGTGCCGCTCGCCTACCTGACCGTGCGGTTCCGGTTCCGCGGCAGCGCGCTGGTGCAGACGCTCGGCGTGCTGCCGCTCATCATGCCCCCGTTCGTCGGCGCGGTCGCGATGCAGCTCATCTTCGGCCGCAACGGCTCGGTGAACCTCGTCCTCAACAACGCGTTCGGCTTCCGCATCCCGTTCATGGACGGGCTGAACGGCGTGGTGTTCGTCGAGGGCCTGCACTATTTTCCGTTCATCCTGCTGAACCTGATCGCGGCGATGCGCAACATCGACGGCGCGATGGAGGAGGCGGCGCAGAACCTCGGCGCGCACGGCTTCGGCCTGTTCCGCCGCGTCGTGTTCCCGCTCGCGCTGCCCGGCTACGTCGCGGGCGCCTCGCTGGTCTTCGTCAAGGTGTTCGACGACCTCGGCACCCCGCTGGTGCTGAACGTCACCAACATGCTGGCCCCGCAGGCGTACCTGCGCATCACCTCGGTGGGCCTCGAGGACCCGGTCGGCTACGTGATCGCGGTGATCATGATCGCGTTCTCGATCGCCGCGCTCGCGCTCGCCGCGCGGGTCACCCGCGGGCGCGACTACGCGACGCTCACCCGCGGCGGCAGCGCCACCGTGCGGCGCCCGCTCGAAGGCTGGCGCGGAGCCGCGGCCTACGGCTTCGTGCTGCTCGTCCTCCTCCTCGTGCTCTCGCCGCACGTCGGCATCCTGCTGCTGTCGATCTCGCGCGTGTGGAGCTTCTCGGTGCTGCCCGAGTCGTTCACCCTCGCGCACTACGCGACCGTGCTCTCGGATTCGAGCCGCATGATCGGCAACACGCTGCTCTACAGCGGGCTCGCGGCCGCGATCGACGTCGTGATCGGCGTCGCCATCGCGTGGCTCGTGCTGCGCACGAAGCTTCCCGGCCGGCGGTGGCTCGACTGGGGCGCCTCCGCCGCGCTCGCGATCCCCGGCCTCGTGCTCGCGATCGGCTACCTGCGCGCCTTCCGCGGCCTCGAGCTGCCGTTCGGCATGGGCGCGTTCACCGCGACCTGGCTCGCGATCATGCTCGCCTACTCGGTGCGCCGGCTGCCTTACGCGGTGCGCTCCTGCGTCGCGGCGCTCGAGCAGGTCCACCACTCGCTCGAGGAGGCCGCGCAGGCGCTCGGCGCCGACCGCTGGCGCACCGTGCGGCGCATCGTCGTGCCGCTGATGTCCGGCGGCATCCTCGCCGGCTTCGTCACGAGCTTCATCACCGCGTCGGTCGAGCTGTCGGCGACGATCCTGCTCGTCACGCGCGAGTCGCTCGCGCCGATCTCCTACGGCATCTACCTGTACAACCAGAGCATCGCCACCCGCGGCCCCGCCGCGGCGCTCGGCGTGATCGCGGTGGCGATCGTCGGACTCGGCACCTGGTGGTCGCACCGCATCCTCGAGAAGCGCGCCGCCGGCTCGGCGCCCCCCGCCCCATGACTCCCGCCCCGCAAACCCGCGCGATCGGCATCGACATCGAGGGCGTGCACCTCGCCTACGGCGACACGCCGGTCCTGCGCGACATCTCGCTCTCGATCCGCCCGGGCGAGTTCTTCTCGCTCCTCGGCCCGTCCGGGTCGGGCAAGTCGACGCTGCTGCGCCTGATCGCCGGATTCAACGTCGCGCAGCGCGGCGTGGTGCGCATCGGCACGCGCGACGTCGCCGCGCTGCCGCCGTGGAAGCGCGACGTCGGCATGGTGTTCCAGAACTACGCGCTGTGGCCGCACCTCACCGTCGCGCGCAACGTCGCGTTCGGGCTCGAGGAGCGGCGCTGGCCGCGCGAGAAGATCCGCGGGCGCGTGGGCGAGATGCTGGAACTGGTCGGGCTCCAGGCGTTCGCGGACCGGCGTCCCGGCCAGCTCTCCGGCGGCCAGCAGCAGCGCGTGGCGATCGCGCGCACGCTCGCGGTCGCGCCGACGGTGCTGCTGCTGGACGAGCCGCTGTCGAACCTCGACGCGAAGCTGCGTTCCGCCACCGGCCTCGAATTGAAGCGCCTGCAGCGCCAGCTCGACCTCACCACGGTGTTCGTCACCCACGACCAGCAGGAGGCGATGATCCTCGCCGATCGCCTCGCGGTGCTCGACGCCGGCGCGATCCAGCAGGTCGGCGCGCCGCGCGAACTCTTCGACGACCCGGCCAACCGCTTCGTCGCCGAGTTCGTCGGGTCGATCAATCTCGTCGATGCACGCGTGCTCGCCGCGAACGGCGAGACCGTGCGCCTCGCGCCGTACGGCGCCGGCGAGTTCGCGCTGCCCGTCGCGCGCGTGCGCGACGCGATCGCCGGCGATCGCGTGACCCTCGCCTTCCGCCCGCATGCGGTCGAACTCGTGACCGCGGACGGCGGCGCCACCGGTGCCCTCGACTTCACGGCGGAGGTCAGGGCCGAGCGGTTCCTCGGCGAGTTCATCCGCTACGAACTTCGCGCCGGACCGGCGACGATCCACGCGGACCTCGCCCACGCGCGGCACCACGCGACGCTCGCCGAAGGGACCCGGCACCGGTTCCGCGTGGCGTCCGGGGAGATCTTCGCGCTCAAGCCGGGCGGGTAGAATTCCCCGATGACCTGGGAAATCGTCATCGGGCTCGAGACCCACGCCCAGCTCTCGACCGCCTCGAAGATCTTCTCCGGCGCGTCGACCGCGTTCGGCGCCGCGCCGAACACTCAGGCCTCGGCGGTCGACCTCGCGCTTCCGGGCGTGCTGCCGGTGCCCAACCGCGGCGCGGTCGAGCGCGCGATCCGCTTCGGCCTCGCGGTCGGCGGCACGATCAACGCGAAGAGCGTCTTCGCGCGCAAGAACTACTTCTATCCCGACCTGCCGAAGGGCTACCAGATC
>CAZOTO010000204.1:0-3056 GCA_964582775.1 uncultured Myxococcales bacterium
GCGCGAGCACCTCGGATGGCGCTGGCGTGCGCGTGCTGGATGCGCTGCAGGCGCGCGCCGTCCCCGTCGATCACCTCTTCCTCGTCGGGCTCCACCACGGGGCATGGCCGCGCGAGCACCGCGAGGATGTGTTCCTGCCGGACGCGATCCGCGCGCAGCTGCGCGAACGAACGGGCCGCCCCGTCCCGCTCGCCCGCTTGGCCGAGCGCGAGGAGAGCTTCCTGCTCGGTCTGCTGCTGTCGCAGGCACGCGCGAGCGTCACGCTCACGCGCCCCCGTCGCGATGCAGAGGGACGGGAGCTCGCTCCCTCCGCATTTCTGCGTAGCCTTCCCTTCTTGGCACACGGTGCCGCGATCGAGGACGTGCCCACGCCCCGAGGGATGCCGGAGTTCCTTGCGGCGCCGGAGGCGCTCGTCTCCGTCGCCTCGCGAAACCCGCCGGATCGGCCCGCGCCGATCCTCGATCTTGCGCGCGAGATCGCGCCCGCCGGTGAGCCCTTGCTGCGCGCGGGCCTCGAGCTGCTCGCCGCCACGGAGGCCGACACGAGCGATTCGCTCGCCTACGACGGCGGAGTCGGTCCCGTGCGCGAGGGCACGCCGATGACCGGGCTGTCGCCGAGCGGTGTCGCACAGCTTCGCACCTGCCCGTGGCGCGCGTTCCTGCGCACGCGCCTTCGCGTGGACGAGGGCCGCGAGGTCCCTCCACACGCCCTCGCCGCAAACGAGAGCGGATCGCTGCTCCACACCGTGCTCGCCTCGCTCTACCGCGAGCTCCACGAGGCGGGCGCCCTCGCTCCGGGGAGCGCGCCGGAGCGCGCCCTCGGCCGCGCGCGGGCATTGCTCCCGGCGACGATCGCCGCGTGCGCGAGCGCCGTGCGACCGCGCCTGGCGACCCTACACCCACGCGTGTGGGATGCGATCGCCGCGCGCACCGAGCGCGCGGCGCGCGACTTCCTCGAGCGGGATCTGCCGCGGCTGCTCCCGCTCGGCGTCTCCGAGATGTGGGTGGAGGAAGATCTCGAGGCGCACCTCGCGACACGCGCCGGAGCCCTCGACATCCGCGGCCGCGCCGATCGCATCGTGTGCACGCCCGATGGCGCGATCCAGGTCGGAGACTACAAGACGACCGCCGACCCCGGCCGGGAGCTCAAGCCGAATTCGCTCGCCCGTGGCGAGACGATGCAGATTCCCTTGTACGTGCTCGCGGCCGGCCAGCGCTTCGGCACGGATCGCGTGACGGGCGAGATCCTCGCCGTCCCCGTGCGACCCGAGCGCGATCGAGGCGGCAAGCGCGCCTCCCTCCCCCGCCTCGATCACGCGAAGGCGAGCAGGGACCTCGAAACACCGCTCGAGGTGCTGGCGGAGCTGTGGCACGACGGCCACTTCCCCCTGCGCCCCGGCGAGCACTGCACCCACTGCCCCTACGCAATCGCGTGCCGGCAGGGGCACGGGCCGAGCCAGGATCGCGTGCGCCAGGCGAGCGCCGTCCGGCGCTACTTCGAGCTCGTCGGCGAGGCCGAGGACGAGGAGGACTCCGCGTGAGCCCGCAGCCCTCGGATGCAGCGGTTCGGCGTGCGGCGACGACCACCTACGACCGCAACCAGGTGGTGATCGCCGGCGCCGGCAGTGGCAAGACGAGCCTGCTCGTGGAGCGGATCCTGTGCCAGGCGGTCGAGCAGGACCTCGACGCGCACGAGCTCGCCGCAATCACCTTCACGGAGAAGGCGGCGGCCGAGCTGCGCGGCCGCATCGAGGCTGGCCTCGTGCGGCTCTGCGCGCTCGCGGGCGAGCGCGATCCCACGCTCGATCCCGCCCGCGAGGCAGATCGGGCCTGCGCGCATCTGCGCACGAGGCTCCCCCTCGTGGCGATCGCAAAGCGAAGCCGGGAGCTGCTCGAGCCGCTCTCCTCGGCGGCAATCGGCACGATCCACGGCTTCTGCGCGTCGCTCTTGCGCCGCTACCCGCTCGAGTCCGGGCTCGATCCCGATTTCATCGTCGACGACGAGACGCGCTACGCGGATCTGTGTCGGGACCTCTGGGACGAGCTCGTCCGCGGACCGGAGGGACCCGACGGTGACGCCGCGAGCGCCTGGGCGACGCTCCTCGAGCGCCTCGACCTTCCGGAGCTCGAGTCCCTCGCCTTCGCGCTCGCGCGCTTCGGAGCGCCCGCGCGCGACGCCCTGTTCCTTCCCGATTCGCGCGTGTGCCTCGGGCCGCTCGCGAGCGAGTGGATCGCCGAGATCGATGGGCTCGTCGGCGATCCGCCGGCGAAGGGGCCGCAGAGCTACCTGTGCGGGGCGCGCGAGGTCTTCCGAGCGCTGCGCGACGAAGGCATCGACGAGGCGAAGCGCGTGCTCGAACGAGCATTCTTCGAATCGGTGCGAGGACCCAAGGGCCTGCTCGAAGGCTCGGCACCCACGTCGAACAAGGAACCCGAGGCCACCGGACTCGCCGATCTCGTGCAGAAGATCTTGAAACGCCTCGTCCGCATCGACGATGCGCTGCTGCGGTTCGCCGTCGAGCGGCTCGCCCCGTTCGCGGATCGTGCACGCGCCGATGCGCTCGCACGCGGCATCGTGCCCTTCGAGGCGCTGCTCGCCTGCACGAGGGATCTGCTGCGCGATCACCCGCGCGTGCGCCGCGAGCTCGGCGCGCGTTATCGCATCCTGCTGCTCGACGAATTCCAGGACACGGATCCCCTGCAGTACGAGATCGTGTTCTTCCTCGCCGAGAGCGCGGAGGGCGCACCCGCCCGCGACGCCTTCGCGACGCAGCTCGCCGCCGGTCGGCTCTTCATCGTCGGTGATCCCAAGCAGGCGATCTACCGCTTTCGCGGCGCGGACATCTCCGCCTATCACCGCGCCGTGCGACACGTCGAAGCGTCGGGCGGTGAGCGACTCGTGCTCACCACGAGCTTCCGCGCCGCCCCCGAGCTGCTCGCGCCGCTCGGCGACCTGTTCCCGGCGCTGCTCGAGGCGCCCGCCTCGGCGCGCGCGCGCGAGCGCGACGCCTACTCGGGCTACGATCCGCTCGAGGAGGGACGCGATCGCACCGGCG
>CAZOTO010000205.1:0-3044 GCA_964582775.1 uncultured Myxococcales bacterium
ATCGCCCTCGCCTGGATCCACGCGGCCCGGCCGAGGACGCTGGTGGCGTCCGTCGTTCCGGTGTTGGTCGGCAGCGCCACCGCGCTCGCCGACGGCCGGCACGAGGCGGTGGTGACGCTCGTCTGTGTCGTTGCAGCGCTGCTGCTGCAGGTGGCGACGAACCTGGCGAACGACGCGATCGATCACCTGCGCGGGATCGATTCGGAGGTCCGGCTCGGACCGACGCGCGTCACCCAGGCCGGCTGGCTCTCGCCGCGGACGGTGCTCGCGGGGACCTCCGTGGTCCTGGCGGCCGCGGTGGCGTGCGGCATCTACCTCACGTGGGTGGGCGGGCCGGCGATCCTCGCGATCGGAGTGCTCGCGATCCTGGCCGCGCTCGGCTACTCCGCGGGACCGTTTCCCCTGTCGACGAACGGGCTCGGCGAGGCCGCCGCGTTCCTGTTCTTCGGAGTGATCGCCACCACCGGCGCAAGCTACCTGCACGGGCGCGTCTTCTCCGTCGACGCGCTCCTCGCTTCGCTCCCCGTAGGAGCGCTCATCACCGGCATCATGGTCGTGAACAACCTGCGCGACATTCCCACCGATGCCGCGAGCGGCAAGCGCACGCTGGCCGTGCGGCTGGGCGAGGCGCGCACGCGCGCGCTCTACGCGGCGCTGCTGATCCTCGCGTTCGCCTCCGCTCCGATCCTCGCGGCAAGGATCGGAGCCGGTGCGTTCGCACCCCTCGGCGCGCTGCCCCTCGCAGCCGCACCACTGCGGCAGGTGCGCGGCGCAGCGAGGGGCAGCGATCTCAACCACGCGCTCGCCGCAACGGCGCGACTCCTCACGGTGTATGGGCTGCTCCTCGCCGCGGGGATCGCGCTCGGCAGCTGACGCGATGAGGATCGGTCGCATGCGCCGCGGCGCCGTGAGCTACCGACTGCGTACGGCGCTCGAAACCAGCCGGGGACCGGTGCGCGAGCGCACCGGCGCGCGCGTCGAGATCTTCGACGAGGATGGACACCGCGGCGTGGGCGAGGCGCTGCCGCTTCCCGACTTCGGCACGGAGTCCCCCGCGGAATGCGACACCGCACTCGCGCGAGTCCGCGCTGCCCTCGAAGGCGAATCGGGATCGCTCGACGCGTTGCTCGATCGTGTGGAGGCCGCCGCGCCCGATGCCCCCGCCGCGCGCTGCGCGGTGGACATCGCACTTCACGACCTCGAGGGACAGCGCCGCGGGATCCCCGTGGCAGCGCTCCTCTCCGATGCGCCGCGCCTCGCCGTTCGCGTGAGCGCCCTGCTCGGCGGCGACGCGCTCGAGGCGGACATCCGCATCGCGGCGGCGATCGCCCGCGGCCAGGACACCTTCAAGCTGAAGATCGGCGGGGCTCCCGCGCCCGAGGAGACGCGCCGCATCCTCGCCATGCGCGCACGGCTCGGGCGCACGCTTCGGTTGCGGCTCGACGCGAACGGTGCCTGGAGCGCCGACGAGGCGATCGAGCGGCTCGCGGTCCTCGCTCCCCTCGACATCGAACTCGTCGAGCAGCCGGTGGCCGCGAGCGATCTCGCGGGGATGCGCCGCGTTCACGCCGCCTCGCGCATCCCCATCGCCGCCGACGAGTCGCTCGCACGTGCCGAGGGGCGCCACGCGCTCGTGCGTGGCGATCTCGCCTCGATCGCGGTGCTCAAGCCCATGCTGCTCGGAGGACTTCGCGCCTCGGCACGGCTCGCCCGCGATGCGACACGCGCGGGTGTACGCTGCTTCGTCACGACGACGTTCGAGGGGCCGGTGGGCACGGCGGCAGCGGCGCATCTGGCGGCCGCGGTGTCCGATCCGTCGCTCGCGAACGGCCTTCCGTCGATCGACTGGATCCACGCGCGTTTTCCCGAGGAGCTCGAGCCCGACGAGGGGTGCCTGCGCATCTCGACCGATCCCGGGCTCGGCCTGGAGGAGCTCGAGTGAGCGGCGTGGAGTCGCCGCTCGCGATCCAGGCGCGCCGGCGCCCCGGTCGCCCGGCGATCGAGTGGCGCGGCCGCCCGATCCCGTATGCAGAGCTCGACGGCCGGGTGCGGGCTCTCGCCCTGCGTCTGCGCACCGCGGGTGTCGCCCCCGGCGACCGCATCGCCGTCGTGCATCGCAACGAGCCACTCGTGGCCGAGCTGCTGCACGCGGCGATCGCCCTCGAGGCCGTGCTCGTGCCGCTCGATCCGCGCCTCACGGCAGAGGAGCTCCGCGAGCGATTCGAAGACATGCGGCCGCGCATCGCCGTTGCCGGCGACGATCTCGCCGGGATCGCGCGCGAGGCTGCCCGCGACCTTCTTGCGATTCGCGTGCACGCGCACCACGAGCTCGCAGCCCTCGAACCCGCACCGGGTGCGCTCGCCACGCACCTCGACTCCGCACAGGATCGCCTGCTGCTCTTCACCTCGGGAACCACCGGGCGTGCGAAGGCCGTGCGGCTCGCCTGGGAGAACCTGCAGGCGAGCGCGATGGCGTCGGCCGAGCGTCTCGGCTCGCGCGAGGACGATCGCTGGCTCGCCTGCCTGCCGCTGCACCACATCGGCGGTCTGTCCATCCTCGTCCGCAGCGCGATCCACGGAAGCGCCGCCGTGCTCCACGAGCGCTTCGACGCCGACCGCGTTCTGCACGCACTCGCACGGGAGCGCATCCACCTGGTCTCGCTCGTGCCCACGCAGCTCCGGCGCCTGCTCGAGCCGGCCGATCCCGCGGCCGCGCGACTCGACGCGGCGCCACCGGCGCTGCGCGTGGTCCTCCTCGGCGGGGGTCCGATTCCTCCCGACCTCGTCGCGCGCTGTCTCGAACGACGCATTCCCGTGTCGCCCACGTACGGGCTCACGGAGGCCGCCTCCCAGGTCGCGACGCTCGCACCCGAAGAGCTCGCGCTCGCCCCCGAGAGCGCGGGCCGTCCACTCGCCGGGACACGGGTGCGCATCGTCGACGACACCGGGCGCGATCTTCCCGCGAACGAGCCCGGCGAGATCCTCGTGCGCGGGCCCCAGGTGATGCGCGGCTACCTCGATCGCCCGGACGAGACCGCACGCGC
>CAZOTO010000206.1:0-2971 GCA_964582775.1 uncultured Myxococcales bacterium
GGGAAGCCGTGAAGCGCGTGGCCTGGGTGCGCGAGTGCTCGGTGCGGCGCGCCTTTCCCGCCACGCTGGTGGTCGCGGTCGAGGCGCACGAGCCCCTCGCGCGCTGGGACGAGGCGCGGCTCGTGAGCGTGCGCGGCGAGGTGTTCGCCGCGGACTACGAGGGCGAGCTGCCGGTGTTCGAGGGCCCGGAGGGCACGGCGCCCGAGCTGGCGCGGCTGTGGCCCGCGGTGGGCAAGGCGGCCGCGCCGCTGGGGAGCCCGGTGACGCAGCTTCGCCTCTCCGCGCGGCGGGCCTGGCAGGCCACGCTCGCCTCCGGGCTCGTGATCGAGATGGGGCGAAGCGACATGGAGGCGAGGCTCGCCCGCTTCGCGGCCGCGTGGCCGCAGGTGGCGGCGGAGGCCGCCCGGGCGACGCGGGCCGACCTGCGCTACCCGGGCGGGTTCGCGCTGCGCGGGGTCGCGCCGCCGGAGAGGAAGCCCGCGCCCGGGGGGCGGCGCGCATGAACACGAAGGTGAACGAGAGATGATCGTCAACCGCAACCGCGAGAGCCGCAACATCCTGGTGGCCCTGGACATCGGCACCTCGAAGATCGTCACGCTCGTGGCGGAGGTCACGCCCGAGGGGACGCTCAACCTCGTCGGCATGGGCAGCCACCCCTCGCGGGGCCTCAAGAAGGGGACGGTGGTCAACATCGAGTCCACCGTCACCGCCATCCAGCGCTCGCTCGAGGAAGCCGAGCTGATGGCCGACGTGAAGATCCGCGACGTGATCACGGGCATCGCCGGCAGCCACATCAAGAGCTTCAACTCCCACGGCATGGTGGCGATCAAGGACAAGGAGGTGTCGCAGTACGACATCGACCGCGTGATCGAGACGGCGCGCGCCGTGAACATCCCGATGGAGCAGCAGGTGCTGCACATCCTGGAGCAGGAATTCATCATCGACGGGCAGGGCGGCGTGCGCCAGCCGCTGGGCATGAGCGGCATGCGCCTGGAGGTGAAGGTCCACATCGTGACCGGGGCCGTCTCCGCCGCGCAGAACATCATGAAGTGCGTGCGCCGCTGCGGGCTGGAGGTGAGCGACCTCATGCTCCAGCCGCTGGCCTCGGCCGACGCGGTGCTGCTCGACGACGAGCGCGACCTGGGCGTGTGCCTCGTGGACATCGGCGGCGGCACGACCGACCTCGCCGTCTTCACCGAGGGCGCCATCAAGCACACGAGCGTGATCCCCATCGCCGGCGACCAGGTGACCAACGACATCGCCATGGCGCTGCGCACGCCCACCAAGGACGCCGAGGAGCTGAAGATCCGCCACGGCGTGGCGCTGCGGCAGCTCGCGAGCGTGAACGACATGATCGAGGTGCCCGGCGTGGGCGACCGCGGCGCGCGCGAGATCTCGCGCCAGACGCTCGCCGAGGTGATCGAGCCGCGGGTCGAGGAGCTCTACTCGCTGGTGCAGCGCGAACTGCGCTCCTGCGGGCTGGAGGAGCTCCTCTCCTCGGGAATCGTCATCACCGGCGGCTCGGCCCTGATGAAGGGGATGGTCGAGCTGGGCGAGGAGGTGTTCCACATGCCCGTGCGCGTGGGCCTGCCGCAGTACTCGGGGGCGCTCGCGGAGGTGGTGAGGAG
The DNA here is from genome assembly GCA_964582775.1 of uncultured Myxococcales bacterium. GTDB lineage: Bacteria > Myxococcota_A > UBA9160 > SZUA-336 > SZUA-336 > CAZOTO01. The sequence goes on from CAZOTO010000206.1 coordinate 1,629, forward strand.
CCCGCGCCACTCGACGGGCATGGGACTGCTGCTGGCCGGGCTGGAGCAGCACCGGCGCGACCAGCACGCGAAGATCGCGGGCACGGGCTTCAAGGACGTGCTCGAGAAGATGAAGAACTGGTTCAAGGGCAACTTCTAGCCCGGCAGCACGGAGCCACGAGCGCAGCAGCAACCGCAGTCACAACAAAGGAGACGACACATGATCGAATTGCTGGAAGCCCAGACGCCGGATGCGGTGATCAAGGTAGTGGGGATCGGGGGGTGCGGCGGCAACGCCGTCGACCACATGATCAACAACGGGGTGCAGGGCGTGGAGTTCATCACCATGAACACCGACGCCCAGGCCCTCAAGAGGAACCTCGCCAGGACGACGCTGCAGCTGGGCACGGGCGTCACCAAGGGCCTCGGCGCGGGCGCGAACCCCGAGGTGGGCCGCCAGGCCGCCGAGGAGGACAGGAGCCGCATCGAGGAGCTGGTGGGCGGCGCCGACATGCTCTTCATCACGGCGGGCATGGGCGGCGGCACGGGCACGGGCGCGGCACCCGTGGTCGCGTCCATCGCGCGCGAGATGGGGATCCTCACGGTGGCGGTCGTCACCAAGCCCTTCGACTTCGAGGGCAAGCGGCAGAAGGTGGCCGCGATGGGGATCGACGCCCTCAAGCAGCACGTGGACTCGCTCATCATCATCCCCAACGAGCGGCTCATGCAGGTGCTGGGCGACGACGTCACCTACGAGGACGCCTTCCGCGCCTCCAACGACGTGCTGAACGGCGCGGTCGCCGGCATCGCCGAGGTGATCAACTGCCCCGGCCTCGTGAACGTGGACTTCGCCGACGTGCGCACCGTCATGAGCGAGAACGGCGTGGCGATGATGGGCTCGGCCATGGCCTCCGGCCCCGAGCGCGCGCAGATGGCGGCCGAGCAGGCCGTGCACTCGCCGCTGCTCGAGGACATCCACCTCTCCGGCGCGCGCGGCGTGCTCGTGAACATCACCGCCTCGAAGAGCCTCAAGCTCAGGGAGGTGCACGAGGTGATGAACACGATCCGCTCGTTCACGGCGGAGGACGCGACCATCATCTACGGCAGCGTGCTCGAGGAGTCGATCGGGGACGCGCTGCGAGTGACCATCGTGGCCACGGGCCTGGGCGGCGCGGCCGCGCAGCGCCAGCCGACGATGACGATCGTGCAGCGCACCGGCACCCACGACGAGCCGATGGCCGTCAACTACGAGGAGCTCGAGCAGCCGGCGGCGTTCCGGCGCCGCCGCGACCAGACGGTGGACGCCCTTCGCCACTCCGGCATGGACACGCTCGACATCCCCGCCTTCCTGCGCAAGCAGGCGG
>CAZOTO010000207.1:0-2958 GCA_964582775.1 uncultured Myxococcales bacterium
CACCGAGCTGCCTCCGCCGCCGCTGCCCGCGCCCGCGCCCCTCGCGCCGAAGCCGAAGGCGACGCTCAAGCCCAAGCTGTCCGCGCCTCCGGTGGCGGCGCCGGTCGAGCCCGCGCCCGAGCCCGAGCCGGCGGCGCCGGCGGACGCGCCGCCGGTGGAAGCGACGCCGCCGCGCGCGGCCGCGCCCGTGCAGGCCCCGCCCGCGCTCGTCGAGGAGACGGCGCGCGCGGAACTGCCGCCGGCACCCTCGATCAAGACGCTGCCCGCGCGCGTCGATCTCACTTACCGCGTCACCTACGGCCCGGGCATTTACATCGGCGACGCGACCTACCGGTTCGAGCACGCGGCGAACCGCTACACGGTCTCGACCGTCGGCGAGGCGCGCGGGCTCGCCGCGCTCGTGCTGCGCGGACAGGGCCGAATCGACGTGCGCGGCCTCATCACCGCGCAGGGCCTGCAGCCGTGGGAACTCGCGGTCGAGCGCGGCAGCCGCGACCGCCGCGAAGTCGCGACCTTCGACTGGGAATCGGGCATCGCGACGCTCACCGGCGACAAGACCGCGGCGCTCGAGCTGCCGACCTTCGATCCGCTGTCGCTGATGTGGCAGTTCTACTTCGTCCCGCCCGCCGGCGACGAACAGGTCTTCAACCTCGTGACGACGCGGCGCGTGATGCGCGTCACGGTGAAGCGCGAAGGGACCGAGACCGTCGCCTGGCCCCACGGCGACGTCGCCGCGGAGCGCTGGCATCGCACGAGCGAGGACGGCCGCACCGAGTCGATCGTGTGGCTCGCGCCCTCGCTCCGCTACCTGCCGATCAGGATGCGCGTCTCCCACACGCTGCGCGGCACGCTCGAGGTCGAACTCGCCTCGATCCGCGTCGACGACGGAGAGCGCGGTGAGTAGCCGGGCGGATGTCGCGCCCTCCCGCGTGGCCACGCTCGCCGACGCCATCCGCGCGCTCGCTCCGCTCGACGCGCCCGCCGACCTGCGGCTGCGCCAGTTCTTCCGCACGCGCCCGGCCATGGGCAAAGCGGATCGCGCCGAGATCGCCGAGGGCGTGTACGCGTGGCTGCGGCGCAAGCGCTCGACCGAAGCGCTCGCCGGGTCGCACGATCCGCGCCGCATCGCGCTCGTCGTGCTGGTGCGCGACCTCGCCCGCTCGGTGCGCGACCTCGAACGCGCGCTCGATGCCGACGAGCGCGAATGGCTCGCGGCGCTCAAGGGCCGGCTCGGCGAACGGCAGCCCGACATCGTGGCGGCGGAGCTTCCGGACTGGTTGTGGGAACGGCTGGGCGAGATCCTCGGCGCCGAAGGGCGCGCCGCCTTCGCGCGCGGAGCGGCCGAACGCGCGCCGATGGACCTGCGGGTCAACGCGCTCGAGGCCACGCGCGACGAGGCGCTCGCGCAGCTCGCGCAGGACGGCATCGAGGCGACGCCGACGCCGTGGTCGCCGTGGGGGCTGCGCGTGCGCGGACGCCCGATGCTCGGGCAGCATCCGTGGTTCGTCGACGGACGGCTCGAGGTGCAGGACGAGGGGAGCCAGCTCATCGCGTTCCTCGTCGCGCCACGGCGCGGCGAGATGGTGGTGGATTTCTGCGCCGGCGCCGGCGGGAAGACGCTCGCGCTCGGCGTGCTGATGCGCTCGCAGGGCCGGCTCTACGCGTTCGACACGGTCGAGAAGCGCCTCGCCGCCTTCAAGCCGCGGCTCGCGCGCTCGGGCCTGTCGAACGTGCATCCGCAACTGATCGCGCACGAACGCGACGCGCGCGTGAAGCGCCTCGCGGGCAAGGTCGACCGCGTGCTCGTCGACGCCCCGTGCACCGGCACCGGGACGCTGCGCCGCAATCCGGACCTCAAGTGGCGCCACCGTCCGTTCGACGTCGCCGAACTGGCCGCGAAGCAGGCCGCGATCCTCGCCTCCGCCGCGACGCTCGTGAAGCCGGGCGGGCGCGTGGTCTACGCGACCTGCAGCGTGCTGCCCGAGGAGAACGAGCGCGTCGTCGACGAATTCCTCGCGCGCCACCCGGACTTCCGCCGCGGCGATGCACGCGCCGAACTCGCGCGCGCGGGCATCGGCCTCGACACCGGCGAGGCGCTCGTGCTGTCGACCGCGAAGCACGGCTGCGACGCGTTCTACGCCGCCATCCTCGAGCGCGCGCGATAATGGCGCGATGACGTCCATCGCCTTCGACCGCCTGGTCGCCGCCCTCGAGTCGCCGAGGGGCGCGCTTCAACTGGGCGCGCTCGCCGCCTGCGTCGCGCTCGCCTGGCTCGCCGACCACCTGGTCTCGACCCGCTTCGGCCGCGACACCGACCGGCGCGGCGGGCAGATCGCGCTCGGCGCCTTCCCGATCGCGTTGCTCGCGCTCGTGCTGCTCGTGCGGGCCGGATTCAAGCCCTCGGGCCCCACGCACGTGCTCGACCTCGCGATCCCGCTGGTCGTCGCGCTCGCGGTGATCCGCCTGCTCGTCTACGTGATGCGGCGGCTGTTCGCCAACGCCCCGTGGGTCAAGTCCTCGGAACGCGCGATCGCCTTCGCCATCTGGGCGATCGTGGCGCTGCACTACCTCGGCGTCACCGCCGAGGTGAACGCGATGCTCGAGCGCATCGTCGTGCCGCTCGGCAAGCAGAACGTCTCGGTGTTCGCCATCGGCCAGGGATTCCTGGTCGTGCTGGTCGCCGTGGCGACGACGCTGTGGCTGTCGAGCTTCGTCGAGAAGCGGCTGATGGCGCTCGAGTTCGACATCAACGCGCGCGTCGTGCTGTCGAAGTTCCTGCGCGCGTTCTTCGTCGTCGTCGGCGTGCTGATCTCGCTGCCCGCCATCGGGGTCGATCTCACGCTGCTGTCGGTGTTCGGCGGCGCGCTCGGCGTCGGCATCGGCCTCGGCCTGCAGAAGCTCGCGTCGAACTACATCGCCGGGTTCGTCATCCTGCTCGACCGGTCGATCCGCCTCGGC
>CAZOTO010000208.1:0-2885 GCA_964582775.1 uncultured Myxococcales bacterium
CGCGCTGAAGCAGGCTGGTTCACCCAACGGAGAAAGCACCACCCCGCGCCATGCAAAAGCTCCTGCTCTTCATCGACAAGACGAGCACCTTCGTGGGCCACGCGTTCTCCTGGCTCATCGTGGGCCTCACGCTCCTCATCTCCTGGGAGGTGTTCTCGCGCTACGCGCTGGACAACCCGCACCCCTGGGCCTTCGACGTGATGATCATGCTCTACGGCACGCTCTTCATGATGGCGGGCGCCTACACGCTCGCCAAGAGCGGCCACGTCCGCGGCGACGTGCTCTACGGCTTCTTCACGCCGCGCACGCAGGCCACGATCGACCTCGTCCTGTACTTCCTCTTCTTCATCCCCGGCGTGGTGGCCCTGTGCTGGGCGGGCTACACCTACGCCGCGGAGAGCTGGGCCATCAACGAGCACTCCAACATCACCGCCGACGGCCCGCCCATCTACCCGTTCAAGACCGTGATCCCGATCGCCGGCGCGGTGCTGCTGCTGCAGGGCCTGGTCGAGATCGTGCGCTGCGTGATCTGCCTGAAGCAGGGCGAGTGGCCCTCCCGCGAGGAGGACGTCGAGGAAGTCGACGTCGAGAAGCTCAAGGAGATGGTGCACGTGAAGGCCGAGGACATCGCCAAGCTCGACGAGCTCATCCCGCACGGGGAGGGCGCCAAGTGAAGATCCGCAAGGAGCTCTGGTTCGGCTTCATCCTGATGGCGATGATCCTCACGCCGCTCGTGATCTTCACGCCGTGGGGCAACCTCACCAACGGCCACCTCGGCCTCATCATGCTGGGCCTGGTCGTGGTGGCGATCATGCTGGGCTTCCCGACGGCCTTCACGCTGATGGGCATGGGGGTCTTCTTCGGCTGGCTCGCCTATCGCAGCGTGAACCCCGAGATCGCCACGCGGCAGATCCTCGACCTCATGGTCCAGCGCGCCTACTCGGTGATGTCCAACGACGTGCTGATCGCCGTGCCCCTCTTCGTCTTCATGGGCTACCTCGTCGAGCGCGCCAACCTCATCGAGAAGCTCTTCAAGAGCCTGCACCTGTCGCTCGCGCGCGTGCCGGGGTCGCTCGCGGTGGCCACCATCGTCACCTGCGCGATCTTCGCCACGGCCACGGGCATCGTCGGCGCCGTGGTGACGCTCATGGGCCTGCTCGCCTTTCCCGCCATGCTGCGGGCGGGCTACAGCGTTCCCGTCGCGGCCGGCGCCATCACGGCGGGCGGTTGCCTGGGGATCCTCATCCCGCCCTCGGTGCTCCTCATCGTGTACGGGGCGACCGCTGGCGTGTCGGTCGTGCAACTCTACGCCGGCGCGTTCTTCCCCGGCGTGATGCTGGCCGGCCTCTACGTCGGCTACGTGATCATCCTCGCCAAGCTGAAGCCCAGCCTCATGCCCCCGCTGCCGGATGCCGAGAGGCGCGTGCCGCTGCCGCCGCTGTCGGAGGCGATCGCCGCGCAGGGCGGGCGCAACGCGTTCGCGGGGCTCGCCGCCTCGCTGGGCGGCGTCTCCGGGCACACGAAGGGGCGCGTCTTCGGGCAGTTCTTCATCTCGCTGCTCCCGGCGCTCGCCATCGCCTCGCTGCTCGCGTTCATGTATGCATCGGCCACGACGCCCGTGAAGGAAGCGAGCACGGCCGGGCTGGTGGAGGCCGGCGGCGCCGTGGCCGCGAGCTTCGAGGAGGCGGGGGCGGACACCGGCCTCGCGGAGCCGCCCAAGGAGGATGCGGGGCTGGCCGAGCCGCCCTCCGACGAGGCCAAGCCCGTGGCGGGCGGCGTGCAGGAGCCCCCGGGGGCCGAGGCGCCCGCGCCGGCCGCGAAGAAGGCGGAGAAGGCCGCCGCGAAGGAGCCGGCCGCCGAGCCCGAGCGGCTGCCCGTGCCGAAATGGCTCTGGGTCACCATCGGCATCGGCGTGGCGATCCTCGCCGCCACCTACGGCCTCATGACCTGGCAGCGCCTCGAGATCTTCAAGATGCTGCTCACGAGCTTCTTCCCGCTCGCGATCCTGATCCTCGCCGTGCTGGGCTCCATCGTGTTCGGGCTGGCCACGCCGACGGAGGCCGCGGCCGTGGGCGCCTTCGGCGGCTTCCTGCTCGCGTTTGGCTACCGCTACATCGCGCGCCTGCAAGGCAGGAAGGGGGGCGCGTTCGTCGCGACCACGATGGACGTGGGCGGCATCGTCAAGGAGTCGTCCTTCCTCACCGCCAAGACGAGCGCCATGGTGTGCTGGCTCTTCGTGGGCTCGTCGATCTTCTCGGCGGCCTTCGCGCTGCTGGGCGGGCAGGAGATCATCGAGCGCTGGGTGCTCTCGCTCGGCCTCACCACGGTGCAGTTCATGCTGCTCGCCCAGTTCATCATCTTCATCCTCGGCTGGCCGCTGGAGTGGACGGAGATCATCGTCATCTTCATGCCGATCTTCATCCCGCTGCTCGCGCACTTCCAGATCGACCCGCTGTTCTTCGGCCTGCTCGTCGCGCTCAACCTGCAGACCGCGTTCCTGTCGCCACCGGTGGCGATGGCGGCGTTCTACCTCAAGGGTGTCGCGCCGCCGCACGTCACGCTGAACCAGATCTTCGCCGGCATGCTGCCGTTCATGGGGATCCAGGTCGTGGCGCTGGCGCTGCTGTACATCTTCCCCGGCATCGGGCTGTGGCTGCCGGAGGTGCTCTACCGCTGACCCCGGCCCGCCGCCGTTGCCGGTCCCCGGACGGCGGGAGTACCCTTGTGTCCACGGTCGGAGGTTCGTCGAAGCATGCGTCGATCGTGAACGCGCCGGCGGCACAGAGGCGACGAGGACGGATGCGCGGCGACAGTGCCGCGCGCCGTTCCTCGCTCGCCTTTGCAGAACGGACTTCCGGCCAGGGACACTAGAACCTATCTCAAAT
>CAZOTO010000209.1:0-2875 GCA_964582775.1 uncultured Myxococcales bacterium
CGACCGCACCTTCGTGCGCGACATCGCCACCGACCCCGACGACCGCGCCATCACCGCGGCCATCGTCGACCTCGCGCGCGCCATGGGCATCACCTCGATCGCCGAGGGCGTGGAGGCGGAGGCGCAGCTCGACTTCCTCCTGCAGCGCGGCTGCGACGAGATGCAGGGCTTCCTCGTGAGCCGCCCGCTCGCCGCCGCCGACTGCGCAGCGTGGATGGCCGCGCACCGCGACGCACCGCCCGGCGACGGCGCCGCCGCGCCCCGCAGCGCGTGACCCGCCGGGGGGTCCCGCCGCATCGGGTAGGATGGCCGTCCCCCCGAGGATGCGAGGACCGCCCCGATGCCCCCAGCCGACGCCGAGAAGAAGAAGGACGAGACCCGCGAGCCGCCGCCCGCCGACAAGGTGGTGGTCACGCGCCAGCGCGTGCGCCTCGGCGGGCGCGACCTCGACTGCACCGTGACCTGCGGCACGCTGGTGCTGCGCGAGGAGAGCGCGAAGGAGGGCAAGGCCGAGGCGGACAAGGCGCGCGCGAGCGTCTTCTTCGTGGCCTACACGCTCGACGGCGCCGAGCCCGAGTCGCGCCCCGTGACTTTCTCCTTCAATGGCGGCCCCGGCTCGAGCTCGGTGTGGCTGCACCTGGGGCTCCTGGGCCCGAAGCGGGTCGAGCTGGACGACGAGGGGCGCGCGCCGCCCCCGCCCGGGCGACTCGTGGACAACGAGCACTCGCTCCTGGACCGCTCCGACCTCGTCTTCATCGACCCGGTGGGCACCGGCTACAGCCGCATGGTCGCCGGCGAGAAGGTCGACGAGTTCCACGACTACCGGCGCGACCTGGAGAGCGTGGGCGAGTTCATCCGCCTCTACTGCTCGCGCTACGGGCGCTGGGCGAGCCCCAAGTACCTCATCGGGGAATCCTACGGCACGACGCGCGCGGCCGGCCTCTCGGGGCACCTGCTGGAGCGCCACGGCATGTACCTGAACGGGCTGATGCTCGTGTCGTGCGCGCTCGACTTCTCGGTGCTGCGCTTCGACGCCAACAACGACCTGCCGCCGGTGCTCTACCTGCCGACCTACGCCGCGAACGCGTGGTACCACGGCCTGCTCGCGCCGGACCTGCAGGCGAAGCCGCTGCGCGCGGTGCTGGACGAGGCGGAAGCCTTCGCCTCGGCGCGCTACGCGCAGGCGCTCTTCCGGGGCTCGCGGCTCGCGGCGCCGGAGCGCGAGGCGATCGCGCGCGAGGTGGCGCGCTACACGGGGCTCTCGCCCGAGTACGTCCTGCGCACCAACCTGCGCGTGGACATCCACCGCTACACCAAGGAGCTGCTGCGCGCCGAGGGCCGCACCGTCGGCCGGCTGGACAGCCGCTTCACGGGGACGGACCGCGATTCCGCGGGCGAGCACTACGAGTTCGACCCGGGGTTCGCGGCCATCTTCGGCGCCTACGCCGCGGCGATGAACGACTACGTGCGGCGCGAGCTGCGCTACGAGGAGGACGCCCCCTACGAGGTGCTGAAGGGCCTGTACCTCAACTGGGGCTGGAAGGACTTCGCCAACCGCTACGCCGGCGTCGGCGAGACGCTGCGCAAGGCGCTCGCCATGAACCCGCACATGCGCGTGCTGGTCGCCAACGGCTACTACGACTTCGCCACGCCGCACTTCGCGAGCGACTACACCTTCGACCACCTCGGCATGGACGAGGGCCTGCGGGCGCGGCTCCGCGTCTCGTACTACGAGGCGGGGCACATGATGTACGTGCACAAGCCGTCGCTCGGGCGGCTGGCCGCCGAGCTGCGGGAGTTCGTCTCGGCCTAGCGCCCGCCGTGGCGGGCCAGCGCCCAGGCGACGTGCTCCCGCACGAGGGGCGAGGGGTCGCCGGCGCGGGCGTGGAGGGCGGCAATCACCGCGGGGGTGGAGGGCGCGTTGCCGAGGGCGACCGCGATGTTGCGCAGCCACCGCTCGTGGCCGATGCGGCGGATGGCGCTGCCCTCGAGGCGGGCGGCGAACTCGGCCTCGGTCCAGGCGAAGAGGCCCGCGAGCGCGGCCGCGTCCAGTCCGTTTCGCGGCGCGAAGTCGGGGGCCGCGCCCACGCGCGCGTACTTGTTCCAGGGGCAGGCGAGCTGGCAGTCGTCGCAGCCGTAGATGCGGTTGCCCATCGCCTCGCGGAACTCCCCCGGAATCGGCCCGGGGTTCTCGATGGTGAGGTAGGAGATGCAGCGCCGCGCGTCCAGCTGGTACGGCGCCACGATCGCGCGCGTGGGGCAGGCGTCGAGGCAGCGCTCGCAGGTGCCGCAGTGCGCGGTCACGGGCGCGTCCTTTTCGAGGTCCAGCCCCACGAAGAGTTCGCCGAGGAAGTAGGCCGAGCCCGCCTCGCGCGAGAGCAGCAGCGTGTGCTTGCCGCGCCAGCCGAGCCCGGCGCGCGCGGCGAGCGCCACCTCCATCACCGGGGCGCTGTCGGTGAAGGCGCGGTAGGGGAAGGGCCCGAGCTCGGCGACCATGCGGTCGGCGAGCTTCTGCAGGCGTGCGCGCAGCACCTTGTGGTAGTCGCGGCCGAGGGCGTAGCGCGAGACATAGCCCGCCTCGGCGTCGGCCAGCGCCTCAGGGGCGTCGCGCGCGCCGGCCGGCCAGTAGTCCAGGCGCACGCTCACCACGCTCGCCGTCCCGGGCACCAGCTCCGCCGGCCGCGCGCGGCGCGCGCCGTGGCGTGCCATATAATCCATCGCGCCGTGCCAGCCGCGGCCGAGCCACTCGAGGAGGCGCGCCTCCTCCTCGGCCAGCTCGGTGCCGGCGATGGCCACGGCGTCGAAGCCGGCCTCGCGGCCCCACTGCTTGACGAGCGCCGACAGCGCGGCGGGAGAATGGCCCGTGCCCATGGCC
>CAZOTO010000210.1:0-2868 GCA_964582775.1 uncultured Myxococcales bacterium
TAGCCGGGGTGCGACAGTCCGGACCGTCCGGTCGCGGCCAAACCCGTAGTAGAGTCTGCGCCGTGAGCGCTGACCACAAGCCACCCCAGACGTACGCACTGCACGCCACCGTTATCGCGATCGTGATCGTGGTCGCCCTCGTCATGTTCCTACGGGCGCAGTGGGGCGGGCACTGAGTACAGCTCCCCGTAAGTTGGTGGCCATCACGCGGTCCTCTTGAGGTTGTCGGTCCAATGCGGCCGACGTCGGGTCCACGGGTTGTCGGCGGCATTGAGCACCTTGTCGAAGGACTTCGCGGTCCAGTTGAAGGGATGCGCGTACTCGTTCCACTCGTCGATGAAGGCGAGGATCTTGGCCTCGAGATCGGCGAGGTCGACGAAGTTGGGAGCACGTAGCCGCTTGCGCTGGAGGATCGAGAACCACTGCTCGACCTGGTTCATCCACGAGCAATGGACCGGGGTGAAGTGCATCTGAAAGCGGGGATGCGCCGCCAGCCAGGCACGGGTGAGCTTGCCCGAGTGCACGCTGAGGTTGTCGCAGAGGACGTGAATCCTCGTGATCGTCGACGGTGTTTCCTCGTCGATCTTGGCGAGCAGTTCGATGAACTCGGCTTGTCGCTTGCGGTGGCGGAGGAGGCCGATGACCTCGCCAGTTCGCGTGTCGAAGGCTGCGAAGAGTTGCAACGCACCCTTGCGCACGTACTCGTGCTCGACCAGAACCGGCTGGTTGCCTGGCCGAGCAGCCCGGTGACCGCGGGTCCGCGTTCGAGGCTGGAGGGAGGTTTTCTCGTCGAGCGAGAGCACGCGTTCGTGAGCGCCGAGCTTGCGCGTGTAGAGGTCGCAGACGTTGCGGACGAGCTCACGAAAGTGTTCATCCCGCGGGACCTTCGCGCTGAGCCAGTGGTGTACCCGCCACGGCTTGAGCTTCTCCGAGCCCAGGATCCGTTGAACGGAGGATGTCGAGATCGCGTCGACGATGCCATCGCGGACCAGCGCCTTCGCCAGCTCCGCGCAGGTCCACGTCGAGAGGGAGCGCGCCTCGTCGTCAGGCAGCTCGCACGCGAGCTTGATCAGGTGCGTGGTCACGATCGGGGGAAAAACGCGGGGGGCGCCCGCTTCGTGGTGCATCCGCGAGCCCGAGGAGCCCTCGCTCGACGAACCGCTCGGCCCACTTTCGAACGATCCTGCGCCGCAGCCCGATCCGTCGGCTCACCTCGGCTTGCGCCATCCCGTTGGCAAGCCACAGGATGAGACGAGCCCGCTGCACGTCACGGTAAGGGTAGGTCAGTGTTCGGGCGATCTCCTCAAGCACCATCCGTTGCTCACGATCGAGCGTGACCTTCAGCCGTGCCTTCTTGGCCTTCGACTGCTTCGACGATGAGCGGGCCTTCATTCTCCTATCGGATCACGGCCCTCTGACGCCGAAACCGCCGCGACCGCCAAGTGATCGGAATCGATCAGGAATGCTCACGCGGCTTCCTGATCACCAACTTGCGAGGAGCTGTACTAAGAGCCGATCCTAAAACCTTGCACACGAAGATCGCGTCGTGATCTAACGCGTGCATGGAACTTCAATTCGCGGACGTCCCAGATGATCTGTGGGACCGAATCGCGCCGCTGCTTCCATCCGAGCCCGCCAAACCACTCGGCGGACGTCCACGAGTCGCCGACCGCGTTGTGATGGCCGGCATCGTGTACCGGTTGAAGACCGGTTGTCAGTGGAAGGCGCTGCCGGGCAACTTCAGCTCGGGCTCGACGTGCCACCTGCGATTTCAGCAGTGGCAACGCGCCGGCGTGTTCGACCGGATCTACGCCGAGTTGCTGCGGTACTACGACAAGCGCAAGGGCGCGCAACTGACGTGGACGTCGCTCGACAGCGCCAGTGTGAAGGCTCCAAAAGGGGGACGACACCGGCCGAAACCCGACGGATCGCGGAAAGCTCGGCGGCAAACGGCACATTCTGACTGATCAGCGCGGCGTTCCGATCTCCGTCGTGCTCACAGGCGCCAACGTCCACGACAAGTGGATGGTCGGCAAAGTGCTCGACAGCGTGATGCTCCGTAGCTCGCGAGGACCACGACGTCCGACCCACGTGGTGCTCGACAAGGGCTACGACTATCGCGACGCCGAGGCCGCTGTTCGCAAGCGGCGCATCGTTCCGCACATTCGCAGACGCGGCGAGAAGCCGCTCATCGGCTGCGTTCGCGGCAAACCGCGACGATGGATCGTTGAACGCACGAACAGCTGGCACAACCGATTCCGCGCGCTGCTGGTGCGGTGGGAGCGCAAAGCGGACAACCACCTCGCGCTCGTCTACCTCGCGTCGGCGCTTATCGCGTACCGGACGGCGCGCCGGTGACAGGTTCTAGGATCGGCTCTAAGCTCGAGCAGTCGCGGTCGTCCGCGCCACAGTCACTTCGTGACGCCCTTGGGGAGCAGCAGCTCGGTTCGGATCATGCCGGCCGCGATGCCGCCGACGAGGAAGAAGATCGACACCGAGATCAAATACAGGATCGCGATGCGCTTATGGTCGCCGGTGAGCAACCATGAGGCGACGGTGTGACCGTTTTCGAGGTAACTCTTGGGCTTGGGCGCCGGGGCCTGGGTGGCGGGAACTGCGCTCATGTTAGTTCGGGACCTCCGTCGGAGGGACGCCGGTGGCCAGCGGCGGGATGGCCGGTGCGGGCGCGGTCGGGCTGCTGCGCAGCGACTTGATGTACTCGATCACGTTCAACACATCTTCTTCCGAGAGGCCGCCTTCCAAGTCGTCCGTGCTCTTCGGCTTGTAGCTGGGCATGGTGTTCTCGTAACCCTTCAGGATGTGGGCGTACGGGTCGTACATGGCCTGGCGCAGGTACTCGTCGTCGGC
>CAZOTO010000211.1:0-2834 GCA_964582775.1 uncultured Myxococcales bacterium
CGCGAGGGCGCGCTCGCGGCGGTGGATGGACTCGCGCGCATCGAGGCGGCACGTGCAGCCCAGGCCGAGGCGATCGACGGCGTCGGCCTCGCGGTCGAGGCGGCGACGAGATGGCTCGCGACGGCCGATCTCGGCGACCCCGCGCGCCGGGCGCTCGGCGCCGTGCTCGGGGAGCTGGTCGAGCCGGACCGCCGCGCGAATCTCGATCTCGTTCCGCCGGGCTTCGCCCGCAGGCTCGTGCGCCACGGATGGCTCGGGGACTGGGGCGGCGGAGTGCCGGCGATGCGGCGGCTCGCGGCGGCCGTGCGCGAGGCCGAGACGCCGCGAACCGTACTGCGTTACGCGTCGGACGCGGGCTCGATCGAGTTCCGCGAGGATGCGTTCGGTGAGGACCTGGCCGTGCTCTCGACGGCAGAGCGCGTCGTGTACACGCGGCGCATGCCCGCACCGGCCTATCTGCCGACGCTCGGCGAGGCGACGCTCGCGGTGCGGCTGCCGCCGGCGAGCGATCCGCTCGCCGTCTTCGCGTCCGAGGGGCCCGAACCTGCGGCGGTTCCCGGCGGGGGCGCGATCGCTCCGCTCTCCGTGGCGCTGCTCCGCGTGGAGCGTTGGATCGCGGCGTGGGATGCCACGGAGGGATTTCGCGTGGACGAGATCGCGTGGCGAAGCGTCTACCCCGAGGGCGAGGCGAGCGGTGCGGATCCCGTGCTACCCGATGCGCTCCCGCCGCATCTCGTGATCGTCGAGCCCGACGCAGACGTGATGCGGCTCATCACCCAACACGGATCGGTGACGCCCGTGCGCGATGCGAGCTCCGCCGAGGGCGAGCGCTTCCTCGACGAAGCGGCGCGGGCGCTGCCGGATGCCGCGCACCTCGATCTCGTGGGCGAGCACCTGGTCGTCTACGTGTACGACAGTCCGGATCCCGCGCATCCCGAGCTCATCGGGACACGCGAGTGGAGCGGCGACATCCACCAGACGGTGTCGCAGACCCTCGCTACGGTGGCGGGAGGCACGCTGCGCGGCGATTGCGACGATCTCTCCGAGCTGGTGCAGGCGATCGCGCGCCGGCAGGGAAAGCTCGCCTACCTGATCGGCCTTCCCGCGCACGCGGCGATCGCGTGGGCGGAGCGCCGCGCGCACGGATCCGCAGAGGAGTGGACCGCGTTCGTGCTCCACACCGGCGAGCCGTTCGGCTTCCGGGCGCCGACGCTCGCGGAGAGCCTCGAGCGCGCCTACGCGCACTTCGGCGCGGGGGAGGTCTTCGATCCGCTGAAGATCGAGGTGCTGCTGCGCTTCTCCGGCGAGAACACGCGCTCGAGCTGGTTCCTGTCGCATCGCATCTTCGCGGACGCCGCCTATGCGAAGACCATGATCGACGTGCAACGCGACTGGCACTTCCAGACCTACCACCGCGGCGTGGAGAAGATGCGCGCGCTCGTCGATTCCGGCGATCGCGATCCCGCGAACTTCATCGAGCTCGCGGGTCTGTACGCGTACTCGGGCCAGTACGGCGAGGCGGTGCGTGCGCAGCAGCAGGCGATCGAGCGCACCGATTCCGCGCAGAGTCGCCTGTCGCTGCGCATCGATCTCGTGCCGATGCTCTTCCAGGCGGAGCGCCGTGACGAGGCGCGCGCGCTCGCCCGCGAGATCGCCGAGGGGGAGGTTCCCGCGCTCGAGGCCGGTCTCGGCGCGATGCTCACGGATCCGTTGCTCTCGCTCGTCGGTGGCTTGCTCGATCGACGCCACGATCCGGCGCTCGCCCTCGACATCCTGGCTTCGCGCGTGGCACCGCGGATGGACGCAGGGATGGACGGGTTCGCGGAGTCGATCCGGAGCGGCCGCGTGGACCTGTCGGGATGGCGCCTCGGCAGTGCGGAGCGCACGCGCTATCAGCTTCGCTGGTATGCGGCGGCGACGCTCGCCGCGCTGCGCGCGACGGCGGGAACGCCGGCGCAGCAGACGCAGGGCTGGAACGCGCTCGCACGCAGCGTGTGGCGTTGGCTCGATTCGATCGCCTTCCACGACCTCGAGGTGGGCGAGAGCGTGCTCGATCGCTACGCGCTGCTCGGCCGCTACTACGGCGCCGTGCTCGGCTCCGAGCGCTTCGAGGCGATCCTCGAGGCCGCGGCTCCGCCGGCGAGCGCGGACCGCCAGCACACCGCGCGTGGCGAGGGCACGAATCCCCTGGACGCGGATGCGAGCTGGATCTCGATCTCGCCCGGCTACTGGGTGGGAGAGCTCGTCGAGGGATTCGATCCGGACCGCCGCGAGCTCGATCGCGCGCGGGTCGCGCGTCTCGCGCAGCACGTGGAGCGCGCGCAGCGCGAGGCGCGTGCGCTCGGTCTCGTCCACGTGAGCGACGACAAGGATCTGCGTCGGGCGCGGCTCGTGGCGGCGATCGTCGCGGGGGATCGTGCGGAGCTCGGGCGTCTGCTCGCCGAGGTGCGGCGCATGGGGGATCGCGCGGCGCGGCTCGAGGCGTCGACCTGGCTCGCGCGCGCGGCGCGCTTCCTGTCCGCAGGGGAGTTCGCGGCCGTGTTTCGCGTGTGGCGCGAGGAGCTCGACTACAAGCCGGTCTACTTCTGGATCGCGTGGAGTGCCGCGTTGCTCGACGCGCCCGATGCCGCCGTGCTCGTGGCCCGCACCGCGGCGGAGCAACATCCGGACGATCCCTCGTTCGCAGCCGAAGCGCGCTATCTGCAGGAGAGGCTCGGCGAGCGCCGGCGACGGGCATCGCGGGGCAGGCGCTAGCCCGCATTCCTCACGAGGGGTTCGAGGGTGCGTCGCGAGGGGGTGCGTGTCAGTCGACGCGTACGAAGACCTGATCGAAG
>CAZOTO010000212.1:0-2739 GCA_964582775.1 uncultured Myxococcales bacterium
GCCGTCGACGCGCTCGCGTCGGCCGGGCCGCGCCGCGGGCGCGTCGACTTCTGGAGCGCGGTGACCGTCGGCGCGCTCGGCGTATTCGTGCTGCTGCTCGTCTACCCGCTCGTGCGCCTGTTCGCCGCGAGCCTCGCCGGCGAGGACGGCGGCGTGGCGACGATGTTGCGGACCTACGGCGAGTTCTTCACCCGCCGCTACTACTACGAGACGCTCGTCAACAGCCTCGTCGTCAGCACGCTCGCCACGGTGCTCGCCACGCTCCTCGGCGCGCCGCTCGCCTGGTTCGTGAACCGCCACGACATTCCGGGCAAGCTCCTGCTGCGCGCGCTCATCGTGCTGACCTTCGTCTCGCCGCCGTTCATCGGCGCCTACGCGTGGATCCTGCTCCTCGGCCGCAACGGCGTGATCACCGGGTGGCTCGCGCAACTGGGGCTCGCCCTGCCGCCGATCTACGGCGTGAACGGCGTGGTCCTGGTGTTCACGCTGCAGGCGCTGCCGTTCGTGTTCCTGATGGTGAGCGCGGGGCTCAAGACGGTCGACCAGAGCGTCGAGGACGCCGCGATCAACCTCGGCCGGCGCCCGTCGGCGGTGGCGCTCACGGTCGTCGCGCCGCTGATCGTGCCTTCGCTCGCCACCGGGGCGCTCCTCGTGTTCGTGACCTCGCTGTCGGACTTCGGCACGCCGATGATCATCGGCGAGAGCTTTCGGGTGCTCGCGAGCCAGATCTACACCGAGTTCGTCAACGAGCACGGCGGCAATCCGGTGGTCGCGAGCGCGCTGTCGCTGATCCTGCTCGCCATCACGGTCGGTGCGCTCCTGTGGCAGCGCGCCTGGGTGAAGAAGCGCTCCTACGGCCAGGAAACGGTGCGCCCGCTCGCCGTCCGCAGCCTGTCGCGCGGCGGCCGCGTCGCCGCGACGCTCTACGTCTACGCGCTGGTGCTCGCGGCGAGCCTCCCGATCGTCACCATCATCGTGTCGTCGTTCCTGAAGGCGCGCGGCCCGCTGATCACCGGCGAGTTCACGCTCGAGGGCTATGCCAACGCGCTGCGCCTGCCGCACGCGCTCGCCAACACGGTGATGCTGTCGGGCGTGTCCACGCTCCTGTGCGTGGCGGCGGGCGCGCTCGTCGGCTACGTCGTGGCGCGCAGGCGGGGACGCCTCGTCGGCGCGCTCGACGCGTTCTCGATGGTCCCGTACGCCGTGGCGGGCGTGGTCATGGGGATCGCGATGGCCGTCGCCTTCGGCGGCAAGCCGTTCTACCTCGGCGGGACCGCGGCGATCCTCATCGCCGCGTACTTCATCCGGCGCCTGCCCTATTCGATCCGTTCGGTCGCCGGCATGCTGGGCCAGATCGGAACGCAAGCGGAGGAAGCGTCGGTCAACCTGGGGATTCCGCCGGGCCGCACGTTCTGGCGCGTGACCGTCCCGATGGTGACGCCCGCGCTCCTGTCGGGCGCGCTTCTCACCTTCGCGACCATCGCGCGCGAGTTCAGTTCGACGGTGATCCTCTACAGCGGCGCCACCCGCACGCTGCCGGTCGAGGTGTTCGCGCAGGTGCTGCAGGGCAACTTCGCGAGCGCGTCCGTCGTCGGCACGGTGCTGATCGCGGTGAGCCTCGTGCCGATCGTGATCCTGTTCCGGTTCATGGCACGTGACGAGGACGTGCTGCTCTGACGGAACACCGACGCGGTCCCCGCCGCGCGACGCCGATCCGAACGCCCGCTCACGCGGCCATCGCTTTCACGTCGGACAGCAGCGAGGCACCGTCCGCGCCCATCGCGTCGTCGAGCATCGGGTACATCATCTGCTCCTCCTTCGCGTTGTGCGGGACGAGCACCTCGACGAGCGCCTGCGCGGCGCGCTGGAACCCCGCGGCGTCATGGGCGGCCGCCGTCGAACGGAGCTGCCGGACGATCTCCTGCATCTGCACGTGCTCCTCGCGCATCTGCACGCTCGGCCCCGCGGAGGCCATTCCGGTGCGCTCCTCGAACGCGGGAAAGAGCACCTGCTCCTCCATCTCGATGTGCCGCTCGAGTCGCTCGGCGAACTCGTGGGCTGAGCGCGCGAGCGTCGTTGCGTCACCCGCCCGGGCAGCCGCGTGGGCACGCTCGAGGATGCGGTCGATCTCTTCGTGGTCGCGCTGCATGTAGCCGGTGATCGTTTCCATCGGGCACTCCTGTCGTGGGGGACGCACCGTTCGCCGGTGCCGCGTGGGTTCGTGGGCGCGATGCGGCCGGGTCACGCGGTCGCGGCGGCCTTCGCCGCGGGCCGATGCACGACGACCGTGCACGATCCGCCGTCCTGGCAGGGCTCGAAGCGCCTGCGCGTCGCCGCCATCGCCGACCAGCGGCGCACGGCCGTCGCCGGAGCCTCGCCCTGTTCCGCCGCCGTGGGCGGGATCGGCCTGCCCTCGGCGAGCAGTTTCTCCACGCGCCGCAGCCCCAGGTAGGCCGCCCCGTAGGCGCCGTTCAACTGCCCGAGCCCGTCCGGCGCGACGTGGAAGCGCTCGCCGAGCGCGGTCTCGAGCGCCGAGACCATCGCCTCGTTGCGGGTCATGCCGCCGGTCAGCATGTAGCCGGGCTCGAGGCCGACGCGGCGCATCAGCTGGATCGCCCGCCCGCCGAGCGACACCATCGCGCCCATCATGATGTCCTCGGCCGCGATGCCGTTCGACAGGTGATTGATCACCTCGGACTCGGCGAACACCGCGCACACGCTGCTGATCGCCTTCGGCGC
>CAZOTO010000213.1:0-2563 GCA_964582775.1 uncultured Myxococcales bacterium
GCCACGCTCGTGCTCGTCCTCTGCGCGCTGACGGCGATCGCGTTCGCGGTCGTCCGCATCGTGCGCGGACCGAGGAACGCAGATCGCGTGGTGGCGCTCGACATCTTCCTCGCGGCGGGGATCGCGCTGTGCGTGGCGGCCTCGCTGGCGACCCGTCGAACGGTGTTCCTCGACGTGGGCATCGGGCTCGCGCTGGTCGGTTTCGTGGCGACGATCGGCTGGGCGCGCCTCGTCGAAGGGGCGGATGCGGGCGAAGACGATCCTGCACGGGGGCGTGAGCGATGAGTGCGTTGGCCAGTGCCGTGCTCGTCGTGGGAGGCGGGCTCCTCGTGATCGCAGCCTGGGGAGTGATCGTGCTTCCCGACGCGCTCGCCCGTCAGCACGCGGCGACCAAGGCGGGCACCCTCGCGCTGTCTCTCGTCTGTGTCGGTGCGATGGCGGCCGCGCCGGAATGGGGTTGGTTGTGGCGCTTGGCGTTGGTGCTCGGCTTCCTGCTCTCGACGCTGCCGGTCGCCTCGCACCTGCTCGCGCGGGCTGCCGTGCGCGAGGCCGGCCTCGAATCGTCCGTCGACGCGGCGCCCCGGGCGGGGGAGTCCGGCCCTGCGGTGTCCGCCCGAGTGCCGCGCTGACGGCGGTTCTTCCGGAGCGTCCTCTACTCCTGGATGGGCGCGAGCGCGACGATCCCGCCCACGGGCTTTCGACGCACGCGCAGCGGCCACGGCAGCTTCTCGTTCACCCCGTAGTAGGCGATGGAGCTCGACGCTGCCCCCAGGGACAGGTACATGCGCCCGTCGACGTCCGGGACGACGAAGGCGGAGGAGGTGTCGCGCACCTCGATCTGCGCGAGCGCATCTCCCGTGGCCGTGTCGATCTGGGCCAGGACCACCTTCCGCGGCTGCGGGTAGGGGCGCTCTCCGCCGCGAATCTCGTAGTTGAGATCGAGGAAGGCCCACAGACCGTTGTCCGTCACGGTCATGATCCCATCGACCGTGGTCACGCGCGGCAGGAAGGGAGCCCACCACAGGTACCGGCGCGCGATCTCGTGGTACTCGCGGCGCCACTTCGTCGCGCCGGTCCTGCCGTCGATGGCCACGATCGTGCCCTCGATCCCGTTGAAGGAGTAGACGGTGCCGTCGGGACCCACGGAGGGGGACGCCTGGCCCATCGTGTCCGCGGCGTCCCAGATGCGCTCGCCGGTCCCGGTGTCGAGCGCGACCATGAAGCCCTCGTCGTCGATGGCGTAGACCAAGCGGCCGTCGGGAGAGATCGCGGGACTCGTGCCCGATCCCTTCCCCATGGGAGCGGCGAAGGCAATCGTGGCCGCTTCCATGGAGGTGTCGATCCCGTACAGGATCCCCTCGGTGGGCGTACTGCCCGCGGCCGAGAGGAAGATGCGCCCGGTTTCGGGGTGAACCGCCGGAGTGTTGGCGACCTCCATCGCGCGGCCGAAGGTGAGATCCCAGAGCTCGCGGATGAACGCCTCGGCGACGAGACCTCCGCCCCATAGGCCCGGTGCCGGCTCCTGCGAATCGGGACCCGGGCCGCCGGGCAGGTCGATCACGGGAATCGCGAGCGCGCCATCCTCGCGGTGGAAGAACGCCACCTGTCCATTCGTGCTCACGCCGCCCACGAATCCCTCGCGCGTGAAGATGGGGGTCACGAAGAAGCCCTTCACGCCGTGTGCGGGAAGGTCCACGACCCAGCGGGTACGCCCTTGCGCGTCGAAGGACCAGAGCTGATTCGAATCCGCCGCGTACACGTGCCCGTCGCCGTCCACGATGGGCGCGCACACGACGGCGGCGTAGTCGAAGTCGGAGAGGTCGCGCATGGGAGCGGCCTCCCAGAGCAGGGTTCCGTCGCGCCGGAAGGCGTGCAGGTGGCTCGTGCCGACACCGCGCCCGGTCGGCACATAGAGATTCCCCTCGGGTCCGAGGACCGGCCCGACGAGCACCGTGGCGCCCTCGAGCGCGGTCCACTCGACGGCGACGTTCGCATCGGGCGAGAGCGGAGCGTAGTCCGAGCTTCGGGAATCGCGATGCACCGTCGCCCAGGCCGTTTGCGCATAGTGCGTGCCGGTGGTCGGTATGGCGGGCAGCGCCACGGGCGGTCTCGGCGCCACGCGCGGCTCGTCGGCGCGTTGGCACGCGCCCGTCGCGATCGCTATCCACACTGCCACTGCACACGCCGTCCGGCGCCATCGATTCGTCATGATGCGCGCCATCCTACAGGAAGCGTTGCCAGGGATGGGGATCGATATGGACGAGGACGCGAATCCGGACGCGAAGGGAGAGCGGGCTGGCGATGCTCGCGATCCGTCGATCCTCGACTGGATGCGTCCCGAGGTCCTGTCCACCGGTGAAGGACGAGCGGAGCTTCGGTTCCCCGTGCGGTCGGAGCAGACGATTCCGGGTGGTTCCCTGCAAGGCGGTGTCGTGGCCGTCATGCTCGACATGACGATGGCGTTCGCGGCGGGTCGTGACTTCGCGACGGCGACACTGCACTACGACATCCTGCGTCCGCCGCGCGGTCCGAAGCTCACCGTGTCGGGCCGGATCGTGCAGGC
>CAZOTO010000214.1:0-2527 GCA_964582775.1 uncultured Myxococcales bacterium
TTCCATTTCGTATTTCGGATACTTCCTCCGGAAGTTCGCGGGTGAGCGCGCCGGGGCCAATCTGGCCGGAGTGCTGGGGGGAATCGCGTCCTCCACCGCCGCGACGGTGGCTTTTGCGCGAATGAGCAGCACCGCGTCCGATGAGTCCGGACACGAGGAAGGCGCGGCCATCATCTCAAACACGCTTCAATTTCCAAGAATTCTGGTGCTGCTCTACATCATCAATCACCAGGTGGCGCAGGCCTGCGTGTGGCCGCTGCTCGCGATGACCGCAGCCGGCGGTATATTTTCGCTGGTACGGGCACATGGACGGAACGGCCGCGTCACGCCTCCTACTTTCATCAACAACCCGTTCAGCCTGGGGCCGGCCCTGACTTTTGGCGCTCTCCTGACAGCGGTACTCTTTCTCAGCAGGGCGGCACTCGAAACGTTCGGAACCGGATCGATCCAGTGGGTCGGATTGCTGAGCGGACTGGCGGATGCGGACGCTGTTTTGTTAGCGGTTGCGGAACTCTACGAACAAGCCGGCATTTCGATCGGAGTTGCTTCCGGTACCGTGTTGCTCGCGCTGGCTGCCAATGCAATCACCAAGAGCGTCATCGCGGTCATAGCTGGTACGCGGCGGTTTGCACGCGGCTTGCTGGTGGCATTCGCCGGGATCTTTACCGCGGGCGGAGTGGCGTGGCTCGTTCAATCCGCCCTGCAATAGTTCTATACGCTCACTACGGCGCACGGAGAATGCTGAATAATGGCGTAGGCGTTGGTGCGCAAGCGGCCGAGAAAACGGTTAGCGGCCGGACGGCCGATCACTAAAACATCGGCCTTGAGTTCACCGGCCGCGGCGCTGACAGCCTTTCCCGGCTCTCCGCCTACCAGTTTCACTTCCGCACTCACACCGGTATCGGTATTCAGCTTCCCGATTCGCTCCCGCAGGACGGCGCCCACGCTGGCGCGCCATTCGGGATCGTGGACCACGCCGAGAATCGGCTCTAGCTGCGGACTTGCGTGGATGACTGTCAGGGCTGCTTCAAACTGGCCGGCGAAATCGCTCGCCCAGCGGAGAATTCGTTCGCTCTCCGGACCGAGATCGATTGCGCAGGCTACCCGGCGCAGGGCTGGCGAGGTTGCGTCGTCCTCGATTTTCATGTCATGAACAACGGTCCACACCGGGCAATCGACGTCATGAAGTACTTTCGCCGTCACGCTGCCCAGCAGAAACCGGCGCACGGTGCCGACGCCGCGAGTAGGCATGATGATGACATCCACTCCCGCCTCGCGGGCATACTCGACGATCTTTTCAGCGGGATCGCCCTGCAGCACGTGTTGTTGCACGCTTAGTCCCGTCAGAATCGATTCGAGGCCTTGCACAACACGTACGGCGTCGCCGCCAGTGGCGCCTGCGATCCAGCCCTCCTTCGATGCTGGGCCGACTGTTACGCCACTACCCTGCCCTACATGGAGCAGCGTAATTCGGGTACCGGGCTGACTCGCGAGTTTCCGTGCATCGGCGGCTGCCGCGAGCACCGGGAGTGAAAAGTCGACAGGTATAAGAATATGTTTCAGGTTCATCACGAATCATCCTCCCTGCTACATCGCTATCACGGGACACGGCGACTCCCGGACGATGGAGTAGGCTTGCGTCCTTAATCCTCCGAAAGGCTTATTCAAACGCCCGCGTGCAATCGCTGTGGCACAGGCCTTGTGGCGGGCTGCCTCCGCGGCCACTCGCCGCGCAATGTCACCACCTGCAAGACACAGGTCTACGTCGATGCCTGCCTCTTCGCGTACACGATTCCACTTCTCGCGAGCCTTCTCAAACAGGTAGTCGCGGACCGCAATGGCGCCGGGGTTCCTGGACTCCTCTTCCACCGCCGGCACAACATGAATAACCTGCAACACGGCGGAGAGTCCCGCCGCCAACTGTGAAGCCCATCGCAGCAACTCGGCGCTTGCCGGCTCCAGGTTCGTGGCACACAAGAGCACCGGAGATGCCGGCGCTTTCTGTTCACCGTCTTGTTCTGTATGAGCGCTCGTCCAGACAGGGCAAGGACAATCATACAAGACCTTGGCGGTAACCGAGCCCAGCATGTAACGGCGGAACCGCCCTGTTCCCCTTGTGGGCAACATCACCAGTTCCACCTTCTCACGCTCCACAAAAGAGGTGATTACCGAGGCCGGTTCTCCATCCTCCACCACAGAGCTGACCGTTTCGTAGTTGAGATGCTCCCTTACGAAATGATTCAAGTGCTCCTGCCCCGATGACTTCATCTCCGCGATCTCTTCCGGCAGCCAGACCAGGGAAGCGTCCAGATCGGTGTACCCGCTTCGGACGATGTTCAGAACATGCAGTGCGGTAAGGCGGGAGTTAAAAAGCCGCGCCATTTTGAGTACGTGAGGAGCCGCCTCGATACAGGCAGCAGAGAAGTCCACTGGAAAAAGGATGTGCTTGAACTCTGTCATATGTAATCCGCCGTGTTCCAGTGTACTCGCACTCCGGCCCGGCGGGGAGCGTCCGCGATCCCGTCAG
>CAZOTO010000215.1:0-2517 GCA_964582775.1 uncultured Myxococcales bacterium
TCAAGGTGAATCCGCGCACGCTCGCTCTAGAGGGCGACGTTCCCGTTCTAGAAGGAAGTTTTCCCGTTTCGACGCCGGACGGATCGATCCATGTCGAACCGGTGTTCGCGCGCCTGCGGCGCCATCTGATGTCCTACACACCCGAGAGGGTGCAGGCACTCACGGGAACGAATGCGGACGAGGTCCGCATCCTGGCGCGGCGCATTGCGAAGGCGCGCGCCGCGACGTTCCTCACGCAAGCGAACTTCTCCAAGTTCTACCATGGACTCGAGATGGAGCGCGCGCAGATCCTCGTCCTCACGCTCGCCGGGCAGATCGGCAAGAAGGGCAGTGGGATCACCGGCTTCGCGGCTCTCGTCATCGCCGGTACCGAGGCAGTGAACATCACCGGAAGCGCGAGCGGGGGCGCCGAGACCGCCGACGCCGCGGCGACCGCAGATCCACTCGCCGCGTTCCGGGAAGCACGCGCGCGCGGTCTCACCGACGAGATGATCCTGTACGAACAGGCACGCGAGCACTACCGGCGCGGAAACCTGATCGCGGGCGCTCTCTACTTCAACGAGGTCGGACTGCGCGATCTGTACAGCGGGTCCGAGAAGTGGGATCCCGACTTGAAACGCCCGCTCCGTTCGTACTTCGACGAGGCGGTGCGCAACGGCTGGCAGATTCCGCCGACGCCGGCACGCCCGCGCGTGTATGTCTCCATCGGCGGGAACATGCTGCGCCGTACCCGCGGCTACCACGCACTGCACGACACCCTGCTCCGCGAGCTCGATTGCCTGGTCGCCCTCGACTGGCGGATGAACAACACGGGACTCCATGCGGACTACGTCCTGCCCGCTGCCGGCTGGTACGAGAAGGACGACATCACCTACGCCACGCCCATCGCCCCGTTCTGTCATCCCACGACGAGGGCCGTCGAGCCGATCGCCGAGGCGAAGACCGATTGGGCCTTCCACTGCCTGCTCATGAAGGCGATGCAGGCACGTGCACGGGCGCGCGAGGTAAAGGGCTTCCGCGACCGCTCCGGTGTGGAGCGCGATCTCACCCACATCTACGACATCTACACGTTCCAGGGACGCTACACCGAGCGCGACGACGTGAAGCTCCTCGACGAGCTGCTGCGCCTGACGACGAACCTCGGTGGGATGCGCTGGGACGAGCTGTCCTCGAAGGGCTTCGAGCGCTACACGGGCCTCGGTCTCGACCTGGTGAACATCGGCAACGCGACCGACATCCGCCCGGGCGAGACGATCACCTCGAACACCTGGCATACCGAGAAGAAGATGCCCTGGCCTACGCTCACCCGGCGCATCCAGTTCTACATCGATCACCCGTTCTACATGGAGCTCGGCGAGGAGCTTCCCGTGCACAAGGATCCTCCGAAGATCGGTGGTGACCATCCCTTGCAGATGACCGGGGGGCATGCGCGCTGGTCCATTCACGCGAGCTGGCGCGACGAGCCGAACCTGCTGCGCCTGCAGCGGGGCGAACCCGTGATGATCATGAATCCGCGCGACGCAGGAGAGCGTGGACTCGAGGACGGCGAATTCGCACGCGTGTGGAACGACGTCGGGTCGATGACGATCCAGGTGAAGACATCGGCTTCCCTTCGGCCCACACAGGTCGTCGTGTACCACGCGTGGGAGCCGTTCCAGTTCCGCGGGCGCACCTCGCACCAGGCGCTCCTGCCGAATCCCATCAATCCCGTGCAGCTCGCCGGGGGGTACTTCCACCTGCAGCCGCTCATCCATCAGGCGCAGCCCGGCGGGAACGACCGCGGGGTCCGCGTCGAGGTCGAGCGGATCGGGCCGGCGGCTCCCGCAACGCAGGCGCACGGCACGCACTCAGGAGGCTGATCATGGCTCGATTCGAAGGGACGGTCGCGCTCGTCACCGGAGCGGCATCGGGAATCGGCCTCGCCACGGCTCGGCGGTTGGCGGAGGAGGGCGCCGACGTCGTGGGCTTCGACGTGCAGCGACCGACCGACGACGCCTGGGGCCGGATCGAAGAGTGCTCGCGACGCTCGCTCCTGCTGCTCGGAGACGTGAGCGACGACGATTCCATCCGAGAGTGCATCGGCGCCCTCTGCGATCGCTTCGATGGCCGCATCGACGTGCTCGTGAACGCGGCGGGCATCTCGGAGGTGCATCCGGCACACGACATCCCCGCGGACTCCTGGGACCGTGTCATGAGCGTGAACCTAGAGGGGACGTATCGGATGACCCGGCGCGTCGCTCGCGTGATGCTCGCGCAGGGATCCGGCAGCATCGTCCACGTGGGGAGCATCGAGGGCATGGAGGGCTTCTCGAGCCAGCTCGCCTACGGCGTCTCGAAGGCGGGCGTGATCCAGATGACGAAGAACATGGCCGTCGAGTTCGCGAGCGCAGGCATCCGGGTGAACTGCGTGTGCCCCGGCGTGACGAAGACCGCGATGACCGCGGTGCTCGCGGACGAGGTAGCGCGCAGCCTGCGGGATCAGCTCTTGTCCGCCACGCTCCTCGGCCGCTTCGCGGA